>NZ_BAABJX010000052.1:0-224750 GCF_039543525.1 Algivirga pacifica
CTCCTTATAATGATTAATTATTAATTTTCAATTAGTAATTAAGTATAGAGCCTTATTCAGCACAGGATGCTGGATAAGGCTTTTTTTGTCTTCCTTATATATGTAACATGTAAACTAATATATAAAGATATTTACAATTTTATTGTACGAAAGCTGGTTGTATAGTTGTAAGTGACAAAATTTACTTATAAATTTGCAAGCCTTTTGAAGTGATTGATTACGAGATTTTTAAGTCTAAAAACAAAACTTTAGGACAGTGACAAAAGCGGATATTATAGCGGAGATCTCCAACCAAACAGGTTTGGATAAAAATGATGTGACAACAACAGTTGAATCATTTTTTAAAGTGGTGAAAACAAAAATGGCCGATGGCGAAAACATTTATGTAAGAGGGTTCGGAAGTTTTATTAATAAGAAAAGAGCGAGCAAGATTGGTCGTGATATTTCAAAGAATAGAGCAATTGAGATTCCTGAGCATTTTATTCCTAGTTTTAAGCCATCAAAGTCATTTGTGGAAAAAATTAAAAATAGTGATAGAGTAAAGCTTGCGAATAAGTAAGATTGATATCACTAATTTCAAAGACAAGTCTCAGTAGGGTAAATAAACCCTACTGAGGTTTTCAGTAAACGAAAAGAGTAGGTAAATATAACTATTATGATGTCTAAGTCTCAGTATATATTGATCGCGATTGGCGTTGTATTCGTGGCAGGACTAATGTTCATGCCTAGAGCCGTAGTTCGAAACAATGACAAGCAAGTGAAGGAAGCTACTACAGCTTCTGCAACTGAGAATACAGCAAATACTACTCATTCAGAAACAATTCCTGAAGACAAGAAAGAGCGCATTGCTCAGCTGCAAGCCAATATACAACAAGCAACAGAACAAGAGGCATTGCCTTTATTAGATAAACTGATTGCAGAATGGAAAATGATTAACAGGTATGATAGTGCAGCAGTAGCTGCAGAAGACTTTTATACCGTTCATACAAAGCAGCCTTATTTGTTGAATGCGGCCGATTTGTATTATGAAGCTTTTACTTTTGCGGTTAATACGGAAAAGGTAGCTCAGATGGGGGCCAAAGCCAGAGGCTTATATGAGAAGTACCTGGAAAAGTCTCCAGAGGATTTGGATGCTAAGGTGAAGCTTGGAGTAACCTATGTATCTACAGAGGCTCCTATGAAGGGAATATTTATGATTAGAGAAGTTTTGAAAAAAGACCCTAACCATAAGTTAGCACTCTTTAATTTGGGAACACTTTCCCTACAGTCGAATCAGTTTGATAAGGCAGTAGGTCGATTTAAGAAATTGGTTGATCTTGACTCAGAGGATATACAAAGTAGATTTTATCTAGCAGTATGTTACAAAGAGTTAGGAGATAAAGATAAAGCCATCCAGCAATTAAATATTGTGAAGGAGAAAGCACAAGATGCGCAAATTATTGCGACAGTAGATAAATACTTGACAGAATTGGAGGCGAAATAATCTCTTTATGTCGGATTTGTCAATTAATTGCATTAAATTGCGACTTGTTTTGAACTGATAGCCTTTTAGGAGGCGTTCTAAAATAAGAAAATAAATTTTAAGAACTTTAAACTGTAAAGCATATGCCTTGCGGAAAGAAGAGAAAGAGACATAAGATCGCTACTCACAAGAGAAAGAAAAGACTTAGAAAAAACAGACACAAGAAGAAGTAATTAAGTCTTTAAAAACATTTTGGACCTTGACTTTAGCTTTTAGCGTTAAGTCAAGGTCTGACGTTTATTATAGTCATGGTATTGACTATATCAGGTACAAGCCCTTTAAATAGGGATGTTTTAAAAAAAAAATTAAACTTTTATCAAGTTGAGCAACGAATTAATCATCAATTCAACTCAGAATGGTGGTCGTATTGCTTTACTAAGAGATAAGGGTCTTGTTGAACTGCATTATGATAGTGAGGACGACAAATTTCAGGTAGGTGATATCTATCTGGGAGTAGTAAGAAAAGTTGTTCCAGGCTTGAATGCAGCGTTCATTGACATAGGATACGATAAGGATGCATTTTTGCACTATCTTGACTTGGGACCTAGAGTACGCTCTTTACAGAAGTTTATTAAACTCGGACAAGGAAAACATCACAAACACGTGAGTCATAAGTTGGCTTCATTCCGTATGGAACCAGAAATTGATAAACTTGGTCGAATTAATGAAGTTTTTAAGCAGAACCAAAGAATTTTGGTTCAAGTAGTAAAGGAGCCTATCTCAACAAAGGGACCAAGACTATCTTGTGAACTATCGATTGCTGGACGTTATTTGGTACTAGTACCATTTTCCAACTCAATCAATATTTCCAAGAAAATTTCTGATGCAAAAGAGCGTAAGCGCTTAATGCGCTTGATTTCTTCTATCAAGCCGGAAAACTTTGGCGTGATTATCCGAACGGTAGCAGAAGGCAAGGATGTCGCAGAGCTAGATAGAGACCTTAGGGATCTATTATCGAAGTGGGAAAAAGGGGTGAATCACCTCAAAAATGCTAAACCAAGACAAAAAGTCATTGGTGAAATGAGCAGAGCTACTTCTATGCTTAGAGATATTCTTAATGAGTCTTTTGATAGTATTACCGTAGATGATCCAGAATCATATGAAGAGATCAGATCATTCATCAAGACCATTGCTCCTGACAAGGAGAAAATAGTAAAGCATTACACTGGTAAAACCAAAATTTTTGAGCACTTCGGAATTGAGAAGCAACTCAAAGCGCT
This sequence comes from Algivirga pacifica, assembly GCF_039543525.1. Taxonomy (NCBI): domain Bacteria; kingdom Pseudomonadati; phylum Bacteroidota; class Cytophagia; order Cytophagales; family Flammeovirgaceae; genus Algivirga; species Algivirga pacifica. The sequence goes on from NZ_BAABJX010000052.1 coordinate 2,743, forward strand.
ATTTGGACAGACCGTAAGTCTTCCGAGTGGTGGTTATCTGGTAATAGAGCATACGGAAGCTCTTCATGTCATTGACGTGAATAGCGGAAATAAATCAAATGCTGAGTCAGATCAAGAAACTACTGCCTTTAATGTCAACCTAGAAGCCGCTTCTGAAATTGCCCGACAGCTTAGGCTAAGGGATATGGGAGGGATTATTGTGATTGACTTCATCGATATGAAAAAGGCGGAGCATAGGAAAGCGGTCTATGACCACATGAAAAAGGAGATGAAAACAGATCGCTCCAAATATACTGTGCTTCCATTGAGTAAGTTTGGTTTGATGCAAATTACCAGACAAAGGGTAAGACCTGAGCTTAATATTAAAACACAGGAGAAGTGCCCTACATGTAACGGAACTGGAAAGATTTCTGCCTCCATTATGATCTCTGATCAAATTGAAACGGATGTAGAATATATTCTAGGTATGCAAAATGAAAAAAATGTGACTTTGTATCTTCATCCATATTTGTATAGCTATTTCAATAATGGCTTGATTTCTAAGCGTATGAAATGGTTTATGAAGTACTTTAAATGGGTGAAAATGGTACAAGATTCATCATTAGGAATATCTGATTACAGACTTGAGAATTATCTGGATGAAGTAATTGAGATTTCCTAAACAAGCAATTAGTATCAGTCGTAAGAGATGTGACGATGATTGCCCACCTTTATTAAACGGCACAATCTTTTATGACGCACAAAAACATTAAAAAGCCTGAGGATTTGAATATCTTCAGGCTTATTTTTTTACGATTTATAGTTCTTCCCTGAGGAACTGAGCCGTATAACTTTCTTTGTTCTTGGCTACTTTTTCGGGTGTACCTTGACAGACAATACTTCCTCCGGCACTACCTCCTTCAGGACCAAGGTCAATAATGTAATCCGATACCTTGATCACATCCAGGTTATGTTCAATGATCAATACCGTATTCCCTTTATTCACTAGCTTCTGAACAACATTCAAAAGATGTTCTATATCTTGGAAATGTAAACCGGTGGTTGGCTCATCTAAAATATAAAATGTTTTTCCGGTATCCTTTTTTGCTAGTTCAGTTGCTAATTTTACACGCTGGGCTTCACCTCCAGAAAGTGTTGTAGCGTGTTGCCCTAATGTAATATAACCTAAACCTACATCATTGAGTGCTTGTAGTTTCTTGAGAATTTTAGGGTTGTTCTCAAAGAAGGTAAGGCCTTGCTCTACGGTCATATCTAGAACATCAGAGATAGACTTTCCTTTGAAGCGAACTTCTAAGGTTTCTCGATTGTATCTTTTTCCTTTACATTTCTCACAGTCAACGTATACATCAGGTAAGAAGTCCATCTCGATGAGTTTTTTTCCACCACCCTGACATTCCTCACAACGACCTCCCTTCACATTAAAGGAGAATCGACCCGGTTTATACCCCCGGATTTTTGATTCTGGTAAGTTGGAGAAGATACTTCTTATATCGGTAAACATACCTGTATAAGTCGCAGGGTTTGAGCGAGGAGTTCTTCCAATGGGGGCCTGATCGACTTCGATAACCTTATCAATATGCTCTAAGCCTTTAATGCTTTTATAAGATTTAGGATCCTTTTTAGAGCGATAAAAGTGTTGATTCAAGATTGGATACAGTGTATCGTGAATCAGGGTAGATTTACCGCTTCCGGAAACACCCGTGATAGTAATGAAAGTGCCTAGAGGGAACTTTACGGAGATATTTTTAAGGTTATTCCCTTTAGCTCCTTCAAGGTGTAATACTTCTCCATTTCCTTTTCTTCTTGTTGTAGGAACGGAAATGTTACGTTTATCTTTTAAGAAGTCGGCAGTAGTACCTGTTTGTTGGAGGAATTTTTCAGGAGGCCCTGCAGCCATTACTCTTCCTCCATGTATACCAGCACCTGGACCAATATCAAGAATGTAGTCAGACGCTAGCATCATATCTTTATCGTGTTCTACCACGATAACGGAGTTTCCTAAATCCCTAAGATTCTTTAAGGCATTAATGAGTTTTACATTATCTCTCTGATGGAGACCTATACTAGGTTCATCAAGGATATAAAGTACCCCTACGAGTTGTGTTCCGATCTGTGTTGCTAAACGTATACGTTGTGCTTCTCCTCCAGATAAGGTTTTTAGCGGTCTGTTGAGTGTGAGATATCCAAGACCTACATCTAATAGAAATCCTATACGTTTTCTTAGCTCTTTTAGTACTTCACTGGCGATGGTGTTCTGGCGTTCGCTTAAGCGTTCTTCCAATCCATTAAACCAAGTACCTAAAGAGGTAATATCCATTTCTGCTAACTCTGCAATATTTTTTTCATCTATCTTAAAGTGTAGTGATTCTTTCTTGAGACGACCTCCTTTACACTCAGGACATTCTTGTATTAATGTAAACTCGGCAGCCCATTCCTTTACTTTATCGGAGCTTTCGTTAAGGTGCCTAGTGAGGAAGTTAATCACCCCTTCAAATTTTGTATGCCATAAGGTACCTGGATGTTTTACTGAAGCTACCTCTACTTCCTCATCACTACCATATAGAATGGTTTCCACAATTTGCTCAGGAAGGTCTTTGATAGGGGTAGAGATACTCAAATTTTCCTTTTTAAGGAAGCTCTCTATTTTTTTGAAAATCCAAATGTCACGGAACTCTCCTAGTGGAGCTAATCCACCCCTACTAATACTTAGATTTGGGTCGGGAATCACTGACTCTCTTGTGATTTCTTCTATTTGTCCTAAACCATTACAGGTTGGGCAAGCACCATAAGGGGAGTTAAAAGAAAACATGTTAGGAGCAGGTTCATCATAGGATATTCCAGAGACCGGGTCCATGAGGAATTTGGAGAAGTGTTGCACTGTATTTTTCTCAGGTTCGGATACCATCATGACACCTTCCCCGTGTTTTAGTGCTGTTTTTACGGATTGTCCTATCCTAAAACGGTCTTCTTCACTCACTATAACTCTATCGATGACAATTTCAATATCGTGTGTTTTATAGCGGTCTACCTGCATCTTGGGAACCAGTTCCATTAGTTCTCCATCGACCCTTACTTTTCCGAAGCCTTGTTTTCTGATCTGAACAAATAGCTCTCGATAGTGTCCTTTTCTACCTTTAACAACAGGAGCTAGAAGGATAAGCTTCTGATTGGCATACTTCTGCATGATTATTTCAAGAATCTGGTCTTCGGTTTGCTTGACCATTTTCTCTCCTGTAACATAAGAAAAAGCCTCTCCGGCCCTAGCATAGAGTAGACGAAGAAAGTCATAGATTTCTGTAGTGGTTCCTACCGTAGAGCGAGGGTTTCTAGAGGTAGTTTTTTGCTCGATAGAGATGACAGGACTCAATCCTTCAATTTTATCGACATCGGGTCTTTCCATATTGCCAATAAAGGAGCGAGCATAGGCAGAAAAACTCTCCATATACCTTCTTTGTCCTTCAGCGTAGATGGTATCAAATGCAAGGGAAGACTTACCACTTCCACTGATTCCAGTAATTACAATCAGTTGATTACGGGGAAAACTGATATCAATATTTTTAAGGTTGTGCTCTCGGGCACCGTAGACACTTATTTGCTCTTCTTGCATTACTTCGTTCATTTCAGGTATTCTAGCAGACAATTAGCCTCTTCATACAAATATATAGTTATTTAGTGATATTCTATCACTAGAACAATGACCTTAAAGGAATGCTGGTAAAGAGATAAAATAATCTTTTACATCAATGAGAATAAGGTAAAAGAGAAGGATACTTACTTTAAGTAGGATTTATTTAGAATGACAGTGGGCGAATGTTAGTAAATATAATGTAATTTGTCGCTTTAATTTATTAAGGAGCACTTTCTTGCATTTGGAAAGTGAGAGGAATATAGATGTATTGAGCGAAAAAAGATGAAGACTTATTTTCGATTACTGGAGTTTGCAAAGCCAATTACTCCTTTTTTAGTACCCTATTTTATTTTAACGATCCTATATACTGTTTTTAGCTTGGTAAACTTTGCCATGCTAACACCTTTGATGGATGTACTTTTCAATGAGATTCCAGAACAAGCACCTGAGGGACAGTTGTATTGGGACGATTTTACATTATCTAAAGAATTTATCAAGGGATATTTTTATCAGGAATTTGCCAGAATTATAGAAGAGTCTGGTAAGATGACTGTTTTAGCTATTGTCTGTGGAGTGACGATTACAGCCTCTCTATTTGCGAACATCTTTCGTTATGTCAGCAGAAGAATGTCAGAAGGATTGAAAGCAACGACGGTTGCAAGAATTAGGGCAGCTTTATTTGATAAAATTACATCATTGCATATTGGATACTTTACAAACCAGCACAAAGGTGATTTGATGTCAAGGGCAACCAATGATGTTTTTGCGGTAGAGGCATCCATTACACAATCTATCACTACTTTTGTAAAGGAACCAATTACCCTAATTGTATTTTTTGCCTATCTTTTCACTTTATCATTTGAGTTGACCATTTTCACCTTTTTGATTATTCCGATTTCTGGAGGTGTGATTTCTTATATCGCTAAGAAATTAAAGAAACACTCTAAGAATGCACAACAGTTTTCAGCTTCTTTATTAAGTGTGCTGGACGAGACCTTGGGAGGAATGAGGGTGATTAAAGCATTTGGTTCTGAGCGTTATGTGAAAAGTAAGTTCGATTTTGAGAATCAAGAGTATGTAAAGTCATTTCGAAAGATGGCTAATCGAAAGGAATTAGCCTCCCCTTACTCAGAAGTCATGGGAATGGTATTCGTAGGGATTATTTTGTTTTATGGAGGATCATTGGTATTGGACAAAGGAGAAGAAGCTCCTTTAACAGCCAGTGAATTTATCACTTATATTGCTTTCTTTACTCAAGTACTTAATCCAGCGAAAGCGATCTCCAATGCTATTGGAAATGTGCAAAGAGGTCTAGTTGCAGGAGAACGTATTTTGGAGGTATTGGATTTAGAGCCAAGTATACAAGATCAAAGCAAGAGTTTACCATTGAAGTCTTTTGACGAGGCAATAACGTTTGACAAAGTATCTTTTGCTTATGGAGATAAGCAGGTGTTGCATGATATTTCATTCCGTTTAGAGAAGGGAAAAACAGTTGCTTTGGTCGGGCCTTCAGGAGGTGGAAAATCTACTATTGCCGATTTGATTCCTCGCTTTTATGATCCTTCCGGTGGACAAATTTTAATTGATGGTAAGGACCTTAAAGAATACACCATTGATTCTTTGAGAGATTATATGGGAATAGTTACTCAGGAATCTATATTATTCCATGATACGGTTTTCAATAATATTGCCTTTGGCCAGCCGGATGCTAGTCGAGAAGAAGTGATTCAGGCTGCAAAGATTGCCAATGCTCATAATTTCATTATGAACATGGAAGATGGGTATGATACTATGATTGGAGAAAGAGGAGCCAAGCTTTCTGGAGGACAAAGACAGCGTTTAAGTATTGCAAGGGCTGTTTTTAAGAATCCATCTATTTTGATTTTGGATGAAGCAACGTCTGCTTTGGATACGGTTTCTGAGAAACTAGTACAAGATGCGATCACCAATTTGATGAAAGATAGAACAGCATTGGTGATTGCTCACCGCTTAAGTACAATTCAAAATGCTGATCTCATTATTGTGATTAAAGAAGGTCGAGTGGTAGAGCAAGGTACACACGACTCACTGATAGCAAAAGGAGGAGTTTATAAAACTTTGCAGGAGTTACAGTCTTGAGAAACGTAGTTATTTATAGGCTATTGTTTATCGCTTATAATGTTTTAAAGGGTAAACAATAGCCGATAAGCGGTATATAGTGTGTATACGGCAGAAATGATAGGTATCATTAAATAATCTTAGACAAAGAACTATTTTAGCTTACGAGAATGACATTACATCTCTTTGTATACAAAGATGAGTGTACTGAGGTATCATGTTATAACAGATGCCAACATATGGCTAAATAAAATCAGAGTTTAATTTAGATCAAAATGAGAGAACCAAGGCAAAAGAAGGCGCTGATCATAGGGGCAACCGGTTTGGTTGGAAAGCAACTACTATCGTTATTATTGGAGGATGATCGCTATGAGAAAGTGATCGCTATTGGACGCAGAATGTCTGATGTTAAGCACCCTAAGTTGCATGAGGTCGTAACGAGCTTTGATCGATTGGATACCGTTTCTTTTGATTACTCTATTGATGATGCATTTTGTTGTTTAGGTACTACGATGAAGAAGGCAAAGCATAAAGAAGCCTTTTATAAAGTGGACTTTACATATGTCCAATACTTTGCTGAAGTAGCCCAAAGGCACCAAGTGAGAACTTTTTCAGTAGTATCTGCATCAATGGCGAAAAAAAATTCAGTTTTTTACTACAATAGGGTCAAAGGAATGATGGAAGATATGCTAAAAGGTATAAAATTTGATAGGTTAGTGATACTAAGGCCATCATTACTATTGGGAGATCGAGAAGAAGTTCGCTTAGGAGAAGACTTGGGTAAATTTCTTGTTGGTATCTTAGGGTTTATGCTTCCTGATCGCTTCAAAGGGATTAGGGTAGAACAAGTAGCCCAGGCCATGTTTTTTGCTGTAAATACGCTTTCTTCAAAAACATCTCACGTAGAAGTGTTAGAATCTGAAAAGATTAAACTATTGGCTTCTGCAATGAATACTGAAGAGGTTTTAGATTAAAGAAAGAACCTCTTGGGCTTTTATAATAATTTCGGTAAAGGGATCGTTTTCAAAATAGACTAATAGCTAGTCTGTAGAATGAGTAGGTCAAACAAAGTGATTTCGGTAACTTTACAGACTTTTTTGATGCTTTCATGCTACTTGAGAAGTGAATCTAAAATTATAAAAGCCTGTTTTTAACTTTATCCAAAAACGGGACTAATCAATATTGTTGACTTATATTCGTCATGCTAACAGGTAAGGAGCTACGATTACTTCCTGTACTTTTTGCTGTAAGCTTTCTGCTTTCTTTGACGGCTTACGGGCAAGATCATTCTGGGACAAACAAGGATATCCCTTATTATAAACCTAGAATTATATCTGACCATTATTATAATGTAGAAGTACAGGCCGGCACATCGTTTTATTATGGAGATCTTTCGAGTAAGGTGGGACCTATGGGGCTAAACCCTTTTTTGCCTGGACAGGTAATAGGGTTGGGGATAGGCTCTAGAAGAAGTAGAAGGATACATTTAAGTGCAGGAGCACACTGGATAAGACTATGGGGAGATGATTTTAGTAGTAACCCTGTCAATTCGCATAATTACAATAGAAATCTGCATTTCCGAAATGATTTATGGGGACTGTCTGTGAAAGGACGATTTGATATTCTTCCTCATAGGGGACATTATATCGATCGACCAACAGTAGCTCCGTATCTTTTTGCAGGAGCATCTGCCTTCCTTCATTCCCCTTATGCAAAAGCACCTGAGGAATATGACCGTATATGGGTTTCATTGAGACAGTTACAAACGGAAGGGTTTAATTATAATAAGTTTGCATTCTCAGCGCCTTTGGGAGTTGGTTTTGAAGCCAAGCTGAATCAGCGTATGGGGTTGGCACTGGAAATAGGACTTAATTTGAGTTCTACAGATTATCTGGATGACGTCAGTGGTTATTATCGCGATCCGGCGGATTTTCCGGGGCGTGATCTAGGTAATAAAATGGCGAATCGATCAACTGAGTTGTTGGCAGGTCTGACTAATGAGGAAAGGGTTGTGAATGATGTCTATTTTGAGCCTTTTGATAAAAGAGGTGATACAGGTACTTATGATGGGTTCTGGACTTCGACACTTAAGTTGACTTATATTCTATCTAAAAATAAACACAGTAAAAATCTTTCCAAGATCTATGATCTTCATACGATAAGAGATACGGATAGCCATTGGTATATTCGAAAGAATCATTATACCAAAAGGAGTGTGGAACTGGAGGAGGTAACCTCTCAGGAGGAACGCTATCAAGTGACTCCTTTAGCCGTAAATACAGAGCATTCGGAAGCACTTCCATCGTTTTACAAACGAGGTATATTGTTTACATCAGATCAATATTCCAAAAATAAGGAAGTACACAAAAAGCATAGAGAAGGGTATTTCAATTTCTTTTATTCCCCTAAGAATGATATGTTCCGAAATGAAATTACTCGTCCGGTATTGGTGGATTCTACTTCTCTACTGGGAGAATGTCATCATGAAGCAGTAACGGCTATTCCTGGGAAAAGGCAATTGATAGTAGCTGTTTGCGAGCGAGATAATCCTTTTGATGAAATGCAAATGCATAAATTACTGAGGGTCGATGCAACGAGTGAGCATCATTGGTCGGTAGACGATGAGCTTCCATTCAATACGGGAGACTTCTCTATTTCACACCCTAGCATTTCAGAGGATGGTAATACGTTATATTTTGTGTCTGATATGAAAGAAGGTTATGGAGGAACAGATATTTATGTTTCGTACTTTCATAAAGGACAGTGGACCTACCCTAAAAACTTGGGCCCAGTAATTAATACAGAGAAAGATGAGATAGCTCCTTATGTACATGAGGATGGTACACTTTACTTTGCTTCGGATGGTCATCCAGGATTAGGTGGATTGGATATCTTTGAGGCAAGACCTGATATGGCAGGAGTGTATACTCAGCAACCTGTAAATCTTGGACGCCCTATAAATTCTTCTGAAGATGATTTCTCTTTAATTTTAAATAGTGTCAAAAGAGAAGGATATTTTACTTCTAACCGAAAGGGAGGGAAAGGTGGTAACGATTTATACCAACTAAAGGTGAAAAAGATCCCTCAGAGCAGGGTATTAACCGATACAGAGGCACCATTGCTAGCAGAGAAGAAGCTGAAGCTGAAAGGTGCTGTAGCAATAGAAGGGAGAGATTTATTGGTTCGAGGGGTAACAGTGATCCTGACAGACTCTCTTTATGATGATAAAAGACGTACAATTACGGATCGTACAGGTCATTTTGAGTTTGAGATACAGAATGATCGAATTTATTATTTACACGCTGTCATGATGGGATTCAAACGGGTAAAACCTGTGAAGATCTCTACGGTGGGAGTTTCTTCAGATGAGGCCGTGTGGCAACGTTTGGAGATTGTTCATAATAGTTACAATATTACCCTCAAAGGAGTGGTAAAAGGTGTAGCGGGACCTATACAAGAGGCTTCATTGACTATTCTGAACTTGAATAATGATGAAAAGCAAAAGATGACGACAGATCAGGATGGTAATTATGAGGTAAATCTTAAGAGGGGGACAAAGTATACAGTATTGGTAGAGAAAAAAGGACACTTACAGAAAAAGTTAGATATCAGTACGGCGGATAAAGCGGTAGCCTCTACCATACAAGTAGATATAGAGTTAGAATCTTCTAACTTGCAGAACTAATAAAACATGAATCATCCCATATTAACAAATGGCTTAGCTTTCTGAGAATTCATCCCTGTACAGCTATCTCAAAAGCCCTTTATGAGCTTCTTCATTTTTTCCTTGATGAAAAAACGAAGCAAAAAAATCAAGGCTTTGAAGAATTTGCCTAATTTCTAATCACAAAAGCTAAAAATTCCAAACTCGCTGCGCTCAAACAATGGAATTTTCTTGACGCTTTTACGATTAAAAATTTTAACGGCAATTCTTCAAGGCCATTTTTAGATATATAAAGGCACTTTTTAAACAAAAAAATGAGTCACCCCTTAGATGTTAATATGGGATGACTCATCTTGCGATTTAAAAGTTTTAAGCTTGACTTATCCCTCTTTTTCTGCTTGAGGTTTCTTGCTTTCTTCTTTTACTTCTTCTTCAGCAGGTAGTGCAGTACCTTCATAATGTGCTCTTACCTGTGCTTCAAGTTCTTCCATAAGTTCTGGATTGTCCTTGATCATATCTTTGACCGTTTCACGACCTTGACCCAGCTTGGTACCTTTGTATGAGAACCATGATCCGGCTTTTTTAACGATCTCTAGGTCTACAGACATATCGAGTACTTCTCCAGCTCTTGAAATACCTTCTCCATATAGAATGTCAAATTCCACTTGCTTGAATGGAGGTGCCACTTTGTTTTTCTGTACTTTGACTCTTGTACGGTTACCTGTAATGTTGTCTGCTGATTCTTTGATCGCACCAATTCTTCGGATATCCAAACGGACAGATGAGTAGTATTTTAGTGCATTACCACCAGTCGTAGTCTCAGGGTTACCGAACATGACCCCAATCTTATCTCTCAATTGGTTAATGAAGATACAGCAACAGTTGGTTTTACTTACTGCACCCGTAATTTTTCTTAAGGCTTGAGACATTAGTCTTGCTTGTAAGCCCATCTTGCTGTCTCCCATTTCGCCTTCCAATTCCGCTTTTGGAACCAAAGCAGCCACGGAGTCAACAATTAATACATCAATAGCACCAGAACGGATCAAATGCTCAGCAATTTCCAAAGCTTGCTCACCGTGGTCTGGTTGTGCGATTAATAGGCGATCCATATCGATCCCTAGCTTCTCCGCATAAATTTTGTCAAATGCGTGTTCCGCATCTACAAAAGCAGCCATTCCTCCTTGTTTTTGGGCTTCAGCAATAGTGTGTAATGCTAAAGTCGTCTTACCAGAAGATTCAGGTCCGTAGATTTCTACAATTCTACCTTTTGGTAAACCTCCAATACCCAACGCAATGTCCAATCCTAATGATCCGGTAGATACCGCTGGAACATCGACTACATTGTCGTCAGTCATTTTCATTACTGCTCCCTTACCATAGGTTTTATCCAATTTGGCAATAGTAAGTTCTAAGGCTTTAAGCTTCTCTTGTTGTTCTTTATCTGATGCCATCGTATATAGATTTCTTAAAAGTGAAAATAGATCTCTGAATGCATATAGACCGTATAGTTACCAGCTCTCAGGGTAATATATAGGTCCTTGTGTTAATAACTTTAATTATTTCTTATTACAAAAGTATATACTGAGAACGTAAACGAATTACGTTCTGAAATAAATAATAAATTTTTATTTTTTCATCATAAAAGGATAAAAAAATTAACAATGTTAATTAAAGTTGATATCGAAGGCTAATAAAAGCGATACATACAGCAGTATAGAGGATGGTTAGTGGAAGGCCAGTAAAGAAGTAGTCTTTGGGAGTATACTGTCCAAGACTATAGACCATCCAGTTGGTTTGATAGCTTACAGGGGTGAGGAATGCCGCAGAGGCAGCAAAAGCAATTCCAACAAAGAAAGGAGTTCCGTCAATTTGCAGATGTAGGGCGGCAGAATAGGCAATGGGAAAAACAATGGAAACAGCGGCAATATTGGTGACAAAGGAAGTCAGAATAACCGTTAGAATAAATAGTCCAGTGAGTACTCCTATAGTCCCAAAGTTGTATAGAAAAGTAACAAATACATTGGTGATGATCTTAGCCGCACCCGTTGTTGTAAAGGCATTACTAATAGCCAAAGCAGAGACTAGTAGGACTAAAAGATCTGCATCCAGATGAGTAATGGAATCGGCAGTACTGGTGTATCGAAAGAAAAGTAATAGGGCGAAAATTAATAATACTCCCATAAAAACACTCCATAAGCCTAGTGCTGTGCCTATAATGGTTCCGAGGGTCAATATTTCAAGTATAAAATTGCGTTTATGTTTCCGATTGGGAGCATCAGACTCTGGGACGACTTCAGAAACAATATAGAATGCATGATCAGCATACTTGTTTCTCAAGAATGTTTCATCGATGGAAAGCAAAACCATATCACCGCTTTTAAATGTAACGTCCTTTAGGTTGTTCTGTACTTTTTTACCATCTCTCTGGACTGCGAGTAGTTCTGCATCGTATTTTTTTGGCAAGTCAATGTCTGTATTTTTACAATCAATCAAAGGTGAATGGGCGGGGATAATAGCTTCTACGACTCTTTTATCATCCTTATGCTTGGGGAGAATAAGCCCGATGCCGGAATCTATAATAGTGATGATTTTTTCTCTTTGTCCCATAAAATATAGGTGATCATGGGCTTCTAGTATAACCTGTTCTGTGACGGGAGTAATAACTTCTCCTGCTCTATGAAGCTCAATAAGGTAAGCACCTTCTTTGCTGTACTCCTGAAGCCCAGAATCTTTTACTGTTTTTCCTACTAAGGGAGAGTCCCCTATTACCTCAGTTTCTACCCAGTACTCTGGAGCAATATTGCGTGCGTCATTGAAATTTTCATTTTTCTTAGGGAGTATTTTTTGAGCAAAAGTAATGAGGTAAAGTACACCTATAATAGTAACAATTAAGCCCAAGTATAAGAAGTCTGAAAATTGCAGCCCTGGTAGTCCGGCACTTTGTATTAATCCATTAACCATCAAATTGGTGGAAGTACCTATCATGGTAATCATTCCCCCTAGAATAGTGGCATAAGATAAAGGGATTAGCATTTTGGAGGAGTGTGCGCCATTATCCTTACACCATTTGTAGACATAAGGAGTCATTAATGCAACCACTGGAGTATTATTGAAAAAGGAAGAGAAAATAGCTACAAGAGTTGTCATGCGAGTTAGGAATGCTCTGGAACTCTTGATCCCCTTGAATAAAGTATTAAACAGGCGATCAACCGGAAAAGATTTATTGACAATACTAGAGATGACTGTTAGGATAATTACAATACCAATGGATTGATTACTGAAGCCCTTCAGGAATTCGGAAGGAGTAGTAACTCCTAGAAGTATAAGCGCTAAGGCTCCAAAAAAGAAAATTGTAGAGGGCTTTCTTATATTGAGATATAGAGCGACGATAATAGCAATTAATACTGCAAATACGATATAGGAAGTATATTCCGGTGAATATAAAGAGAAGTTCATTCTCATAGTAGGTTAAGTGCAATGCGTCCTTACGCTAAAGGATGCATTGTTTTATGGGTTAGTAGATACTTAGTAAGTGGCTATAGTAATGTTGGGTGGTAACAAAGGGCGAGTCAGTATTGTCACATCAATTTTGGTTTATTGGTTATCGTTTAATAGTAACCCGTAAACCTGATTCTTTTTCCATAGACTGCGACAGTATTAACCTAGGAGACTATAAGGGAAGTCTGGAGGGTGAAAAGTACCTTTCATGATTCAGTTTGTTGAAGTAAATGGGAAATTTTAAAGAAAACTTTTCCTTAAAGTTTTATCTTAAGAGTATTCGTTAATATTTATTACCATACAAAGGTTAATGAGAATGTATCTACCATCCAATACCACAAGACTTTTAGGTAATGTATTTATGGAGATTACATTTTTGGTGGTAGGATAAAGTCACAGCCTACAATATAAAGGTAGAAGAAGTAGTTTTATAGGTAAACAATATTAATAACCCAGAAAACCAGTCTCCCCTTCGTATACCTTTTGAGGAGGGAGTAGAAATTCATAACCCTATTGCATTCACTTTCATGAAATTATCATTAGAGTTTCGGTTTGTAGCATCCTTGGTACTTATAGGAGTGATGGCTCTTATGGGAGTGATTACCTTCGTGAAGCTGGAACACCGTCAGGAACGTTTTATTATTGAGCAGGTTATTCAGCAAGAATATCAACTATCAGTCTTACCGATTTATCTGAAAGAATACGAACGAACCAAAGAGCGGAGTTTATTGCTGAAAGTCAAACAAGAGGCAGATCATCTTAACTATGAACTTCAGCTATTTCAACAAGGAGGGATACTGCTATCAGGTAGACAGAAGGTACAAATTGTTCCATTTATGAATGAAGAACTAAATACTGCCTTACAGCGGTATTCTACATTGTATGGGGACGTGTATCAAGAGTTAAGTGATTATTGGCTAAAGGAATCAAAGTGGTCCAATGAGGAAGGAGCTATTGATGTTAGTATTGGAAAGTTTTCTGATATAGTAGATCAAAAAATAAGTGGAGTTTTGAGTATGAACAAAGTACTCAAGAATCGTTTGGATCAATATATTGACGGGAAGGCCCAGCAGTATCTGATTCTGAATGGACTGATGTTTTTACTAACGACATTTTTGCTATTCTATCTTTACCGCCAATTATATGGGCAATTGATTGAAAAAATTAGTGAATTGAGAGGAGGGTTGATGGCGATGACTCATGAAGATGGCATTTCACTGGAAGCGATGGATGTTAAAGAAAATCTGCAACAGATTGAAGAGGGAACGTTAGCATTGGAAGGGCTACTTTCAGAAGTCGATAGACATATTGCTAGTTTAGGTAAAGGAGAATTTACGTTACAAGTATCAGACACACTGAAAAGTCATTTTTTAGGACATACGCTACAAAGTGTAGGCAATGCGTTACAGCAACTGGAGGAACATGATCGACATACTAAGTGGCATGCGGAGGGTATGGCTGCCTTAGGGGAAATGCTCAACAATACAGAAGCCAAAAGTGTAGAGGAAGTTTGCCTGGACTTTGTGAAATTTATGGTTTTACAATTGGGGTGTAACCAAGGGGGAGTATACCTTAAGGATAAGGAGCAGCAATTCTTTGAGTTGAAAGGTTGTTTTGCTTATGGAAAGAAAAAATATATAGAGAAGGTACTGGAGTGGGATGAAGGGTTGCTAGGACAGGCAGCAGAGGAAAAACGTTTGTTATTGTTTAATCATGTACCTGATGGATATATTGAAATTACTTCAGGTATGGGGGAAGCAACAGCTTCTTGTTTGGTTATTTGTCCTATTATGAGTGAGGGAGAGGTCTTAGGAGTGATAGAGCTAGCTTCGTTTACAGCCTTGGAATCTTATCAGACGTATTTTCTGGAGGAATCCTCTGAGCGGATGGGGAAAACACTGACTTTACTTTATGCCCATAGACATACGGAAACGCTATTAAAATCGAGTATGCTTGTGAATGAACGTTTGCAAGAACACGAGACACAACTACTCCATAACGAAGAGGAATTAAAAAAGACAAAAGAGACTCTGCAACAACAATACTTACAATTACAGGAGGAAGATGTACTCAAGAAAAGTATTCTTGAGGCGATTAGTCAGCACACTGCTTGTGTAGAGTTAGACATGGAGGGACGTATTATTGAGGTAAATGATATGTACTTGGCCATGACAGGTTATCAGAGAGAAGAGTTATTGCAACAATATGAAAAAACTTTGGTGCCTAAGGAAGATCTGGAAGGACAATATGAGTTGATATGGGAGAGCCTTAAAGTAGGGCAGTCAATTTCCGGACAATATAGAAGGTCGCATAAAAAAGGAAAGTTGCTTTGGGTAGAAGGTACATACAGTCCTATTCGTAATAGTCAGGGAGAAACCTATAAGGTAATTCAGTTTGCACAGTTTACGACAGAAGATGCCGAAAGGAAAAAATTGGATGAAGAGAAACTAAAGTGGCTCAGAGAAGAATGGCCTATTTTGGAACTGAATAAGGAAGGTGCTGTACAAAGGGCAAATGCAGCGTTTGTTAGTGCCTTTGGTTTTAGTCGTAAAGATTTAAGACAGCTAAATTTCACGGATTTATTGGTAGAGGAAGAGGCACAGCAAAATCTGAAGCTCTTGTTAGAGGAAGCCTTTGGAGGGGAGGCTATAGAGATAACAACCTTCTTTTCTACAAGTAAGGAAGAAATTAAGGCCTACCAGTTAAAGTTATTACCTGTAAAAGATTTAGGCCATCAGATACATATGGTGATGGCCTTATTGAAGGATGTGAGTATTACTCACAATAAGATACAAAGTTCTTCAGTTTCTTAAGGGTTAAAGAAGGAGCCTCCAACATACCCATATGCCCTACTTCTGCAAGAAGATGAACATGGCTATCCATTGGGAGGTGACATTGTGCTAAACTATCTTCCAAGGGAACGGCCTTATCTTCTTTACCTATAATAAACAGGATGGGAATATCAGTTAAAGAAAGTACTTCACTACGGTCTTTTCTTTTTTTCATGGCTTGTGCGGCCCTAATGAGTCCTTCCTGGGTGTTGTTTTTTTGGGCCGTAGCAATCAAATGTTCAATACTACTAGCATGTGTTTTTTTGAACTCTTCTGAGAAAAGATTCGGGATCATACTCCGTATAAACTTGTTCGACCCTTGTTCCTGAATGATTTGACAGGCTCTGTCTCGGTTATTCTTTTTTTCTTCTGAATCGGCATAAGCCGTAGAATGAAAAAGTACAAGGCCCCTAAGCATATATGGGTAGTTTTCTGCAAATGCTAGGGAGATGTATCCTCCTAAAGAATGTCCGATAAGGATAAAGTCAGTAATCTTTAGGCTTTGTAAAGTTTTTTGTAATTGGTCAGCGTAATCAGGAATACTGTTCGTTTCATCAGGAAGTACACTTTGGCCTGATCCTGGTAGGTCTACACAAATAACACGATAAGTATTGGATAAGGCAATACTAAAATCATCCCATATTTCTTTGGATTCACAAAAGCCATGAACGAAAACAAGTACAGGGCCATTGCCCTTATCAGTATAAGCAAGCATGTTGAAATCAGTCTTTGATCATAAGAAAGGTTTAATGTAAGAAGGTCGTAGTTTAAAAACCACGACCTTTCTTATTTTCCTGTGCTTTTATTATTGACCTCTTGTAGCTTATCAGGAAGAAATAATCATTAATAATCAACCAGTCTTACATTACTGGTAACTCAGAGGCCAATTTTACTTCCTTTTCGATAAAGCGTACTCCCATAGGTTCAAGCTTATCAAGTACCGGAAGATAAATTTCTTTCTTTACTGGAATTTGAACACCAGTAAGGGAAATTTTTCCTTCCAAAAGAAGTTCTGTAGCTACGGCAATAGGTAATCCAACAGTTTTGGACATAGCCGTTTCTATAGCGTCCTCTCCTTGTATCACCATATCAGCTGTGTGAAGGTATAGCTCTCCTTCTTTCTTATATTTTACCTTATGGTGCATGACAATCATATCCTTGTCATTAGGATCCAAGGTCCAGCTTTCTTCTAGAATTTTCTGTAGAATCTGTGCGGGAGTAGCATTTTTAATACCGACTTTGGTATTGCTGAATATATTCAGTGAATGCAGTTTTTCGATAACATCTGAATCCTGATCCAGCTTCAGGTAATACATTAATTTTAGCTCTACAGAATCATGTGCATTATAAGCAAGGAAGGAGTTGATAAAGTCTCTGTACGTCATGTCTTCTGAGCCTTCCATAATGTAACTATCATCTGTAGCTCCCAATTGTACAAAAGCATCCCAGGCACGGCAGAAACCTGGACGACGCAATGTCCCTCGATAGATAGTTGGAATACCCTGTAGACCATATTTGTCAACATAGCTCAAAGAATCTCGATTGGCATAGCCTTCAAAACGACCATACCCCTCAATATCGATTAGCTCGGTACGACGGAACAACTTGTGGTAAGGGATGTATTTGTATCTTCCGTTATGACGGAATTTTACAGCACCTCCATGTCCAGCGATGACAACGTTTCTAGGGTTCCAGGTGAACTTGTATTTCCAGGGGTTATTCTCGCTTTCAGGAGCGAGTAATCCTCCAGTAAAGGATTCAAAGGCTTCCAGCTCATACCCATTACTTTTTGCCTGCTCAATCATTTTCATGGCAGACATATGGTCAATGCCTGGGTCCAGTCCGATTTCATTGAGTAGTAATACGCCTTTTTTCTGAGCCTCTTCATGCAGTTCTTCCATTTCTTTGGAAACATAAGAAGCTGTAAGCATATGTTTGCCGTATTGTACACATTCTCGGGCAATCATGGTATGCATGTAAGCAGGAAGCATGGAGATAATGATATCTGCCTTTTGAACTACTTGCTGTCTTTGCTTTTCGTCATGAACATCAAAGAAGATGGCTGAAGCGCAATCAAGCCCCTTTGTTTTTTCTTTGGCTAGCTCCAGATTGTACTCCCCCACTGTAATATGCCACCCATTTTTTGGGGCACGTTCTATTAAATAATTGATCAAGGAGGATGCTGACCTACCAGCACCAAGGATCGTGATATTTTTCATGTTGTTGATGGTTGTTCGTAATTATAATTAGAATCCCACTTTTCAAAATGAGTGTGAAGCATGTCTACTGTAATACAAACACTCAGGAAAAATAAGAATTGATATAATTATATTGGTTAAAATGAATGTTCTGTTTAAAAACGTTCGTAAGATGTATTTTTGGTAATTATGGTCAAGGCATAATAAAAAAAATAATTGATATGTTTATAAAGACCTAAAACGAATACTTGAATTAAAGTCTTATGCCAGAGAAAATTAATTATACCATACAGCTAGAGAGATATACTTCTTTGGAGGAGTTGCCAAAAGATTATCAGCAATTGGTCATTAAGGCAAGAGAAGCTTCTCGAAATGCCTATGCTCCCTATTCTTCTTTTTATGTAGGAGCTGCAGTGCAGTTGGAGACAGGAGAAATTATCTTGGGAAATAATCAGGAAAATGCAGCCTATCCCTCAGGGATGTGTGCGGAAAGAAGTGCGATGTATTGGATAGGAGGAAATCGTCCAGGACAGAAAATTAAGGCAATTGCCGTGGTAGCAAATAATCAACAAAAACATGAGTTTGTTGCTATTTCACCTTGTGGCGCTTGTCGACAGGCATTATTAGAGTATGAACATAAGCAAGAACAAGCCATTGCTATGATTATGGAGACCGAAAACCATGGATTTTTGGTGGTAGATAGTATTCGAAGCCTTTTGCCGGTAACTTTTGATCAGGAATCTCTACTGGGAGATGAATAAAAAAAGGTTATCGTTTATTGGTTACCGTTTATAAATAATGAACGATAAGCAATAAGCGATAACCAATAACCAAACGGTTTGCTGATACGATACTAGATAATCAACATCGCATCTCCGTAAGTAAGGAAACGGTATTCTTCTTTTACAGCTTCTTCATAAGCTTGCATTACTAGCTCATAACCACCAAAGGCAGCAGCCATCATCATTAGCGTAGATTGTGGCTTATGGAAATTGGTGATCAATGAACGACAGATCTTAAAGTCATATGGAGGGAAAATGAACTTGTCTGTCCATCCCTCATTTGCTTTGAGTAGGTTAGAGGCTGATACAGAGGTTTCCAACGCTCTCATCACAGTGGTACCTACAGCACATACATTCTTTTTCTCACTCAAAACACGATTGACAATATCTACAGTAGGTTGAGGAACCTGAAAGTTTTCGGAGTCCATCTTGTGCTTTGTCAGATCTTCTACGTCAACTTCTCTGAAAGTACCCAATCCAACATGTAAGGTTACTGGAGAAATATCAATACCCTTAATCTCTAATCGCTTAGCGATCTGAGGCGTAAAGTGTAACCCTGCTGTAGGAGCAGCTACAGCACCCTTTTTGTCGGCAAAGATAGTTTGGAAACGCTCCCTATCGGAATCTTCAGCATCTCTGTTAAGATCTTTTGGTAGAGGAGTTTCTCCTAGCTCATCAATGGTTTTGTAGAACTCTGCATCATCCCCATCAAATAAGAAACGGATAGTACGACCTCTTGACGTAGTATTGTCAATGACTTCAGCGACTAAGTTGCCATCGCCAAAATAAAGCTTGTTACCCACACGAATTTTTCGGGCAGGATCTACCAATACGTCCCACAAGTGTGACTCTCGGTTCAATTCTCTTAACAAGAATACCTCAATCTTGGCTCCTGTTTTTTCCTTGTTACCGTATAGACGAGCTGGAAATACTTTTGTGTCATTGACTACAAACACATCTCCTTCGTCATAATAGTCTACAATGTCTCTAAATACTTTGTGCTCTATCTTACCAGTATCTTTAT
Source organism: Algivirga pacifica (assembly GCF_039543525.1). Classification (NCBI taxonomy): domain Bacteria; kingdom Pseudomonadati; phylum Bacteroidota; class Cytophagia; order Cytophagales; family Flammeovirgaceae; genus Algivirga; species Algivirga pacifica. The sequence continues at coordinate 22,465 of NZ_BAABJX010000052.1, forward strand.
GGATGACCATAAGTCTGGATTCGTCCCTGTTTTCCGTAGGGTATTGAGCAATTAATTTATCCGGAAGAGTAAATTTAAATTCAGATAACTTCATTCTGAAATTTTGATTTATATGGTTTATACACCAGAATGTTTTTCTAGGCTAAAGAACAAGAAACAAAATTAATAAATATCTCTGTATTTTTTTGAAAAGTAAATATTTTTTTATTAAAAGCACTCCTGTTGATTTTAAATCAATGTAAGAAATAAGTTCCACGACAACAATTATATGTTACCGTCAGATTATATTTTACAAGAATTTGGCTTTTCACCTACGGCAGGTCAGGTAAAGCTAATGAAAGCTTTAAATGACTTTATTCTGGATAAGAATAGTCCTCGATCCGCATTTGTATTAAAAGGATATGCCGGTACTGGTAAGACCAGTATGGTGAGCGCATTGGTAAAAGTATTGAAGCATTTTCAGTACAAGCCTCTGATGTTAGCCCCTACAGGTAGGGCTGCAAAGGTGATGTCTTCCTATGCCTTACGCCAGGCTTTTACGATTCATAAAATTATTTTTAAGCAGACGGAAGATCCAAATACCGCTCAACTAAAGTTTAAGCGACAGAAAAACTATTATACCAATACCTTATTTATAGTTGATGAGGCTTCTATGATCAACGATGCGCAAGAGTATGGAAGTAATGGGTTGCTTTCAGAGTTGATTAGTTTTGTATATGAAGTTCCGGAGGCAGGGAATAAATTGATGTTAGTAGGGGATATCGCTCAGCTACCTCCGGTACATCAAGAGCTTAGCCCGGCATTGGATCCTGTATACCTGGAAAGTCAATTTAAGCTTTCTTTGGGTGTACAGGAACTAACCCAAGTAGTTAGGCAAGCCAATGATTCCGGTATTTTGCTCAATGCTACAGGTATCCGAGAGGTCTTATCGAGTCAGCAAGCAGATATAAAGCTACAAACCAAAGGTTTCAAGGATGTTTTTCGCATGACAAGCGAGAAGCTGGAAGATGGCCTTTTATATGGATATGATAAGTTTGGGATAGAAAATACGGTCATTATCTGTAGGTCCAATCGAAATGCGACCATGTATAATGAATACATTCGTCGTAGAATACATTTTAGGGAAGAAGAAATAGAGGTAGGAGACTTCTTGATGATCGTTAGGAATAACTATCATTGGTTACCAGAGGATTCTCCGGCAGGTTTTTTGGCTAATGGTGAGTTTGTAGAAGTAACTCGGGTAAGAGGAATAGAAGAGACCTTGGGATTTCGTTTTGCCGACCTGACGATACGACTTTTGGACTATGACAATCATCCTTCAATTGACGTCAAGGTACATTTGAATACGCTACATTCTTATACGCCCAATCTCAATCGGGAAGAGAATATGCAGCTCTATGAAGAGGTGGTGCAGCAATACGACGATGTAGAAACAAAAGCGAAGCGTAATAAAATGATTCGTCAGGACCCTTATCTCAATGCCCTTCAAGTGAAGTTTGCTTATGCACTCACTTGTCATAAATCACAAGGGGGACAGTGGGATGCTGTGTTTGTGGATCAAGGCTTTTTGAGGGAAGATGCGATTGATACTGATTTTATTCGATGGCTATATACAGCTGTTACCAGAGCAAAGTCAGAGTTGTTCTTTATGAACTTTAATCAGCGCTTTTTTGGACAGTAAACAGTGATCAATTATTAATTTTCAATTTTTAATTATTTGCCTATCACTATGCTTATCTACTCGATAGATAGTCGCCTCATTAAAAATTGAAAATTAATAATTGAAAATTAAAAGCATTATTGCTTTTTAAGGAAGTCAATCAACTTATCCACAGCTTTCCCTCTATGGCTAATCTTGTTTTTTTCTTCCATACTGATTTGAGCAAAAGTTTTGTCATATCCTTTCGGTTGGAAGATTGGGTCATAGCCAAAGCCTTCGTCTCCGGTTTTTTCAGTGATAATATCACCTTCTGCAATTCCTTCGAATTGATGGAACTTTCCATCTAATACTAGAGTAATGACTGTTTTGAAACGGGCACTACGGTCTTCTTTACCTTCAAGGTTTTTTAGGAGTAGACTCATATTGTCCTCACTATCTTTTTGTGGGCCAGCATAACGAGCAGAAAGCACCCCTGGTTCTCCATTGAGGGCAGTGACCTCTAAGCCTGTATCATCGGCAAAGCAGCTTACCTTGTAGCGTTCCCAGATATAGGAGGCTTTCAGCTGGGAGTTTCCTTCAATAGTGGGTTCGGTCTCTGGAATATCCTCTGTGCAGCCAATGGCGTCTAGTCCTACAACTTCATAAAAACCGTCAAGTTGCTTACGGATTTCTTTGAGTTTATTGGCATTATTGGTAGCGAAGCAAATGGATTTCATATCGATTAAAGTTTATAAGATCTACGTAATATATTTTTTTCATACCGCTACGCGGCTTATGTTAATTTTAATTGCTTTGCAATTATGAAGATATAAAAAAACTGGAACCCCATAAGGAGTTCCAGTCCGTGTGTACGAATTATTGTACAGATATTTTTACTGCTTAATAAGCTCGTCTACTTTAATGTCGAATACCAAAATGGCATTTGCAGGAACCAAGCTACCGCTTCCAGCATTTCCATAGCCTAGCTCAGAAGGAATAAAGAAACGTGTAGAGTCTCCTTCTTTCATCAGGCGTAGGGCTTTTTGCCATCCTTGAATAACAGGATTATACTTGAAGGTTGAGGTAGTGTCACTCGTCACTGTTAAAACAGGGATTCCTTTGGCTATATCTGCTGAATCCAAGACCACCTCAAAAGGATTATCGGTGAGTACTGAGCTATCAAACAGATCTCCATACAGTACCCATCCAGTATACTTTAGTCTCAAAGAGTCGTTGTCATCGGCGATAGCTGTACCACTGCCTTCTGTATGGTTGAAATAATAAATTCCATCCTCAGTACGATCGAAGGAGCTTCCCTCTACTAAATCCAGGTCAAACTCTAAGTGTGTACGGATAATACGATCCTCTCTTGCACTTCTTGAAAGATCTTCTAATTCTCCGTCATCCTCGCAAGAGGTCCCAAAAATTAATAGGGTAGACGAAAGTAAGCCAAAAAATAAGTGTCTTATCATTTTTTAATTAATATCCTTAAGATTGATTTCAAATACCATCGGAGTAACCGGAGGGAAAGAACTGTTTGGATTAAGTAGCCTTGGAATTTGTCCATATCCATAATGAGAAGGAATAAGGATAATAGCTTTTTCTCCTTTTTTCATGGTTTGTAGTCCCTCAGACCATCCTTTAACAAAGTTAGCATAAACAAACGGTACTTTCCAATCTGTATTGGAATCAAAAACTTGTCCAGACAAGAATTTTCCAGTATAATCTAGTGTTACGGTATCACCTTCTGCAATACTAGTGGTATCTGCAGTCTCTTCAAGGATAACCTTGTACACATCAGAGCCAGGGATAAGGTGTGTAGCGGCATTTTCTACTCCGAGAGAATCTTGCATATAGGTGATCAGCAGCTCGTCTTCATGAAAACGCTGCTCTAAAGTATCCCTTACTTCTAATACCTCTACTTCAGAACGGATAATAGCATTTGCTGGAACATCTATTCCATTAATCGTACCACTATTGCTGCCATAAGCCATTAAAGAAGGCATATAAAGCTCTGCTTTTTCGTTCTCATACAGGTTAGCAATACCATCGGACATACCATATAGAGGCGCTCCGTATCCATAGCCAAGAACAATAGTATAGTTATCTGACGAAAGGAAAGGAGTAGTTTCTAAGCTATCCTTATGAAATACCTTGTTGGAGAAAGCAATGTCCAGAATCTTACCAGTATATTCTGTAGAAATAGCGCCTTCTCCCCCTTCTAAAGTCACAATACGTACTCCCCCGTCTGTGCTACGGTAAGCGATTTCATTTTCGATCAAGAATTTATCAATGGTTTCTTTATCGTTTTCCAGAGAATCTTCAATGCTGTCGCTAAAGCAAGAAGTAAGAGCTCCCATCATGATAGAAGCTGCGGCGAAGTTTTTAAAAAGTTTGTTCATCATATTAAGCTGTTTGTTGTAAGTATCGTCTAGTCTTTTTTAAAAGGACCAAAAAAGGCGCCAAATAGTTGTAAGCCTATCTCAAAAAAAGTATAAGGCATAAATCCTATAAAATATTGGACGAAGATAAAAAAAAGACTGAATGCCCTAAAGTACTCAGTCTTAATTAGTTTAAATGTAGTGAACCTTATTGCTTCTTAATTCCTAGAAGCTCAACATCAAATTTCAATACGCTGAAAGGCTTGATCATCGCACCAGCCCCACGGCTACCGTAAGCCAAGTGTGAAGGAATAAAGAAAGTTGCTTTACTTCCTGTAGGTAGAAGAACTACACCTTCGTCCCATCCTTTGATTACACGGCCTTTTCCGATAACAGTAGAGAATGGCTGTCCTCTATCCAAAGAAGAATCAAATTTCTCACCACTCAACAAGGTACCTGTATAATGAATGTCTACAGTGTCACCAGGAGTAGGTTTTGTTCCATCTCCCTTTTCGGTGATTACATAATATAGTCCTGACTCTGTTTTTTGAGCATCAATATTATTTTCTTTCAGGTATTCCTGAATAAGTTGGTCATCGATATTTACGTGCTCTTTGACTTTTGCTTCTTGCTCTAGTCTACGCTTCTCTGCTAGGGCTTTTTGCTCTGCTTGATATTCTTCTTTGTTAAGAATATCCATCATTTCTACTTCAAATTTCAATATGCTAAAAGCACCAATATCTTCGCTCACACGCTGAGGTCCAAACGCTAATCCAGAAGGGACATAGATAGTTGCCTGAGAGCCTTTAGGAATCTGCTTGAACCCTTCGTCCAGACCTCTGATTTGCTGGCGGCCGATAGGGAATGTGACAGGCTCTTGAGGATCTTTACCTAAGGATTTTCCATCAAGGGTCATCCCTTTAAGCATCACTTTGATAAACTCATTGTTGGTTGGGATAGGGCCATCTCCTTTCTTATCAAATACGATATATACCCCGTTCTCTGTCTTGGTACCTTCCAGGTTATTTTCTTTTAGGTATTTAGCAATTTCTTCATCATCAAGGGTTTTATGTTCCTCAATTTTTGCTTTCATCTCCTCTTCCTGCTGCTTTTGCTTTTCTTCTGCTTCCTCCGGAGACATGATATCGATGATCTTTACTCCTAATTTAATATCCTCATTAGGTTGTGTGTATGGAGGGATTTGTGGTCCGAAGATCGTTTGTGACTTTTCTTCAAACAAAAGGCTATCGCCTTTGGCGCCTACACGGAAGATCTCTTTTAGGTAAGGAGAACCGCTACGTTCCAAAGCTACTCTTGGTGCTGAGATAGCATCTCTATCAGAAGCAAATAAAAGAGAGTCATTGGAATTATATACAGAGAAATGAAATTCTACAATGTCATTAACACCCGGTTTCTCTCCTTTAGTGTTGACTTTGTGATAATATTTATAACCTGATTTTGTGGTTTTCAGTTTATCAGCGTCGTTGCAGGCAGTAAAGGTCGTTGCCATCGCTGCCAATGCGATGATTGCTTGTTTTTTGTTTAGCATGTCCTTAATAATCTATAAAAATCTACTCTGTTTGCATTAAACCCCTAAACTACTATAAATCTTAAAGAGCCAAACGGCCTTAGTCGTTAAATAATAATAAAAAAAGGAGAAAACACTGTGTCCTAGTGTCTTCTCCTTTATTTGTTCATGATGTTTAATTGAGCTTCGCTCGTTCATGATGTTTAGTTGATGCTTATTTTCTTCTTATGAAGAATAACTGTTACACTAATAAATGACTCTGTTGAATTTCATTGCTTTGTAATGAGTTGAGCGAGCAAAGCCTCAGTTCAACTCACCGAAGGTGAAATTCAAGATGCCATGTAATGGATTCAACAAAACTGTTGAGCAAGTATGATGGTTACTTATCCAAACTGAATAAAACAACTAAACACTATGAACGAGCGAAGCTCAATTAAACACTATGAACATTTACTCGCTGACCGTTTGTTGAATTTCCTGTAGTGCTTTCTTGAAGATATCAACAGCTTCCTCTAGTGTGCTGTGGGGAAGTCTTCCGCCAGCGGCATTTTTATGTCCGCCTCCATTAAAATATTTTGATGCCATATCTGCGACAGAAACATCGCCAACAGAGCGGAGTGATAATTTGATGCCTTCAGAATCATCACTTTCTTTAAAGAGGGCAGCTACTTGTATTCCTGCAACAGATAATGCATAATTCACTAGTCCTTCTGTATCTCCAGTTTGAATATTGAAGCGATCACGTACTTCCATAGAAATACAAAAATACCCGGCTTTTAGCTCAGGGATAAAGGTAAGGTTTTCTTGAAGAGCATAACCCAAGAAGCGTAATCGACTTTCTGTATTATTGTCATAGACCAAGTTGTGAATCAAACTAGTGTCAATTCCTACTTCTTTAAGGTTGGCTGCAATTCTTAAGGTACGACTAGAAGTGCTAGGGAACTTAAAAGAGCCTGTGTCTGTCATGATACCTGCATAAATGCATTTGGCAATATCTTCGTCAATCTTTTCCAGACCATTGTCCATTTCAATAAACTCATAGATTAACTGTGCTGTCGCTGCGGCATTAATATCCCAAAGCTCAAAGTCAGCAAAGTCTTCTTTTCCTCTATGGTGATCAATAAGAACAATAGGTTTTTGCCCTACTTTAGTAGATAATAGATGACCAAGACCATCAATACGGCTAAGTGCCGAAAAATCCAGACAAAAATAGATATCGGCTTCTTCTAGCTTTTCTTCGGCCTTTTCTCGCTGATCTTTATGGGTGTAGATAAGGACGTCATCGTTGCCTTTCATCCAGAACAAAAAGCTAGGGTAGTCCGTTGGAGAAATGACCGTGGTGGTATGTCCACTTTTTTGAAGATATGAAGACAGCGCCAAGCAAGAACCTAATGCATCAGCATCTGGCTTGATATGTGGAAAAATAACCACCTTCTTTGGCGTTAATAAAATATCTTGTAGCGCTTTAAAATTATTCATATTCAATACGTAAATAATAAAGGGCAAAGGTCTAAAGTTTTCCCTATAATCACAAATATTTGAAAATTCCTGACGTATAACCTCCTATTCATCGCTCTTTTTTGCAAATGTGTTGAGTATATTTGTTGTTCTTTTATTAAGACAACGATCATTTACACATATACTAGTCATAATTATGAGGCCTTTTGTGGTTGGAATTACCGGAGGGAGTGGTTCCGGAAAGACATACTTTCAGAAAAAATTAACGGCAGAGTTAGGTGCTGAGAACCTATGTATTGTCTCTCATGACAATTATTATAGGACGATAGACCAGCAGCCTAAGGACAGCAACGGTGTCGAAAACTTTGACCGCCCGGAATCTATTGATTTACACTCCTATGCGGAGGATATTAAAAAGCTTAAAGCAGGGGAAGTGATCCAGCGTATGGAATATACCTTTAATAATCCTGCCTTGACTCCTCGTCTACTTACTTTTGAACCTAGGCCTATTATCATCCTGGAGGGCATTTTTGTTTTTCATAACAAAGAGGTCTCTGATTTAATAGATCTCAAGTTATTTGTAGATGCTAAACCTCACGTTCAGATTAAGCGTAGGATTATGAGGGATACTATGGAAAGAGATAGTGATTTGACGGATGTACTCTATCGCTATGAACATCATATTATGCCTTCTTATGAAAAGTATATAGCAATCCATAAAAATACTGTAGATTTGGTTATCTGTAATGACCACGGCTTTGATCAAGCACTGAATGTGGTGACTACTTTTTTGAAAAGCAAAATCGAAGAAAGGATTAATGAATAAGAAAATCGCAGTCATTGGCTTAGGGCATTTTGGTAGAGCGGTAGCTAGAAAGCTGTCAGCCCAAGGAGTGGAGGTGTTGGCTATAGATAGAGATTTAGAGTTAGTAGATGTTATTAAGGATGATGTTGCTTATGCAGTGGCATTAGACTCTACAGATATTAAAGCTTTAAAAGCTCAGAACGTTGTGGAAATGGACGCTATTCTAGTAGCGATCGGTAAAAATGTAGAAGGTCTTTTATTGACTACCGTTTTGTTGCAGGAGTTAGGAGTGAAGCGTATTGTGGCAAGAGCTGTGAGTACACAGCAAAAGAAGATTCTGGAGAAATTACAGGTCGAAGAAATTATTGATCCAGAAACGCATGTGGGGGGATTGGTTGCAGAACAACTTATTACTCCTGAAAGACGCTCCTTTATGGCTTTGCCTGATGGATATGAAATTGTCCAAATAAAGACTCCTACGCGGGTAGTGGGAAGTACAGTTGATGAAATTGACTTTCAGGACAACTATGACTTAAGATTGATAGGGCTATTGAGAGGGTATGAAGTGCCGGCTTTGGATGGTACATTGAGGATAGAAAAAGAAGAGCATCTGGTGGCGAACCCTCAACTGAATCTGGTATTAGCACCTACCGATATATTAATCCTTTATGGTAAGACATTGGATATAGAGACCTTTATTAAAGTTAATAAATAGCGAGCTTAAATTACTTGAGTAAAAGTAATAGATTGGTAGCTTTGAGGATAAAGGATAAAGGATAAAGGATAAAGGATAAAGGATAAAGGATAAAGGATAAAGGATAAAGGATAAAGGATCAGTTTTTCCTTTATCCTTTCTCTATTTATACTTTATTTGACAACGGAACGCAGCGACTTGGAGTAGGATAGAATCCTATCGGTCACTTCTTTGCTGGGTTTTTTCTCTATCGCTTGTATGGACTTCTTCAAGGAGAGAAGCCTAAAAAACTCTTCACAAAACTGATCATCCTCCATCAGTAGACGGCTAGCCTCCCTAGCTTCTTCCTGAGAACAATCATTGTACAGGTATTTAACTAATAAGTCTTGTTTACTGCTGTAATTTTGTAGTGTTGGCATGAGAATCTGAGCTTTGGTCCATCATCTTTCGCATGTTGATCAAAGCATAGCGCATTCTTCCCAAAGCCGTATTAATACTAACGTCTGTCGCTTCCGCAATTTCCTGAAAGCTCATTTGCATATAATGACGCATCATTAACACCTCTCTTTGAGAGTCAGGTAGTCTTTTGATCAATTCACGAACAGTTGAATGAGTTTCATTTTTGATTTTTAGCTCTTCGATGGAGTCCTCTGAGAATTCCAGGGTATTGAAAACGTTTGTGCCATCTTCCATTATAATAGTTGGGTAACGTTTTTGTTTTCTGAAATGATCAATTGCCATATTGTGGGCTATTCGGGAAATCCAAGGAAGGAACTTACCTTCTTCGTTGTATCTACCCGATTTTATGGTATTAATGGCTTTAATAAAAGTGTCTTGTAAGATATCCTCAGCCACGTATTGATCTTTTACAATAACAAGGATTGTGGTATAAAGCTTATTTTTATGTCTGTTGACAAGTGTTTCAAACGCCGCCTCATTTCCTTTTATGTATTGTCTGATCAGATCACAGTCACTAACACTATATTTTTTCATGGTAGATACATTTAGTTAACGATAGAGTAATAGTTGTATTGTCTTAAAGCGAGCATTATCAGAAAAAGTCAAATAAAGATTTGAAGTAGAAAAGTAACATGACTGGATTGTTTTGAAAACAGATTCCGTTAACGCTCATTTGTAAATTTTTGTAAATACTGCTGGAATTCAAATTTATTAATCTAATAATCCATGACATTCATCGAAAGTTGAGGGGGGTTGATCTAATCAAGGAGGTATTAAACAGTTGTCGTACCCTAAAAAGGTATTTTTCTGACAATTATTTGGACCTGCCGAAAGTTGGTTAAATCAAGAAGGAGCAGTGAGCTAAAAGAAGTGCACAGGGAGGTTATCTTGAAAAAGTACAATTTTAAGGAAGCTATTCTCTCACGATGGTATTATATCGTTGTAGTTTATTTTAAAATATTATTTGGCTTTATGTGTTAGTTATATTTGGTATTTAATGCATTTGCTTCCTTTGATTAACAAGTTGTGAAGTAATTGTTTATGGTTTGTGAATATCTATTCACTTAGTGCATTGAATTATTACTATTATTTGTGTTAGTCATATAGAAGGGGTGATTTTTATCTATAAATGAATAAGGAAAAGATTGTATGAAAATAGATATGGACGAGTATTATATGCGAATAGCTCTCGCAGAAGCGGAGAAAGCAGCTATTGAGGGAGAAATTCCAGTAGGAGCCTTAGTGGTAAGCCAGGGAAAGATTTTAGGTAAAGGGTATAATCAGGTAGAGCGCCTTAATGATCCTACAGCACATGCGGAGATGCTAGCCATCACCAGCGCAACGAATCACCTAGGGGGGAAGTATCTTAGTGAGTGTACTTTGTATGTTACACTGGAACCTTGCGTAATGTGTGGAGGGGCTACTTTTTGGACCCAGATGGGACGAATTGTTTTCGGAGCAAAAGACCCCAAAAGAGGTTTTATGCGCTTGACTCCAGAGGTAAAGCATCCTAAAACAGAGATTGTCTCCGGAGTTTTGGAGGAGGAGTGTCAAGCATTGATTCTAAATTTTTTCAAGTCTCTTAGAACATCCTAATAAGTAATTAGAATGGTGAAAAATATTTTAAAACTATTGTAAAAGAATGTTTTAATTATTTAACACGATCAAACTGCTGGATTAAAGCACTTATATTTTTTCTGACTAGAAAATTCGTTAAGCCAGCTTTAATCCATTATGAGAATTCATTCAAAATTATCTCTGCTTCCTCTTGTTTGCTTATTCTTAGTTCCTACTTTTCTTTTTGCAGATGAGAGTGGTCGTGAAGTTTCAGCGATTCTGAAAGAGCGGGAAACATCTGTTTCCGTAGTCTATGTAGAAAAAGAAAAAGGGAGAAAGTATCCTCGGGGATATAGGACACACTATACGCTTTACTTAAAGGAGTGTGATAAAAAAGTAACTATCGCAGATGGGAATACGAGTAAGTATATGATTAATCCCAATGGGTTCCAGTACTTAGGTGGTGTGGGATTTAAAGAAGGAAGTGCTGACTATAAGGAAAGGGTGTATTCTTTGGCGTATGAGGTATTGTTTGCTGTAGAAGGGAAGTATGATGCTATCAATACTTATGATAGAGGTGTTTTTTCTTTTGGTTTTATTCAAAATAATGCCAAGAAGGGAGAGCTGACAGCTTATATGAGTTACTTGAAAAATGAATATTACTCTCTTTATCAACGCTACTTTGAGCATAAAGGAATTTTAGTGGAGAGAGATGAAGAAGGAGCTGAAGAGGTCCGTGTATTAACTAAGGAAGGAGTTTTGTTGAGAGCAGATCAGGCTTGGGAGTATATGGCAACGGATATACAAGTAATAGGTTGCTTTATTGCGGCAGCTCATCATCCGGAGATTTGTAAGTCACAAAGACTTTTCTTACACCAGAAGTACAGTTATAATTTCTTATATAGCTCGTTTAGATTTAAGGGAGATTCTTATGACTGGAGGCAGTTTGTAGGAAATGATCAGCGCTTAATGGCAGCAATTATTACGTTATCTGTAAACTTAGGTGTACAAGGTGCTCGAGAGTTATTTCAGAAAGCGATTAATGAGGTAGGAGTACTCTATGACCTCCCGGAGGAAATCAGTGTGGATTTACTCCTCCGACAAGTAAGGTCTATTGGGAGAGATGCCAGAATTACTAAACGGATTAATTTAATTTTAGAATCATAGAAAAAAGCTGACTCATAAAGGGTCAGCTTTTTTCGTGTTCATGCTATTTAGTTTCTAAAGCAAAACAACTAAACATTATGAACGAGCGAAGCTCAATTAAACAACATGAACAAACTATTTTTTCTTTTGTAGTATGCTTTTAAGCTCATTGAGTTTCATCAATGCTTCTATAGGAGTAAGCGTATTGATATCTGTTTGATTTAAGGCTTCTTTTAGAGCTTCTCCTACGGGGTCTGCAGCATCAAAAATACTAAGTTGGTAATTGTTCTTTGGAATATCTTTTACTCTTTTTTGATGAGCAGCACGGTCTTTATCTTGTTCCAGATGTCCCAAAATTTCATTAGCTCTACTGACAATACTTGTAGGCATACCTGCTAGTTGGGCTACGTTAATACCAAAGCTGTGTGCACTTCCTCCTTTTTGAAGTGTTCTCATAAATAGAATCTTCCCATTAACCTCCTTGACAGAGACATTGTAGTTCTTGATTCTAGGGAAATCCTCAGTCAACTGATTGAGCTCGTGGTAGTGGGTAGCAAACAGTGTTTTGGCTCTGGATTTTTTATTGTTGTGTAGGTATTCTACAATAGACCAGGCAATAGAGACACCGTCGTAAGTACTAGTCCCTCTACCAATCTCATCCATTAATACTAGACTTCGATCAGATAAATTATTTAGAATACTGGCTGTTTCGGTCATTTCTACCATAAAAGTAGACTCTCCTCTTGAAAGGTTATCAGAAGCACCTACACGAGTGAATACCTTGTCAACTATACCAATATGTGCGCTAGAAGCAGGAACAAAGGATCCCATTTGTCCTAGCAAGACAATCAGGGCTGTTTGCCTTAAAAGAGCTGATTTACCTGCCATATTTGGGCCGGTAATGATCACAATTTGTTGCTGGCTATCATCCAGGAATATATCATTAGGAATATATTGTTCTTCAATAGGTAACAAACGCTCAATAACAGGATGTCTTCCCGCTTTAATGTCCAGCGCTTTGTCTTCACTAATAGACGGACGTTTGTAGTTATAGTTAATGGCATTTTGTGCAAAACACAAAAGACAATCGATTTGGGCTACTGTATGTGCATTTTGCTGTATCTGGCCAATAAATTCAGTAGCTGTAATGACCAGTTCCGTATAAATACGGTTTTCCAGTGCTTGAATCTGTACCTCAGCATTTAGAATTTTCTCCTCGTAGGTTTTAAGCTCTTCTGTAATATAACGTTCACTATTAACCAACGTAGATTTACGTATCCACTCTGAAGGGACTTTGTCTTTGTGGGTGTTACGCACTTCAATATAATATCCGAAGACTTTATTATAGCCAATTTTAAGAGAAGGTATTCCTGTTCGCTGGCTTTCACGCTCCACAATTTGCTGAAGATAATCCTTTCCAGAAAAGGCAATTTTTCGAAGTTCGTCCAGCTCACTATCCACACCACTACAAATTACACCTCCCTGATGAAGGTGCAGAGGAGGATTGCTTTCTAGTTCTGCTTCAATCTTGTGTGCCAAATGTTCACAAGGATGAAGGAGATCGCTGAGTTGCTGTGTGATTCCACAGGAGGTTTTGTGCAACAACTCTTTGATGGGTTGTGTGTTCTTTAGCGCTTTGAGTAGTTGTACCATTTCTCTTGGGTTGATACGGTTTACCGCTACTTTTGAGATCAGTCGTTCCATATCTCCAATCTGCTTTAGGTGCTGTAGCAGTTGGTCCATAAGTTCTTCCTCTTTGGAAAAGTACTCTACTGCATCCAATCGCTTATTGATGGCTTGCTTATCTTTTAGGGGTAATACGATCCATTTTTTCAATAGACGGCTCCCCATAGGAGTAATACTTTTGTCGATAATATCAATCAAGGAAGCTCCTCCCTCATGTTGAGGAGAAAGTAGCTCCAGGTTTTTGATCGTAAATTTATCAAGCCAAACGTATTGTTCTTCCTCTATTCTACCAATGGTAGAAATATGACCTGTTTGGTGGTGTTCTGTGACTTCCAGGTAATGAAGAATAGCCCCAGCAGCCGTGATACCTGCCGTCATTTTTTCAATACCATACCCTTTCAGGTTTTGGGTGCCGAAGTGCTTGGTTAATTTCTCATACCCAAAGTCAAGAGTATATACCCAATCATCTAACTGAAAGGTGGTGAAGGATTCTTGAAAATTATGCTCAAAGAGTGCTTTTGCTGTTCGGCAATAAATAACCTCCGAAGGCTGCAAGCTTTGAAGTAGCTTGTCTATATAAGTAACATCCCCTTGGGCGGTTAAGAATTCTCCGGTAGAAATATCCAGAAAAGATATTCCGGTGGTGTTTTTTTCGAAATGTATAGAAGCGAGGTAATTATTTCTTTTGACACTTAATACGTTATCATTAAAAGAAACTCCAGGAGTAACCAGTTCGGTAATCCCTCTTTTGACAATTCCCTTAGCAGTTTTAGGATCTTCTAATTGATCGCAGATAGCAACCCTTTGTCCAGCTCTGACCAATCGAGGAAGGTAAGAGTCTAAAGCATGGTGAGGAAATCCCGCCAATTCAATTTCGGAAGCACTACCATTAGAGCGTTTTGTTAGTACGATTTCTAGGATTTTGCTTGCCGTGATGGCATCTTCTCCAAACGTCTCATAAAAATCACCAACCCTAAACAATAACAAAGCGCCAGGATGCTTCGCCTTGATGGCATTGTATTGTTTCATTAAAGGTGTTTCTTTCTTCTTTACTGTCTTTGCCAAGGGATCTGAAGTTTATTTACCAGTAGATGATTGCTGCTTTATTATATAGTCATGAAGGTTGATGCTGTTAGATTTTGTTAGTCGTTTATAGACCTCGTATGAATTCATAGTCAGCAACAAGCTTAACTTGATGTACTATAGAAAGCAATTGTATTTATAGGGTAACCTTTGTCATTATATCTTGATAATGAGAAAAGTAAAATACTTTGCTTTGAAAAAAAGCGTTCAAAAATAATAAAAACATAAGCATTTTAACGATACTTATAAACAAATATAGTTAATCCCTGACCTGATTTAAAGTTATTGAGTTTTAACCCTATGTCTAACCTTCTGGTTAGATACTACGATAACTGTTTTTATGCTGCATTTTACTCATCTTTTTCATTATATAAAGCAATTATTTTTAACAAATACAGCTCAGAAATTATTCTGGGTAATCCTGTTTATTTCAGCAGGAAGCAGTATTGGTATTGGCGGCCTTTCTTATTGGTATGCATATCAGAACATGAGACAACTAGAGTTGGAGAAGCTTGAAGGAATCAGGAGGGAAAAAGAGCACTTACTAGGAAGCTATCTTCAAAAGCTAGAGGAGGATTTAACGTTGTCGGCTATAAATCCATTTTGTATCGAGATGGCTAAGGGGTTAAATCAGGGTTTTTTAGAAATAGACACCGTATTAAGTGAGAAGCAACAGCAACAAGATAAAGAGGATCTTATTGGCTTCATGAACGAAATGGTGTGGTCACGTATAGAGGACGAAAAAGTGTTACTGTCAGTAAAGGATTTTCCCACTTTAGGCAAATCAGCAGGAGTGCATTTGCAAGCAACTTATATGGCTAGGAATCCTTTTGGTTTATTTGAGAAGGAAATGTTGGATGTCTCTCCTTCTGATACGTTACTATATGATCAATGGCATCGGAAGTGTCATGCTTATTTCAGAAAATACAAGGAGGATAAACAGTACCATGATATTTTACTGGTCAATCCTAAAGGAGATATTATTTACTCCGTGAATAAACAAATAGATTTTGGAACAAACTTGTTGGCAGGGCCTTTTAAGGATTCACATTTGGCAGATCTATTTTTGAGGGCGCAAACGGCTTATGAGAATCAGGAAGATCAAACGGTCTTCATGAAAGATGTGCAGTTTTATACTGGAAATTATGGAATCCCCTTGATGTTGGCAGCAATACCAATAGTACATGAGCAGCAGGGGTATGGAGTATTGATTTTTTCATTAGATGAGATGCCTCTAAATCGATTGATGTTAGGAAAGGAAACAAAGGAAACAGAAGAGGCGACCTATGATGCTTACTTAGTTGGTAAAGATGAAATGTTTCGTTCTAGTCCTAGTTTGTTTCAGGAATCACTGGAGGAGTACGTACATGAAGTAATGGATGAAGCGTCTAGTGTGGAACTGTATCATCAGGTAAAAAAATACAATACAGCTGTACTGGCTCATAAGTTAGAGGGGGTAGCTCGTAAACACCTAAAAGAGAGAAAACAGCAGGCTATACAAGGAAAGAATTATCTTGGAGAAGAAGTGTTGAGTGTTTACACACCCTTAGAGTGGAAGGGAAATGAATGGGGTATTATTATAGAGCGCCCTTTGAGCGTGATACAGGAGAAGATGTCTCAATTGGCTTGGAGTATTGCTGCAGGAGTGATAGTGGTGGTTTTATTAGTAGCCTATATATCTATTTTTCTTATTTCCCCTTTGAAGAGGAGTTTAATGAAAGTGAAAGAAGTACTTCATCAGTTATTTATAGGAGAGATTCCTGAATATTTACCTCATGAGCAAACAGGGGATATTGGGCAGATTAAGGATACAATCAATAGTCTTGTTAAGCAACAACAAGAATACATACAACATCTCCATGGAATGTTTTCAGATGATATTGGAGCAATGGAAAAATCTCCTAGGTTAACAGGGGGATTGGGGAAAGTGCTTTATGATTTAAAGGAGAAGATTCATAAAACAAAGGAGAGGGAAAAAGAGCAACAATGGATGATAGAGGGGAAAGATTACTTCAGTACCTTGTTAAGAAGGCAAGATTGGAATGTCTCAACATTGTTGAATACATTTTTACCTGAGCTTTTACAATATGTAGGCATAGAGCAAGGTGCTATTTACATGGCAGATGAGACGGGCTTGGAATTAGTGAGCTGTTATGCAAGTCAACGTAAAAAGTATTTAAATAAACGATTTGCATGGGATGAGTCTTTGGTTGGAAGGTCTTATCAGGAGGAAGAAGTGATTTGCATTGATCACCTTCCAGAGGAGTATGGAAATGTATTACTGGGAGGTCGTCCAATAAAGTATCATAGCTTATTACTATTACCACTTAAAATCAATACTCAAGTATTAGGAGTTGTTGAGTTGTTGAGCGTACGTCAGGTGAAGGCTTTTGAGATAGAGCTTTTACAGCGAGTTTTAGAGATATTTACTGCAGCATTAAGCAACTTGTATCAGACAGAGCGTATCAATCATATGTTGGAACAGCAACAGCTATTGAATGAAGAACTGAGGGTAAGAGAAGAAGAGTTAGTACAAAGTACCGAGGAGATGCAAGTAACGCAACTTACTTTGTCAGAGCAAAGGAGTGCAATGGAAAAGAAGATAATGCTGTTGGAAAAAGAAGTTATAGCTTTGAAAGCTAAGCATGAGATCTCTGAGCTGTAAATAAAAAAGGTTAGCTATAAGAATAGCTAACCTTTTTTATTTTGCTCCTCAGGTTGGACTCGAACCAACGACCCTCTGATTAACAGTCAGATGCTCTAACCAACTGAGCTACTGAGGAATATAGTATTATGTTTAAAAGCTTTTTGCTCCTCAGGTTGGACTCGAACCAACGACCCTCTGATTAACAGTCAGATGCTCTAACCAGCTGAGCTACTGAGGAATATAATATTATATTGAAAAGCTTAAGCTCCTCAGGTTGGACTCGAACCAACGACCCTCTGATTAACAGTCAGATGCTCTAACCAACTGAGCTACTGAGGAATATAATATTATGTTTAAAAGCTTTGCTCCCCAGGTTGGACTCGAACCAACGACCCTCTGATTAACAGTCAGATGCTCTAACCAGCTGAGCTACTGAGGAAAGTAATGTTATTTTAAAAGCTTAAGCTCCTCAGGTTGGACTCGAACCAACGACCCTCTGATTAACAGTCAGATGCTCTAACCAACTGAGCTACTGAGGAATATGTTATTTAAGGAGCTTTTGCTCCCCAGGTTGGACTCGAACCAACGACCCTCTGATTAACAGTCAGATGCTCTAACCAACTGAGCTACTGAGGAATAACATAACGAAAGCAGATGAGGTAAAAAACCCGATAGGCTTCCGATTTAGCTGTGCAAAATTATAAGTAAGATTTTTATTTACAAAGAAAAAAACGTGAAAACCTTATTTTTTTTTGTATCCTTTTGGTAATCAATTGGAAAAAAATCAATTAAGATTGACGGAATTCCTGATTGATCTCATGAATGAATGAAAGTAGATCTTCTAATCCTTCTTTTTTGCTCGATGATGTTACGAAATATGGAGGCATTTCTTCCCATGTTTTCAAGAATTCTTCTTTATAGGTTTCCACCGCTTTGTCGTCTGCCCCTTTTTTCAACTTATCAGCTTTTGTGAAGATAATAGAGAAAGGTACTCCATGTTCTCCCAGCCATTGCATAAACTCCAGATCAATTTTTTGAGGAGCATGACGTATGTCCACCAACACAAAAGTGCAAAGCAGGTTCTCTCTTTTTTCTAGATAAGAGTAGATGATTTTCTGGAAATTTTCTTTTTCAGTCTTACTTACTCGCGCAAATCCATATCCTGGCAAATCGACTAAATACCAATTTTCATTAATGAGAAAATGATTAATCAATTGTGTTTTGCCTGGTGTAGAGGAAGTCATTGCAAGTCCTTTCTTATTGGTAAGGGCATTGATCAGTGACGATTTACCTACGTTGGATCGTCCAATAAAGGCATATTCAGGAAGATTGGGTGTCGGGCATTTACGGTAATCCGTATTGCTCATGACAAAAGAGGCTTTCTTGATTTTCATATCGTATTACTATTTTCTGAACTGCAAAGGTAGTCAACCTTAAGAATATATAAACAATTATATGGGAAACCATGAGATAGAACATAGTCGACAGGCATTCTTGTTCATGTTGTTTAGGTTGAGCTTTACTCGTTCATAATGTTTAGTTGTTGTGGGGAATGTATTATACTTTTAACCGATAACCCATAACCGATAAACAAGAGGTAAAGTAATAACTTACCCTTGTAGTATTATAGAATAGTGAATGAGTATTTTTCTATTCAATAGGTGTAGGGCTATGTTGCTGGATTATCTTGTAAATATCCTTTTCAGAGTGTGAAGAAGGAAGGGGGGATTGTTATATTTGTCCTGCAAATCGTTTTACTTTTTACGAAAAAAAATAAAATATTTTTATGAACGCTTATGTATTTCCGGGACAAGGTTCCCAGTTTCCTGGTATGGGAAAAGAGTTGTATGAGGGATCGGAGAAAGCTCGTGAACTATTTGATGCAGCCAATGATATTCTAGGATTTGATATTAAGCGCATCATGTTTGAAGGCACTAAAGAAGAGCTGAAGGAAACCAAAGTGACACAACCAGCCATCTTTTTACATTCAGTGGCTTTGGCTTTGACTACAGAGGAGTTGAAACCAGATATGGTAGCAGGGCACTCTTTGGGCGAATTCTCCGCTTTGGTAGCGAATAAAACCTTGAACTTTGAAGATGCGTTGCGTTTGGTAGCTCAACGAGCGATGGCCATGCAGAAGGCTTGCGAACAAAACCCTTCGACTATGGCAGCTGTATTGGGATTGTCTGATGAGCAAGTGGAAGAAGTTTGTGAAAAAGCCAATGGTGTTGTGGTAGCAGCAAACTATAACTGTCCAGGGCAGCTGGTGATCTCAGGTGCCAATGAAGCGATTGAGCATGCTTGTGTTTTAGCTAAAGAAGCTGGCGCAAAAAGAGCATTGCCCCTTCCAGTAGGTGGAGCATTCCATTCACCATTAATGGAGCCTGCAAGAGAGGAATTGGCAAAGGCGATTGCAGCCACTACCTTCAATACCCCAATTTGCCCGGTATATCAAAATGTAGATGCAAAACCTCATACAGATCCTGAGGAAATCAAGGCGAACTTGATTGCACAACTTACTGCTCCTGTACGATGGACACAGTCAGTGCAAAACATGGTAGCCGATGGCGCTACGAAGTTTACAGAGTGTGGTCCAGGAAAAGTCTTGAAAGGACTGATTATGAAGATTGATAGAAGCGTAGAAACTGATGCAGTATAAGGTACCGCTTCAATACAAAAAAATGCCATTGCAGTTTTATTTATTGCAATGGCATTTTTATTTATTGAACAGTCACTAGTTCTTCTACAACTGTTTCTAAAATACTGTTCAAGTCATTCTTGTAAATAGGTTTGCTTAAACAGTGGTCGATTCCACAACCAAGAAGTTTTTTCTTTTGGCCTCTTAATGAATAAGAAGTCGTTCCAATAATAGTAATCGTTTGATTATTTGCTTGCTCAAACTGACGAATTGCTTTCACAGCCTCAGTAAGGTCTTCTCCTAAAGTGTCGTCATCTAAAATGACCACCTTGTATGGGTTGCTGTGAAGTTTTTCTTCTAAGGATGCTTCGTCTCTAATAAGATCAACAAGCCAACCGCTTCTTTTAAGCATTAGATCCATATAAGCGGCGTCTATGGATTTTGCTTCGGCTAGTAGTACTGAATTCATTCTTTCCTTTGGCGTTATGGGGAGTAACAATTGCACTAAACTTGAAAAATGGAATTCGCAAGAGGGTTCCTCACGATTCTTGTATTAGATGTTAGAATATTCATCATTCTATGGGGTCTCCAAGAATGAGTCATTGTTGATGTTCGCTGCGTTTTAAATTTCGTAAAATTTATTGAAAAAGTTCAATGAATTTCCCTAATATTTATAGAATTTTTTTCAAATGTTAATCTTCGGGGATTTCTCCTTTATATCTGGTTAATAAACATTTACTGTTTGCTTTACACAAACTGTGCCGATTTGGTTTTTATCAAGTAAAGTTTTCACATTTTCATGTATATTATCCGGAATAAAAAAACCTTGGCATTCTCTGATTAATTCATTGAAAACCAAGGTTTATTGTTAATAAATGTATATTCTAAAGAAAGCTCCCTGCGGGATATTGCATGGTAACGCAGTGCAAAGAGCCGTGTTGCTTGATTAGGGCATTACAATTGATACCTATAATGCGATGTGCTGGACAAGCTTTTTGCATTATTTCTAGAGCCTGTTGATCCCGTATTTCATCTCCATAAGTAGGAAGTAGGATTGCTTCGTTCATAATTAAGAAATTAGCATAAGTTGCCGGTAGGCGATGTCCATCTTCAGGGTCAAATTGAGGAGTAGCCATAGGAAGAGGAAACAGCTCATAAGGGCTACCATCTGCCTGTCGAAAAGCTTTAAGCTCTTCCTCCATTTTCTTGAGGGAGGAATAATGAGGGTCCTCGGGATCTTCGCAGCTTACATAAGCAATACGTGAAGGGGAACAAAAACGGGCCAATGTATCAATGTGGGCATCGGTATCATCTCCTTCTAACTCTCCTTCTGTTACCCATAGAATACGGGATGCACCAAACCACTCTTTTAGCTTTTCCTCAATTTGCTGTTGATTAAGGGATGGGTTTCTATGATAAGACAGAAGACAGGCAGTGGTGGTCATAATAGTACCTTGCCCATCAGATTCTATGGAACCTCCTTCCAGTACATACCCAGTGGTTTCTACGGGGGTGTTTCCAAAGAAGCCAGCTTTCTCTAGTTTTAATGTGATTTCATTATCCAGAGCAGAAGCAAACTTGAGTCCCCACCCATTAAAAGTGAAATCTAGAATGAGGGGTTTTTCATCTTGGTAGATGGTAATACCCCCATGATCTCTAGCCCAGGTGTCGTTGGAAGGAATTTCTGCAAAAAAGACATTGTCTCCTTTGAGGCCGTAAAGCCATTGTTTTACATTGTTAATGTTATGGCAAACCAACAATAGCTTTTGATGTCGACTGATTTGTTGTGCAATTTCCCGGAAGCAGGCTTGCGCTTCTTCCAGCATGTCATTCCAATCGGTTTCTTCATGTGGCAATGTAAGTTGTATGACATCTTGCATTTCCCACTCGGCTGGTAGTCTTAACATAGCTTATCGAATTAATTATCTGTGGTTTTAACATACAAATATACACCCTTCTACAAGGAATTTAGCTCTTTTTTATCTTTTGCTCTTTTTTTGCTGTAAACTTTTAAGAAAAGTGTTATTTTTGCGAAATCCTTTTGCAGGAGAGGAGATGGATAGTGTGATACTACCCATGATTATGAAGTAATTATTTTGATATCAGGAAGAAAAGGTTGGATCTTTTGGGAAAGATTCTTACCTTTGCAAGCCGAATTTAAATATAGTTAACAATGAAAAGAACATTTCAACCTTCGAATAGAAAGAGAAGAAACAAGCACGGTTTCAAGGCTAGAATGTCTTCTGTAGGTGGCAGATCTGTTTTGGCAGCTAGAAGAAAGAAAGGCAGAAAGAAATTGACTGTTTCTTCTGAAAGAAAAGGAAAATAATTTTTGAGGGCATATAAACTCATAAAGAAATGAAAAAGAGAGTTGCAAAGAAGATCTTGACAAATCAAGAGACGCTTAACTACAATAACGGTCAGATCCACAAGGCTAAGAACGTTATCGCAAAAGTAGAAAGAAGAAACGCAAAGGCAGGAGCATAATTTATATGCTTCCTGCGTTTGAGTTGACGGCGCAATCTGATGGAACATTCTTCCAATATAAGATATACTTTTCCTAAAAAGGAAAAACTTAAGAGTCAGAAACTCATAAGGGAGCTTTTCGAAAAAGGCTCCTCTACTTTTTTATACCCCTATAAGGTATTCTACCTTCCCGCTGCCTCTAATCCAGAGGTAGACTCCCCCCAAGTATTAATTTCTGTATCCAAGCGTAATTTTAAACATGCTGTGGATCGTAACCGTCTCAAAAGGCAGATACGAGAAGCATATCGCTTGCAAAAAAATCTGTTAGGTGATAGCGCCCAAGATTTTTCTGCGATTGGCTTTCTGTATGTAGGCAAAAAGAAAGAGCCTTATGCACTGTTGGATCGTGGTATGCGTAAAGCATTGAAGCGATTAGCAGTGAGCAGTGAACAGTGAGCAGTGAGTAGTGAACAGTGAGCAGTTGCTAATTTTTAATTATCAATTAGATTCTGTTTGTGAAAATCAATTTTACGTTTAGTTAACGTAATGTAGGCCTTTGCCTCAGGCAAGGGTTAGTACACAACCCCTTTCCCCCCTCTTCTCCGTTTGATGCCATGGATAAGCAAAGTTTAATAAACTTATGTGGTATAATGGATGAACAAGAACACCCCTCCTCTTCTTTGTTTTCTTAAACTTTCTAGTTAAAATACAATTAAGTATTTGAATCGTTGTTTTAAAAGCGAAAAGCTCTTGTGATATTCTTATCACTGAAGGTGGGATTTTTTTGCCCATTTGCATAAAAGTTGTAAATTATTGTTAACCTTCTTTTTGAAACCCTATTCATCGAATACTAACACTTTCAGATTATGCAGAGACGAAGACTAAAGATAATTTTTGGAGCTGCCTTCTTAGGCCTTGTTTTACTCTCCTTTACGACTGTTCCTACGAACGATAAATATTTCGAGATTGCAAAGAATATGAAAATCTTTGCGAAGCTCTTTCAAGAAGTCAACACCTATTATGTAGATGAGGTGAGTCCTACACAAATGATGAATGTAGGTATCGAAGCTATGCTTAACACCTTAGACCCGTATACTAATTATATTCCAGAGGATAAGATCGAGGATTATAGAACGATGACTACCGGGGAATATGGAGGTCTGGGTGTTGTGGTAGGGAATCGCAATGGGAAGGTGACAGTACTGATGCCTAATGAGGGGTTTGCTGCATTTAAGGCAGGCTTACGTATTGGGGATGAGATTGTTAAGGTAGATAATATCAGCATTACAGAGAAGAATGCAGAGGAAATCAGTAAGCTTCTCAAAGGGCAAGCAGGTACAGAGGTTAAGCTGACCATTAATCGTTACGGACAACCTTCTCCATTGGAAGTGACCATCGAAAGAGAAAATATCCATTTGAAGAATGTGCCTTATTATGGAATGGTGACCGATAATATAGGTATGATTAAGCTTTCTGATTTTACGAGAAAAGCCAGTAAAGAAGTATCAGATGCCTTAGTCGACTTAAAAGGTCAGGGAGCTGAAAAGATTATCCTTGATTTAAGAGGAAATCCGGGAGGTTTATTAAGTGAAGCGATTAAGATTTCCAATATATTCTTACCTAAAGGACATGAGATCGTTACTACTAAAGGAAAAATTGAAGATTGGAATCGCTCACATAGGGGAATGAATGACCCTGTAGATATTGATATTCCTGTTGCAGTATTGATTAGTGGAAACAGTGCCTCTGCGGCTGAAATTGTTTCAGGAGTAATTCAGGATTATGATAGAGGAGTTTTGGTAGGTCAACGTTCGTTTGGAAAAGGACTGGTACAGGCTACACGTACATTGGAGTATAACTCTAAACTGAAAGTAACCGTAGCTAAGTATTACATTCCTAGTGGACGCTGTATTCAGGCTATTGATTATAGCCATAGAGATGAGAATGGGAAAGCAGAGGAAGTTCCGGATTCTTTACGAACAGCATTTAAAACGAAAAATGGCCGTACCGTATACGATGGAGGAGGAGTAAAACCAGATATTGAAGTGAAAAACTTTAATTATGCTCAAATTACTCGTAGCCTATTGCGTAAAAATTTAATCTTCGACTATGCTACAATTTATCACCATCAAAATCCTGAGATTGCTTCAGCAAAAACATTCAATTTAACGGATACTGATTTTGAGGCTTTTGTGAAATGGTTAAAGGATAAGGATTACGACTATAAGAACACCGTAGAGCAAGCTTTGGAAAACCTAATCAGTAGTGCCAAAGATGATAAGTATTACTCGGATATTAAGTCTGAAATCGAAACCCTGGAAACAAAAATCTATCGCAGTAAAGAAAGTGACTTATATAAGTTTCAGGAGGAATTGAAAGAAGTATTGGAAGAAGAGATCGTGAAGCGATATTATTTACAGAATGGTGAGATAGAGGCTTCTTTTGATGATGATACAACTATTAAGGAGGCGATTGATGTCTTGAATGATATGAATAAATATAAGCAGATTTTGTCTGCGAAACATTAGTATTCAACGACGTACGTTGAAGGAGAAAGGAGAAAGGAGAAAGGAGAAAGGAGAAAGGGGTGTTATATCCTTCATCCTTTCTCCTTTCTCTATTTTGAAAAGTTATACTCCTTTTTACACCAATATATAAAACCAATAAACTATACAATCTAATGATGCACACAGAACCAATGCTTAGAGACAATGCTCTAAAATCTAAAACGATTCTTGTAACTGGTGGAGGTACAGGACTAGGGAAGTCCATGGCAAAGTATTTTTTAACACTGGGCGCCAAAGTAGTGATTTGTAGCCGTAGAGAAGAAGTACTGAATGCGACAGCGGAAGAGTTAACCAAAGAAACAGGGGGAGAAGTTTTACCCTTGACGTGTGATGTGAGGGATTATACACAAGTAGAATCCCTGATTGAAAATGTACACCAACAGTGGGGGCGTATCGATGGTTTGGTGAACAATGCTGCAGGGAATTTTATAAGTCCTACAGAAGCTTTATCACACAAAGCATTTGATGTAGTAGTAGGAATTGTTTTGCAGGGGTCCTATAATTTCACTTTGGCAATGGGCAAGTATTGGATTAAAGAAAAAATTGAAGGGACTATATTGAATATTGTAACGACCTATTCTTGGACAGGCTCAGGGTATGTAGTTCCTTCTGCCTGTGCTAAGGCGGGAGTATTGGCACTTACCAGATCCTTGGCAGTGGAGTGGGCAAAGTATGGAATTCGTTCCAATGCGATTGCACCAGGACCTTTTCCTACTAAAGGAGCTTGGGATCGACTATTTCCTGAAAACATTCAACATCTGTTTGATCCTAAAGAACGTATTCCATTAAAGAGAGTAGGCGATCATCAGGAGTTGGCAAATCTTGCTGCTTATTTAATGTCTCCCTTTTCTTCTTACGTTAATGGGGAAGTGATCACCATTGATGGAGGAGAATGGTTGAAAGGTGCGGGAGAGTTTAATCAGCTGGATGAGGTGGATCAGGAGACATGGATGGAAGTCGCAAAGACGATACGAGCCAATAAAAAAAAGAGCGATAATTAGAGCTTAGAGCTTGTTTGGAATCCGGATTTTGAGAATAAAGCTTCTATAAATTAACTGAAAAAGTCCTGATTATCTCCTAATAGTGGTTTTATTGGGAGATAATCAGGACTTTTTCAGTGAAAATTAGAAGAGTTTTATTCCAAAAGATGTGGTTCTAAACAAGCTCTTAATATCGCTCTTCTTCCATATTTTGCTGTGTAGAGTCTGTGGGAGTTTCCATATCTGCTCGTTTTAGATAAATCTTATCGCTGACGATCAGTGCTGTTGGAAATACTTTTCTGAGTTGCTTATGAGCACCATAAGCGGCCAACTTAGAAGTATACTCTCCTACTTTTACCTTGTAGTTTGGTTGCTCATAATCTAAGGTAGGAGAACCAAACTCTTGTATGTTATAAAGTCTACCTACAGCTTGTTGTGCCTTACTGCGACTGATACCAGAATATACTTGAATACTGTATCCGTCAACTACACCATTGCGTCTTTCTTTCATCAAGGAAAGCTTGTGCTGTAGGGAGTCTCGAATATCTCCTTCAGGAGTTACACTACTGCTGCTAAAGTTTTCGATATCCAACGTTAAAGTATCTTCCAGGGTAAGAGCAGGTCGATATACACTTAGGTCTTCATTGAGAATATCATTGAAGTCTCCCTTAGCACTTGTGCCTGCAGTAGTGCTTTGACTGCTCTTACAGGCAGAAACAACCGCAATGATACTGAGGAATAATAGATACTTTTTCATGTTTTATAAGGGATGAAAGCAAGAGGATGATACTTAATGGCACCATCCTCTTTAGCTTATTTACAATCAATATTAGCTAACGATCACACATTTCTGATCTTTAACGTCTTGCTCAACACTTTTGAACTTTACGTTTTCTTTCACAGAACCATCAGTATATTTTACTGTCACGCGATCATTTCTACCATAAACCTTTTCAGAGTGAATAGGCTTCGTTACTTCCTTTTGCTGAGGAGCATTAGCCTGCTGGCTTTCTGGAGAAGGGCGGCTTTCCAGAGCAGAATGCACTTCCTCTTTTTCAGCAGTTACTTTGGGAGCAGCTGCAGGAGTAGGATTGCTTACAGGCATAGGAGGCCTTTCCTGTACTGCTACATTCGCTTTACTCAAGAATGAGATACAATCCTCATTTACTTGCTGAATGAACCCTTTAAACAACTCAAATGCTTCAAACTTATAGATCAATAGTGGATCTTTTTGCTCGTGTACCGCATTTTGTACCTGTTGCTTAAGGTCATCCATTTCACGAAGATGCTCTTTCCATTCTTGGTCAATAACGGCTAGCGTAATGTTTTGCTCCAACGTTTTTACAAGCTCCTGTCCTTCTGTCTCAATTGCTTTTTCTAGATTGACATTCACTTGCATCATTTGCTTACCGTCTGTTACAGGAATTGCTACATTTTGAACAATAGCTCCTCGCTCTTCCTGTACTTTTTGCAATACAGGCATTACTTTGTCGATCAGGTTCTTGTTCTTGGTCTTGTATTTCTCAAGTGCTTCCTTGTAAAGGGCAACGGTCAGTTTATCATCACTCATCTTGTTGAACTCTTCCTCTGTGATTTTTGTGTGTACAGAGAAAGCTCTCAATGCAT
This sequence comes from Algivirga pacifica, assembly GCF_039543525.1. Lineage (NCBI taxonomy): Bacteria > Pseudomonadati > Bacteroidota > Cytophagia > Cytophagales > Flammeovirgaceae > Algivirga > Algivirga pacifica. The sequence continues at coordinate 49,825 of NZ_BAABJX010000052.1, forward strand.
CTAGCTTAAAGCCATCATAGTTCCCCATATTGGCTTCTGCAATAAATTGACAAGTGTTATAGAAGTTGTCCATAATATCTACCGAAAGACGATCGCCAAATAGGGCATTCTTTCTTCTACGGTAAATACGCTTTCTTTGCTCGTTCATTACGTTGTCATACTCCAACAAACGCTTACGAATACCAAAGTTATTTTCCTCTACTTTCTTCTGAGCTCTTTCTACGGCATTGGTTACCATGGAGTGCTGGATTACCTCACCTTCTTCCAGTCCAAGACGGTCCATTACTTTAGCGATACGGTCAGAACCGAACATACGCATTAGGTTGTCTTGCAAAGAAACGTAGAACTGTGAGCTACCAGGATCACCCTGACGACCGGCACGACCTCTCAGCTGTCGGTCAACACGTCTTGATTCGTGACGCTCTGTACCAATAATCGCTAAACCTCCGGCATCTTTTACTTCCTTAGAAAGCTTGATATCCGTACCACGACCGGCCATGTTGGTAGCAATAGTTACGGCTCTAGGTCTACCAGCCATCGCAACAATCTCAGCCTCTCTAGCGTGCTGCTTGGCATTCAGTACCTCGTGAGGAATACCTTTCATTTTCAATAGACGGCTCAATAATTCAGAGTTCTCTACAGAAGTGGTACCGACCAGTACAGGTCTTCCTTGCTCTACCATATTCTGAACCTCTTCTGCTACCGCATTGAATTTCTCCCTTACCGTTTTATAAACTTTATCTTGTCTATCATCCCGCTGAATAGGACGGTTAGTAGGGATAGTTACTACATCTAGTTTGTAGATCTCCCAAAGTTCACCCGCTTCAGTCTCGGCCGTACCAGTCATACCACTCAACTTGTGGTACATACGGAAGTAGTTCTGAAGGGTAACCGTAGCATAGGTTTGTGTAGCCGCTTCGATTTTTACATTCTCTTTAGCTTCTAGGGCCTGGTGTAGACCATCAGAATAACGACGACCATCCATCACACGACCAGTTTGCTCGTCAACGATCATTACTTTGCCTTCGTTGACAATGTAATCTACATCCTTCTCAAATAGGGTGTAAGCTTTAAGTAACTGCTGTACGGAGTGGATACGTTGTGTCTTGATCTCGAAATCAGCGATCAACTTATCTTTTTCCTCAATTTTTTCTTCGTCATTCAGTTCAGTACTGTGCTCAATTTTATCTAGGGCTGTACCGATATCAGGAAGGACAAAGAAGTTGGAGTCTAGGTTACCAGTGATAGCTCCCAAACCTTTTTCCGTAAGATCTACGGAGTTTTGTTTTTTCTCAATATGGAACAACAACGGCTTATCTGCCTCAGGCATTAGACGGTTGTTGTCTGCCATATAGTATCCCTCTGTTTTCTGAAGGAGCTGTTTCATACCAGGCTCACTCAAGAACTTGATCAAAGGCTTGTATTCAGGAAGGGCACGGTGTGCTCTTAGTAAAGCTAGTCCACCTTCTTTATTTTCACCGGCCTTGATATGCTTTTTAGCTTCTACCAGGAAGTTTTGTACTAAGCGCTTCTGGTTTTCTACCAACTGAGCTACCATAGGCTTCAGTTGTAGAAACTCATGGCGATCGCCATTGGCTACAGGACCAGAGATAATCAATGGTGTACGGGCATCATCAATCAACACGGAGTCAACCTCATCAACCATGGCAAAGTGGTGACGTCTTTGTACCAATTCATCTTTGCTACGTGCCATATTATCACGAAGGTAATCAAAACCAAACTCGTTGTTGGTACCGTAAGTGATATCAGAATTATAGGCAGCGATACGCTGAGGAGAATGTGGTTGGTGTTTGTCAATACAGTCTACCGACAGCTTATGGAACTCGAATAATGGTGCATTCCATTCGGAGTCACGAATCGCCAGGTAGTCGTTGACAGTCACCAAGTGAACTCCTCTTTTAGCCAGGGCATTCAAGTAAGCTGGAAGGGTAGACACCAAAGTCTTACCTTCACCCGTCATCATCTCGGCAATTTTACCTTGGTGTAATACAATACCCCCTACAAGCTGTACGTCGTAGTGTACCATATTCCACTCCACTTCAGCACCTGCAGCTAACCATTTATTACTCCAGATCGCTTTGCCATCCTCGATCGTTACGTTAGGTTTTTTAGCAGCCATTTGCTCGTCGTATAGAGAAGCGCTTACAACCAGCTGCTTATTTTCTGTCAAACGTCTTGCAGTTTCCTTTACTACAGCAAAGGCTTTTGGAAGTAAGTCATTCAATACTTCCTCTAAACGCTCGTTACGCTCTTCTTTCAGGCTATCGATTTCGCGGAATAGCTCGTCCTTCTCATTAACGTTGACGTCAGCAGATTCTGTCTTTTCTGTAGCAGCATTGATCTTAGCGTCGATATCACTCAACTCTTTTTCAATGTGTGCAATAAACTCCTCTGTTTTACCCCTTAGGGCATCATCTGAGAGGTCTGTTAGCTTGCTATATTCTTCTTTTATCTTCTCTACGATTGGCACGATCTCCTTCAAGTCCCGTTCAGACTTGGTTCCGAAGATTTTGGAAACTGCCTTGGTGATAATATCCAGCATATTTATTCGGTATGACAAATTGACAAAAAGTAAATGCACCTGAGCGTCTTTCCTCAAATGCCCTAATATGCAAATTTACAAATTAGTATAAGTATTTAATAATTTTTGACAGCGAACGCAATATAATAGGTCTTAGGAGAATAATGAGGGAGATGTAATTGAAAATGGGTGTTAATCTTTGATAAATTTCAATCCTTGTTGGTATAAAATTAATGATCTATTGTAGATCGCTTGAAAATACGTCAAAATTTTCTTGAAAAGATCTTATATTGATTTGTGTCAATTTTTAATAACCTTACTTTTAATTACGTATGAAGTTACTCTCGTTACGCCTGAAAAACACTTTTTTGGGCGCCCTTGCTTTACCAATCTTATTGACTGCTTGTAATGTTTCTACCCCTTTTCAACTTTCAGAAAACTATAAGTATGACTATCAACAAGTAGAAGGAGATCCCCTAAAAGCAAAAATCTATACCCTTAAGAATGGGCTTAAAGTGTATATGAGTGTTTATAAAGATGCTCCTAGAATACAGACCTATATTGCCGTAAAGGCAGGAGGGAAGTATGATCCAGTAGAGGCTACAGGACTAGCGCACTATTTGGAACATATGATGTTCAAGGGAACTGATGAATTCGGGACCATGAACTATGCAGAGGAAAAAGTCTTGTTAGATAGTATCGAACGTATGTTTGAGCACTATCGTACATTGGAAGATCCTAAAGAGCGGAAGGAATATTATACCTTGATTGATGAAGTATCTAATCAAGCATCCAAGCTAGCGATTGCCAATGAATACGATAAGATGGTTTCTGGTATTGGAGCTACAGGAACAAATGCCTATACCACTACAGATCGTACAGTATATATAAACGATATTCCTTCTACTTCCTTAGAAAAATGGTTGAAAATAGAAGGAGAACGTTTCAGTATGATCGTTAACCGCTTATTCCATACAGAGCTGGAGGCCGTATATGAAGAGAAGAACCGCTCCTTGGATGCTGATGGGTGGAAAGTGTATGCTGCTACATTAGAGACCATGTTTCCGACCCATAAATATGGACAGCAAACAGTGATTGGAACTATTGATCACTTGAAGAATCCTTCCATTACTGAAATTAGAAAATATTTTGATCAATATTATCGTCCGAATAATGTAGCCATTTGTTTGAGTGGAGATTTAGATCCTGACCAAACAATTGATCTGATTGAGAAATACTTTGGCAATTGGGAAGCTAAACCGCTAGAAGAGTATACCTATCAGGAAGAAGCACCTATAAAAGAAGTCGTTGAACGAGAAGTGTTCGGCCCTGATGCAGCTAATGTTACAGTGAACTTTCGTTTTCCGGGAGAAGCCAGCAACTCCAGGGATTTCTTGAAAATGAAGTTGTGTGACATGATTTTATCAAACTCTAAAGCAGGATTGATTGACCTGAACCTTAAGCAGAAGCAAGAAGTAGTAAGTGCAGGTTGCTACCCGATGATTATGAATGACTATACTGTACATTCATTCTATGCAACTCCTAAGGAAGGACAAACACTGGAAGAAGCAAGAGATTTATTGTTGGGACAGATTGAGTTACTAAAACAAGGAGCATTTGAAGATTGGTTAATTGATGCGGTCATTAATGATTTTAAAAAGTCACAAATACAGCAATTCGAATCAAATTCAGCTCGTGCGAGTATGTTTGTAAGTGCCTTTACTAATGATATTCCATGGAAGGATTATGTCAATGATTTAGAGGAAATGCGTACCATTACCAAGGAAGAGTTGGTAGCCTTTGCTAATGCACAGTATGCAAAAAACTATTCAGTGATTTATAAACGAGTAGGGGAAGATCCTAATGCTCGTAAAATTGAAAAGCCAGAAATTACTAAAGTAGACCTAAATCGTGGGGTCACTTCTACTTTTTCCCAGGTATTGGATACCCTTCAAAGCAAGAAGCTGGAGCCAGTATTTTTGGCTTATGATAAGGTGATTCAAGAAGAGAAAATGAATAAGGGCGTATTGGTACGCTATAAGCAAAATGAAGAAAATGATCTTTTCAAGCTATATTATCTGCTGGATGTCGGAAGTAATACGAACCCAACATTGAGTATGGCGGTAGAGTACCTAAAGTTTTTGGGTACGGATAAGATGTCCTCTGAGCAAATACAGAAAGAGTTTTATAAACTAGGTTGTGATTTTGGTGTGAATGTATCCTCAGATCAGGTATATGTGTATTTGCAAGGGTTGGATGAAAATATGGAACCGGCTTTGACCTTGTTTGAAGAGTTGTTAGCAAATGCACAGCCAGATAAAGAAGCACTTTCTCTGATGGTAGCCAATAAACTCAAAATGAGAGAAGACCTGAAAAAGAACAAACGTGCTATTCTGATGCAAGGGTTAAGAAATTACGGGCTTTATGGTGCAGACTCTCCATTGCGAAATGATCTAAGTAACCAGGAGTTACAAGAAGTAGCAGCGAACAGCTTGGTACAGATGATTCAAGGATTAACGAAAATGGAGCACAGAGTTCTATATTATGGTCCAAGAGCCTCTTCAAAAGCAATAGCAGTGCTTAATGAGTTGCATACTCTTCCAGAAACATTGACAGCTATTCCGGAGGAGAAGAAATTTGAAATGAAAGATGCTGTAGAACCAAAGGTGTATTGGACGGACTATGATATGGTACAGGCAGAAATACTGTTTTTAGCAAAAAGTGATAAGTATACACCAAAGCGAGAAGCGGTAGCTCGTTTGTACAATGAGTATTTTGGAGGTGGTATGGGATCGATTGTATTCCAGGAAATGAGAGAGGCACAAGGCTTGGCTTATTCCGTATACAGTATGTATGCACAAGGGAGTAAAGAAGGGAAATCAGATTATGTTTTTGCTTATGTGGGAACTCAGGCTGATAAGCTCGAAGAGTCACTGAAAGGTATGAAGAAGTTATTAACGGATATGCCTCTGGATGAGAAGTCTTTTGAGAATGCTAAGAAATCAATGCTTAGTAAGATGGAAAGTAAGCGTATTACAAAAGCTTCTGTTTTGTTCGATTATGAGCGTACCTTGAAAAAAGGGTTGAATCATGATATCCGCAAAGATGTCTATGAGGCGATACAAAATATGACACTGGAAGATGTAAAAACATTCCAGGAGGAATTTGTGAAAGGGCAGAACTACACCCTATGTGTTGTGGGAGATAAAGAAAAGCTGGATTTTGAGGTATTGTCTCAGTATGGAAAAGTACAGGAGCTTTCTTTGGAAGATCTATTTGGTTTTGAGAGCCCTGAGAGAGTAGAGAAAGAACTGTAGCGGTATGAACATAAAAAAAGGCAAGCATTACTGCTTGCCTTTTTTTGCCCCTTAAAATAGTTGTGCAACTTATTGTTGAACGATTACCTCGATATCAATTTGATCATCTTGGTTAAAGGTACCAGTGATAGATGTTACTCTTACAAGACCATATTTACTACCTCCATCTTTATTTTCATCGGTCATAAAAGCAAAAATGTTTCCTACTTCTAGATTGGTGATGATTCCTGTAGCTTCTGTATCTGCAGAAACATAAGCAGCTTCAATTAAGTCTCCATCGTTTTCTGTTAGTTCATCAAAACCTTCAAAATCGTTCACTAATTTGAACATTGTAGCATTTAATGTACCCCAAGCAGATAGATCAGAGAATAGTGTAGGATAATTGACTGGAGCTGAGATAGAAGCATTATCAGTAGCGCCATAGTAGTAGCCAAAGTCAATAGTAGAAGAAACTGGATCAGGAGTGTTCTCAACTTCGTCTCTTGAGTATGTTTCATTGCTACTGCTAGAGTAGAATGTCTCAGTAGAAGTATCTCCTTGAAGAGGAACAAACAATAATACTTGCGAATATCTCATTGCAGGTACAGCTACTTTCTCCACAGTTACCATAATAGAATCAACACTCATTAGACCTTCTGTGTCTGTCGCTTCTACAGTGAAAGTAAAGACACCTGCTGATTCTGTAATTATTTCATAAGCGAAAGATTCACTAGTGATAGGTCCACTTACGCCAACATTATCTACTTCTGTAGAGTTTCCAGTGGAGTCCGTAATAGTAACAACATAGCCAGTCAACTCGTTAGGAGCTTCAATAGTACCTTCGACAGTAATTGTATCACCTACAGTGAACGTCTGGTTGTCTGCAGTAGTAATAGATACAACCGGTGCATCTGTTGTTGGATCTGTGTCATCATCACAGCTCATTCCGAAAAATACAAGTGATAAGAGAATTAATGCGTTTAGTCTTTTCATTTTTAATAAAGGTTATTCGTTTTTTTGTTGGGATCACGAGCGTGATCATTTATTAGCTACGGGTATTCCAGGTTTATTTAAGGGGGAAGGTTGGAATCCAAATTGAGTACATAAATACTACATTCGTCAGATTACTCAAAGCTTTTTTTATAAGGAATATTATAGAAATGATAGATGGACGATTTTTTTGTCATTTTACTAATAAAATTGTTCTCTAGGGTACGTTAAAAAACATATCCGAAACTTATCCCTCCTCTTCCTTGTACAGAAACCCAAGGATCATAAACAGAGCTATAGGAACTAATGCCACTATAGATTTCAATACCGAAATGTTTCTTGATGACCCATTCATAACCAGCTTGTATCCCATATCCCGTCTGTATTGAAGAAGGTTTTTGTGTAATGGTAGATGCAAGTTTGAGGTTGCTAACGGGATCACCATGAGTGGCTTTCGAGAACGGTGTGCGTATATGAATAGATGGTCCCAAATAAAATCCTTTTAAGCTGTAATCTCTCTTATGAAATCGAAAACGATAGGCCAGTTCTAGTCGCTTCATACTGACATTAGGATGTGGTAAAAAATCGACTATAGCCGCAATCGATGATTTCTTTCCTATAAGTTGTTCAAAGCCTATGCCAATATCATAGCCTCCAGCACTATTCAACCCAGTAGAAGCTTTGATGGCCTTAGGTTTTTGTTGGGCATAAGTATTCAACGTGCTGAATAGTAGTAAGAGGTAGAAAAGGTATCTCATTGTAGATCTGTTAGTTGAGTTATTATAAGAATTCATGTCTTTATAAAGGACACTTTATATGTTAAGATTGTCGATTTTATGGTGAAAAAAATTAAGATTATGTAACAATGTGGCAGGGGATACTGAGACTGTGTTATTGCAGGGATTTGAAAATATTACTTATTGGAAAATTCTTTATCATCACTTACTTTTGATCGTTTTTCAACCAACCAATCAACTTTTTTGATGAATTATTTTTATGGAGTATTGATTTTATCAATACTGTGTGCCTTAAATACAAATGCACAACGTTTAACCTATAAGGAAGGATACCTAGTTACGATCGATTTGGACACTTTAAAAGGAGCAATCCAATTTGATGATCAATCGCTTGAACATAGTTGTCTATTGAAGAGTCCTCAAGTCAAAGGAGTGCAAGAATTAAAAGCGTCTAGTGTAAAAGAAATATCCTTAAATGATGGAAGTTTCTTTCTTTCAGACTCTTCTATAGTAAAGGGAACTTATCAATTTGTAGAAGTACTTGTACAGGGAGAGGCATCTCTTTATAAGCAAAAATCAGATTTTTATATTCAGAAGTATGATGGAAAGTATCACTTACTCAATACGTTTCAAAGTAATGTAAACAACCTACAGAAAGTTAAGTCTATTCGACATAGAGGAGTCTTAAAGGTATTGATGAAGGATTGCCCTGAGGTCCAAAAGCAAATCGATAAATGTATTGTCAGTGAGGAATCATTAGTCCAAGTAGTAGCTGCTTATAATCAACATCAGGGAGAGGCTTTTAAAGTATATAAGGAACATATACCATGGAATGTGATAAATTTATCTTTTGGGGTAAGTTATCAACAAGAGAGACTTTCTTTCAATTCATCGACTGAGTACTCAGGCTTTATCTTCAAGGGAGATTATAGACCTCAGCAGGTTATGGTACCTTTTGTACAAGCGAACCTCTATTTTCCTAGAAAAACTCCTTTTCTATCATTTGTTGTTCGAGGTGAGTTCTTTACTGCAAAATATTATTCCACAGAAACAGTAACTAGTAATGGTAGCAGAGTTGTTCATGAAGCCTTGTTTAATTTTCATAGGATAAGAGTACCTTTAGGAGTTCAATACGATGTTTTAAATACTAAGAATACTCATTTATATACAAGTGGAGGAATCACTGCAGGTATCTTATTTCCTATTAAAGATAAAGAGTATCTTTATTCCTGGAAAAATGATGAAAAGCTTTATTATCCAAATTATGAACCTAAGCGATCAGAGCTAGGTTTTTGGTTAACGATTGGTATAAGTAGAAAAATATATAAAGAACATTCTCTATATATTGAAAGTAGGTATTTGAGAACTAATGGTATTACGAACTCTGATAGCAATAAGTATCCATCCAGTATTTCTAATGGAAGCTTATCTTTAGGATATCGAATCTAAAACTCATTCAGTATCAATAGAATAAAAAAAACTCCCTTCGTCTTACGACCAAGGGAGTTTTTATATATCCTAAAACGATAAAATCAAACTTTGATTTCTACGTCAACACCGCTAGGAAGCTCCAATTTCATCAAAGCGTCTACTGTCTTTGGAGAAGTAGGGAAGATATCTACCAAACGCTTGTAAGTACAAAGTTGGAACTGCTCTCTCGCTTTCTTGTTTACGTGTGGTGATTTCAACACAGTAAACTTCTCTTTTCTTGTTGGCAATGGAATAGGACCACTAACAACAGCTCCTGTTTTCTTAACCGCCTCTACGATTTTAACGGCAGACTTATCAACCAACGTGTGGTCGTAAGACTTAAGTTTGATTCTGATCTTTTGTGTCATCGTCTTAAATAAAATAATGTATCAGCCGTCCGCTGATGTGATTATGGATTGATAAAAATAACCTACCAAAGGATTTCCATAATATACACCCCTTAGTAGTTGTTAGCTGCTAGTGACTAGGCACTAGCAACTAACATCTATGATTATTGTCCTTTTGCTTCTTTGATTACGTCCTCAGCAATGTTTCTTGGCACCTCTGCATAGTGAGAGAATGTCAAGGTTGCTGCTGCACGACCTGAAGTCAAAGTACGAAGGTCAGTTACATAACCGAACAACTCTGACAATGGAACGTCACCGTTGATCGCTACTGCACCACCTGTTCTTGTCTCCTGTCCTTTAGGTAGACCACGACGACGGTTCAAGTCACCGATTACCGCACCAGTGTACTCGTCTGGAGTGATGATCTCTACCTTCATTACTGGCTCAAGAATGATCGGGTTACATCTCTTAGCAGCTTCTTTGAAACCTAGCTTCGCAGCCAACTCGAAAGAAAGTGCATCTGAATCGACCTGGTGGAATGATCCGAAGAACAATCTCACACGCATCGCCTCGATAGGGTAACCTGCCTGGATACCGTTCTCCATTGCTGCTGCGAAACCTTTTTGTACTGCAGGGATGAATTCCTTAGGGATAACACCACCTTTGATTTCGTCAACAAACTGAAGACCGTTCTCCACGATGCCATCCTCATTTGGCTCAGCTGGCATAAGTTCGAACTGGATGTCTGCGAACTTACCTTTACCACCTGTTTGCTTCTTGAAGACCTCTCTGTGCTCGATAGAACCGTTGATTGCCTCACGGTAAGCTACCTGAGGAGCACCTTGGTTGATCTCAACATTGAATTCACGTCTTAGACGGTCAATGATGATCTCCAAGTGAAGCTCACCCATACCTCTCAATACAGTCTGACCAGTTTCCTCGTCAGTTTTGAAAGTAAGTGTTGGATCCTCTTCTACCAACTTGATCAATGCGTTTTGCATTTTGTCCAAGTCAGCTTGCTTCTTAGGCTCAACTGCGATACCGATTACTGGCTCAGGGAAAGACATTTCCTCAAGGATGATTGGGTTGTCCATATCAGATAGGGAGTCACCAGTCTTGATGTCTTTGAAACCAACACCTGCACAGATATCACCAGCTTCTACGAAGTCGATAGCGTTTTGCTTGTTAGAGTGCATCTGCATCAAACGAGAGATACGCTCTTTCTTGCCGTTACGGTTGTTACGTACGTAAGAACCAGACTCTAGTTTACCAGAGTAAACTCTCATGAAGCAAAGACGACCTACGAATGGGTCAGTTGCAATCTTAAACGCCAATGCAGCGAATGGCTCATTCACATCTGCCTTTCTAGTGATAGCCTCACCAGTGTCAGGGTGTGTACCTTCAGTATCTGGAAGATCCAATGGAGAAGGTAGGTAAGAACATACTGCATCAAGAAGTGCCTGAACACCTTTGTTTTTAAATGCAGAACCACAAAGTACTGGAGAGAATGACATATCCAATACTGCTGCACGTACCGCTGCTTTGATCTCAGCTTCAGTGATTGAATCTGGATCCTCGAAGAATTTCTCCATCAACGCTTCGTCATATGCAGAAACTTCCTCGATCAAGTGAGTTCTCCACTCCTCTACATCGTCAGCGATGTCTGCAGGAATATCGATTACTTCGTAAGTAAAGCCTTGGTCAGCATCGTTCCAAACGATCGCTTTGTTAGTAACCAAGTCAACCACACCTTTGAACCCTTCCTCAGCACCGATTGGTACTTGCAAAGGAACTGGGTTAGCACCTAGTTTCTCCTTGATTGTTTTCACAGCCTTGAAGAAGTCAGCACCAGCACGGTCCATTTTGTTTACGAAACAGATACGAGGAACCCCGTAAGTGTCCGCTTGTCTCCATACAGTCTCAGACTGAGGCTCTACCCCAGATACCGCACAGAAAAGAGCAACTGCACCGTCCAATACACGAAGAGAACGCTCTACCTCAACAGTAAAGTCTACGTGACCAGGAGTATCGATGATGTTGATTTTATAATCTTCTGTGTCAGCAATTCTTTGACCTTGCTGAGTTGGGTAACCCCAAGTAGTGGTAGTCGCAGCAGAAGTAATTGTGATACCTCTTTCCTGCTCCTGCTCCATCCAGTCCATAGTCGCTGCACCATCGTGTACCTCACCAATTTTGTGAGATTTACCCGTATAGTACAGGATACGTTCTGTAGTAGTAGTCTTACCGGCATCAATGTGAGCCATGATACCGATATTTCTTTGGTGTGTAAGATTGATTTTCTTTGCCACTGTTTATTAGAATCTAAAGTGAGAAAATGCTTTGTTTGCTTCTGCCATTCTGTGAGTATCATCCTTCTTCTTCACTGCAGCACCTTCACCTCTTGATGCAGCCATGATCTCACCAGCCAATCTCTCCATCATGGTTTTCTCGTTACGCTTTCTAGCGAACGTGATTAACCATTTCATACCCAATGATTGCTTACGCTCTGGACGAACTTCCAAAGGAACCTGGAAAGTTGCACCACCAACTCTTCTTGATTTCACCTCAACACCTGGCATGATGTTTCCTAGTGCTTTCTTGAAGATGTCAAGTCCGTTCACTTTCTCCTCGCCTTTGTTCATTCTTTCTTCGATAAGCGCTAGCGCATCGTAGAAAATGCTGTAAGCGATGCTTTTCTTCCCGTCCAACATCAAGTTGTTAACGAATTTAGTAACCATCGTGTCACCAAATTTTGGATCAGGAAGTACGTATCTTTTTTTAGGTTTTGCCTTTCTCATTGTTTTTAAAACTTTATGCTGCCTTTACTATAAAATTCTTCAAGGCTGCTGCGGTTAAATGAATTGTTCCGTTAAAGAAATTGCGATTATTTCTTAGGTTTTTTCGCTCCGTACTTAGAACGACGCTGAGTTCTTTTCTCAACACCTGAAGTATCCAACGCACCACGAACGATGTGGTAACGAACACCTGGTAAATCTTTCACTCTACCACCACGGATCAATACGATCGAGTGCTCTTGTAGGTTGTGACCCTCACCTGGGATGTATGCGTTAACTTCTTTACCGTTTGACAACCTTACCCTTGCAACTTTACGCATAGCTGAGTTAGGCTTCTTAGGAGTGGTAGTGTAAACACGAGTACAAACCCCTCTTTTCTGAGGACAAGCATCCAATGCTGGAGACTTAGATTTGTAAGTTACTTTTGTTCTACCTTTTCTTACTAATTGTTGAATAGTAGGCATTTAACTAACTGTTTTAAATTACTTAATACTTCGATACTATACTTCTCGAAAATTTCGATTGGCAAAGGTAGGGATTTATTTGTTTTATCCAATGTAAAACGCCTAATGTTTTTATTTTGAGCTTCTTATCTACCTTCACTTTTCGTTTGTAAATACCCACATACTACAATGATAACCTTGGAAAAGTTCAATAATGTTCCCCGAAAGCTCGATAAAAGGTAAAAGGTAAAAGGTTGCTGGCTCTACCTTTTACCTCTTACCTATTCCCTTTTACCTTTATAAGATGTATTTCGACTACTTCTTACATTGAAAATTACTTTAACATTATTTAACGTATGAATAATTCTTTGAATTTACATCTCTTCAATCGGTTGCATAACGCATTTTTATTTTTTGGGTGATCAGCGTCCTGTGTCTTATTTAAAAAACTTCTTAATATTCAAGTGTCAATAATACAATTAACACTTGCTGAATAGAGAAGATGAAGGGAGTTAATGAGTTGTCATAACTTTTTGGCAGTCAAAAGGGAGGGCTTTCTGTATTCATTAATAGCACAAACACACTACTACGATAGAATTGCCTTTTAGATCCATCACATATACAAATGCGGATTTTTGAGGGGAATAACCTTACAATAATAATCGATTGTTCTGTTCGCAGGATACTCGAATGCTTTTACCAATAAACAAACTTTTTATGCAACGAATACTACTACTCAGTTGGGTGCTTTCATTACCCGCATTATTATGGGGGCAGGTAACACTGAATCCCTCTAATCCGACTGCAGATCAAGCGATCACTATTATTTATGATGCAGCAGCAGGTAATGCTGCTTTGGTAGGTGCTTCTAAAGTATACTTACACTCAGGGGTGGTTACTACTGCACCAGGAGATACGCAATGGAGCAATTCCGTAGGGAATTGGGGAGCTGATGATGGCATAGGAGAAATGACCAATATTGGGAATGATCAATGGCAGATAACATTGACTCCATCGACTTATTATAATGTTTCACCGACAGAAAATGTATTCCGTTTGGCGATGGTATTTCGTGATGCGACGGGCACTTTGGTGGGAAAAACAGCTGCTGATGGAGACTTTTTCATGGATATTGACCCTGGCTTTTACATGACAGTGACGGCTCCGGTAAATCAGGAGTATTTTGCTAAAGTGAATGAGCAGGTGACTATTTCTGCTACAGCTTCTGCGCCAGCAGCTATGCAGATTGAAATAGATGGTGTGGTGCAAGCTTCGGTAACCAACCAGAGTACGATCTCTCATACCGTATCTTACAGTGCGATAGGTACCCATCAGGTGAAAGTGACGGCTGATGATGGTGTGATTCTTCCAAGAGAGAAAACCAGAACTTTATATGTGAATGAGGCATCAGAGGTAGCGCCGTTACCTGCAGGGGTAAAAGATGGTATCAACTACATCGATGACCAAACCGTGGTATTAGTACTGTTGGCCCCTAATAAGGGAGATGTTTTTGTAACAGGAGATTTCAATAACTGGGCTATTGATCCGAACTACCAGATGAAAAAGACGCCTGACGGAGAGCGTTTCTGGTTACAAATTGGTGGTTTGACGCCTAAGAAGGAATATATCTTCCAGTATTTGGTGGATGGTAATCTTCGCATTGCAGATCCTTATACGGAGAAGGTGGCTGATCCATGGAATGATCAATATATCTCTGAAGAAACCTATCCGGGACTGATTGAATTTACAGATACGGAGAAAGGAATTGCCAGTGTCTTGCAAACAGCACAAGATCCTTATGATTGGCAAATAGAAAATTTTACAGGAGTGCCAAAACACCAACTGATGATCTACGAGTTATTGATTCGTGATTTTACAGAAGAGCATTCTTACCAATCGGTGATTGATTCCATGCAGTACCTGAAGGATTTAGGGGTGAATGCGATTGAGTTGATGCCAGTGAATGAGTTTGAGGGTAATAGTAGCTGGGGGTATAATCCATCGTTCTTCTTTGCTCCTGATAAATATTATGGTCCTAAAGAAGATCTGAAAGCGCTGGTTGATGCAGCTCACGCTAATGGTATTGCCGTGATTATCGATATGGTACTGAACCATGCTTTTGGCCAAAATGTGATGGCTCGTATGTATTGGGATGAGGCGAATAATCAGCCTGCGGCAGATAACCCTTGGTTCAATACGACAGCTCCAAATACTTGTTGGAACTGGGGTAGCGACTTTGATCATGAGAGCGCTTATACACAAGCCTTTGTGGATAGTGTAAACCGCTTCTGGATGCAAGAGTATAAGATTGATGGGTTCCGTTATGACTTTACCAAAGGTTTTACGAATACACCAGGCTGTGGATGGGATTATGATCAGGCCAGAGTGAATATTCTAAACCGTATGGCTAATAAAATCCGTGAGGTCAATCCAGAGGCTTATATTATTTTGGAACACCTTGCATCTCCATCAGAAGAGGATGCACTGGCGGCTAATGGGATGTTGCCATGGAAACGTGTGGATGAGCAGTATAAGGAGGTAATTTCAGGTCATGAACTGAACACGGCTTCTTTTGCTGGCGCACAGACCGATACTCGCGTGGTATATATGGAGAGTCATGATGAGGAGCGTATTATGGTGCAAAACCTGAACTGGGGACAGCAAACAGGGGACTATAATATCAAGGATTTGCCAACAGCATTGGATCGCATAGGTTTAGGAGCGGCCTTCTTGTATACCGTACCGGGACCGAAAATGATTTGGATGTTCGGGGAACAAGGATATGATTACTCTATTAACTATAATGGAAGAGTGGGTGAAAAGCCGATCGTATGGACGGAATATATGCAGGACCCAGATCGTGTTGACTTGTATAATACCATTGCGGCACTTCTGAACCTAAGAAAAGATCACCCGGTATTTACGGAAGGTTATTTCAGCTGGGATGCTATCGGAGAAACCAGAAGAATCAATATCTCTCATGAGACGATGAATGTGACCATTATAGGTAACTTCGGAACAACGGCCCAGTCGATACAACCGAACTTCCAAAGTCTAGGAACCTGGTACAACTACTTTGGTCAGTTTGCTTATGAAAATACAGGAGGAACGTACCTGTTGGGACCTGGGCAGTGGGAGTTATTTACAGATGTCCAATTACCTCCTCCGGGAACATCTATATTAAAAGCACCAACTTTATTGAATGCTTCTGCATCGACGAATGATGTGCAATTGAACTGGGTGGATAATACAACCGAAGAAGCGGGTTATATCGTGGAGCGTTCTACAACAGCAGGAAGTGGTTTTGTGGCTATTGATACTGTAGGAGCGAATGTTATTACTTATACTGATGCTGGTTTGGCGGATGGTACTTACTATTATCGCGTGAATGCATATAGCAGTACCGGCACAACTTCTGATTATACCAATGAAGTATCCCAAAGAGTAGGAACTGTAGGGGATATCACGATTCACTTTAAAAAACCAGCGGGTTGGTCTACGGTAAATCTGCACTATTGGAATACCACTCCGGCGAATGTATTGCCAAACTCCAATTGGCCGGGAGTCACCATGACGGATGCCGATGGGGATGGATGGTATAGCTATACCTTTAGCGGTATTGAATGTACTAACATTGTATTCAGTGACAATGGTGCTACGCAAACGGCTGATTTGAGTCGTTGTGGTACGGGTTGGTATGATGATGGGACTTGGTATGATAGCAAGCCATTACCTCCTTCAGGGCTGACAATCCACTTTAAAAAGCCAGCGAACTGGTCTTCAGCGAACTTGCATTACTGGAATACCACTCCAGCGAATGTATTACCAAACTCTAGCTGGCCAGGGGTAACGATGATAGATGAAGGTAATGGGTGGTACCGTTATACGTTCGAAGGTATAGAATGTACCAGTATTGTATTCAGCGATAACGGAGGGACACAAACAGCAGACCTTTACCGCTGTGGTGAAGGATGGTACGATAACGGTACTTGGTATGACAGTCAACCGGCGGCACGTATTGCTTCCGTTGCATTACCAACGAAGAATTTATTAACGGTTTATCCAAACCCGGTAGAGCAGGTGGGTATGCTACAATTTACCTTGACTGCACAGCAGCAGGTAAGTATCGCACTTTATGATACACAGGGAAAACAAGTGAGAACGGTAACACAAGGAGTGTATGGAAAAGGAAAGCATCAGCTATCTTTTGAAGTGCCAAAAGCTTCGGGGTTATACCTTATCCGTATGATCTCGGAGGAAGGACAGCTACATCAGCGAGTTGTTGTTAAGTAAGAGTATATAAAAAGAGGAAGTATAAAGTTTTATCTTTATACTTCCTTAATTTTTTTATTGAGGAAACTCCTCTAATTGTTGATAGGTCATCACCATTCCTCGATTACTGTCTGAAACTCCTGTAAGTAATAATTCCCCTTTCTGCACTTCAATAAAAGATTTATTCAAAGAGGCTATGTCAAAGCGAGTATCTTTTTGAATAGGGATATTCCAGCTCCGATTGGCTAGGCCTATCGACTGCTGATAAATAAGTTCTTTGGTAGAGCCTATGCTTATGCTGCCATGAAACCTTCCCTCTTGTTTTAATCGTCTTCCATATTCGGATAATTCCTCTTGGAGTTTTTGGTGAGCGTGCTCTTGTGCTTTACAGGGGAGGTATAGTAGGCAAGCAACAAAGCCTAAAAAATAGAATTGGTTTATCATAAAAAGAGTTCTTTAAAAGCTTCCGATTAGGGGGCTTTTACATGTACATTATTTTAGTTTTAGTAGAACCAAAATAGTGACCACTCTCTTTATTAATAGATGGATAAACCTGAGTTGTAGTATTCGTTAGGTGAATGGGAGAAATTATCTGTTCAACATTAAAATTGAACCCCTGCCTTAAGCATAATCCCTGTGTTGACGTCCCCACTGTTGTAAAATTGATTGTATAGTTTCAGCCCTAGAAGGAGACGTTGCGTCAATGCAAAGGTGTTTTCGATAATGATATTTCTACCCAATCCATTTTTGTCTCTATAAACAGGGCTTTGAATGAGTTGTCCGTTGATGTATTCCTCGGATTGTATATAAGAATAAACATAGTTTTGTACGCCTAAACCAATTCCCAAACGAAAATCATTTCTTCGATTGTTTCTAAAAGGAGAAACAAAAGCATTGAGGTTACCTTGTATGAAGGAACCCATTTTGAATACCCCTGATTCACTTTTTCCATGGCTAATAGAAAGGGAGGTGGCAAAGTAATTATTGAGGCGGTAGTTAAGCTCATTGTCAAAAGAAAGGGTAATCATATCTCCTGAACCTTGAAGGGAGGTGCCAACTCCAAATCGAAAATCCAAGCGGGAAGGTTTTTCTTGGGCATAGACCGTTGTAGAGCAAATAAAAAGTAGTCCGATAAAGAAAGTGATGAGTAGTGATGTACTTTTCATTAAAATAGATTTTAGGTGATTATGAGCATCTAGGACAATCAGTTAGGTAATATAGACATCGTTATTCTAAATAACTTAACGTCATTCCTTACATACCTCATTTCTTTATACTAAGGCATCTTTTCTTATGCTGTAGTTATGAATGAATAATCTTCTTGTTCTAACCCTAGCTTCTATATGACTTGCCTTAAGTATTTATCTTTTCCTATAGTTTTTCTGTATTTATTTTTCCCAAAATTACTGAATGCACAGGTAAAAACCAGTATATCCGGTTATGTCAAGGATCCTATGGGGATGCCCCTAACGGGAGCAACTGTCTTTATTGAAGGAACCGATAAAGGAGCAATTTCGGATGTTGATGGGTATTATTTAATTAAAGACCTTACACCGGGGATATATAATTTAGTGGCCCGTTTTATAGGGTATCAATCCCAAACGAAATACAATATTATCATCAAGTCAGTAGGAAATCAGTTATATAATTTTGAACTGAGTGAGGATGCAGAGACCTTATCGACGGTGGTGGTGACGCCAGAGAAAAATCAGGTAAGTCGACCGATAGAAACCCCACTCTCTACCCAGACCTTGACGGCAGCAGAACTAGCAACTTATCCGGGAGGAAATAATGATGTGGTAAGGGTAGCACAATCCTTACCCGGTGTTTCTCCTTCCGTAGGAGGGTTTCGGAATGATTTGATTATTCGTGGAGGCGCACCAAACGAGTCGGTATACTACCTGGACGGCGTAGAGATTCCGACCATCAACCATTTCAGTACACAAGGGAGTGCTGGAGGGCCGGTAGGGATGCTCAATGTTTCTTTTATTGATAATGTGACCTTGTCGGCTTCTGCGTTTGGAGCGCAATATGATAATCCATTGTCTGGGGTATTACAGTTTGAGCAGATCGAAGGGGATCGTAGAAATTTTAGTGGAAACCTTCGGGTAAGTGCCAGTGAAACGGCTTTGACCTTAAAAGGACCTTTATTCAAAGGAAAAGATGAAGAGGGGAATAAACGGGAAAGTAGTAAAACGACATACATTGCCTCTGTGAGACGAAGTTATTTACAGTTTCTGTTTGAGCTAATAGGATTACCGATTCGTCCGGATTATTGGGATTATCAATTTAAGATAGATCACGAAATCAATGATTATAATACCATTAGTCTAATAGGGTTGGGATCGATTGATGATTTTACGGTGGAAGGGGACGATGATCTGGATAACGGACAACAGGCTACATTGGAACAAACGCCTTTTATTATTCAACAAACCAATGCGATAGGGGTGACCTGGAAAAAGCGTTTCCGTGGAGGGAATGGTTTTATGCAAACGACATTGAGTAATAACCTCTTCAACAATGAGTTTTCTCAATATACGGACAATGAAAATCAGGAGGGACTGTTTTTTCGAACTGACTCCCGTGAGATGGAAACAAAGCTTCGCTATGCACTAACCTATTTTTGGAAAGAGTGGAAGCTAGTACCGGGCTTTAATGTGCAGTGGAGCGATTATGAAAATAGTACACTGGATAGGAATATTGGATTCACGTTTCAATCCGAGCTAGATTTTTTCAAGTATGGAATGTTCTTGAATGCTTCACGAACTTTTTTCAATAAAAAGCTAGAGTTATCCATGGGAGTACGGGTGGATGAGGATACCTTTTCTGATGGTAGTGATCTATGGGATAATATTTCTCCACGTTTGGCAATTTCCTATCAATTTCTGCCAGGATGGAAGTTGAATGCTACGGCAGGGCGATACTATAAAATCCCACCTTATACAATTTTAGGCTATCAGGAGAATAATGTTTTTGTCAATGAGAGTGCACAGTATACGCGCAGTGATCATTATGTATTGGGAATAGAGAAGATCTTTACGCCTTCCAGCAGTGTAAGTGTGGAAGGGTTTTATAAGGGATATGATCAGTATCCGGTTTCTGTGAGGGATAGTGTTTCTCTGGCGAATAAAGGAGCGGGCTTTGAAGTATTGGGCAATGAATTAATCGAGACTGTTGGGAAAGGGAGAAGTTATGGGTTGGAGGTGCTTTTTCAGCAGAAGCTAACACGTAACTTCTACGGGATTTTCTCTTATACCTTTTTCTATAGTGAGTTTACAGGGTTTGATCGATCTAAGTACTTGCCATCTACTTGGGATAGTCGCCATTTGGTTAGTTTTACCGGAGGGTATAAGTTACCCCGCAATTGGGAACTGAGTGCTCGTTGGCGTTTTGCAGGAGAAACACCTTTTGTCCCTGTGGACACGGTTGCGACTTTGGAAGTATACCCTGACATCATTTTGGACTACAGTCGTTTGGGGGAGGAGAAATTGGATGTGTTTAGTCAAGTAGATGTTCGTATAGATAAAAAGTGGAATTTTAGAAAAATCTCCTTGGATGTATTCATAGAGGCGCAAAATGTATTGGCTCAAAAAATCCCTGTTCCTCCGGAGTATATTCTATTAAGAGATATGAATGGAGAAATTGTGGAACCAAGAGCTTTGGAAGAAGTGGATACGGGTAATAGTACTGTGGTGCCAACGATTGGGGTTGTACTTGATTTTTAGTACTTTTGCCCTTGCAAACAAAAGGGATTTTCTCTCCTCAATTAGTTTGTTTTAAGTAGAAAATGAACAGATAGATACTGTGTATAGTGTCCTAGATACTAGTCTTAGCGTCCACGCTAAGACCTGCATAGTATTTGCAGTATCCCTTCTACTTACAACGCTCTTAAGTGAATAGTATTGAGAGGCCTCCCTTTACTTCATACTGTACCAGCACCTATACGATCAAACAAACGATGTTCACTATTACTTCTCCAAATTTATACCAACGTACACTACTCTTACTTTTAATGGGCTTGCTATGGACCACAATAGGAAAAGCCCAGACGATAGATCAAGACTCTTCTCAGCAAACCGTAACAATTGATACAGTAATTATCAAAAGAAACTGGATGACCTGGGATCGAATCATTAAAAATGAGTTGCGACTGAAAAGAGGAGCACAGGTGAAGTACTCAACCTTGGAGAAAGCGGTGCAGCGCGTATGGAATATTGGGAACTTCACCAAGGTTGACCATAGAATAGAAACAAAAAATGAGCGTAGCGCATTGATTGTAGAAGCCTTTGATGCGGTAAAACTTTTTCCATTGATGTCGCTGGATCATAGTAGTGAGGAAGAGTACCGTTACCTCATAGGATTTGTAGATGATAATTTCTTGGGAAGTAACAGTAAGCTAAGAGTGGCATGGGATAAGCAACCTGTTGGTGCTACCTGGAATATTCGTTTTAACCTTCCCAGACAACTACTTTACAAAAATATGCAGCTAGGGGTAGGTGTGAGTTTTGGAGATGAGTTGAGAAGAAATCTATACCGAGAGATTACCTATACAGAAGAAGGAGATGTAGAGGGAGTCACTTATCAACCGGATATGTTGGCGCCTTATCACAAATTGGAAGTGACAGCTTCTATAGGTAATCCCTGGCATCTGGATTACTCCTATCGCTTTTCTCCGGATCTGGATGTACAGTACAGGTACTATGGTTCTGATGAAAGTCTGATGCAAGATACACACTGGAATCAGGAGGTTCTCCTAGCTCCTTTTGAACATCGTATGCTGGCATTGACGTTTCGGGAGAGCATTGGTTTGGTAAATGCGCAACGTCATCGTTTGAATGGGTATCAATTGGAAGGAAGTATAGAATGGGCGATAGGCCTGACCGAAACCTCTCCTACATATCAGAGCATTAATCTTACGGCAGAATATCACAAGATTTTTAATCCAACGATACAGTTTAGCTCTTGGGTGCGTACGGGTTTGACCAATGCTCCTCAACCTTATCAGTTTATTAAAGGTGCAGAGGATGTTATTGGCTTGCGCTTAGGAGAAATTTATGGACGTACTTATTATTCGGCATATACCGGAGTACACTTCACTTGGTTCAATAGAGACTGGTTAGCGGTCGAGAATGCCTATTTTGTAAACTGGGGAAATGGAGCGGCTGATTATCAAGAGTTATTCACAGCGTCACAAAAAGTGGCAGTAGGGAGCTCTTTTTTGTTTCAGGTACCCTTTGCTCCCTTCTTATTTGCTAAGCTGACGTTTATGTATGCCGGGCCGGGGACGGAGTGGTTTAAAATCAAGACATAGCCTCCTTCAATTGTGCCAAGGCCTTCTCCAAAACAGGCCTGGCCACAGCCACATTCATTCGCTGCCACCCGCTGCCTGTTTGTCCAAAACTGATTCCCTCATTTAGAGCGATTCCAGCTTTTTCCACCATGAATTTCTTCAGTTCAGGATCAGATAGTCCCAAAGACTTGCAGTCTAACCATATCAGGTAGGTGGCCTCAGGTTTCATGGCCTTGATCTCAGGAATATGTTTGTCAATATAATCGATCACAAATTCAATATTCCCTTGTATGTAGGCCTTCATTTCCTTATACCATGTATGTCCATGCGTATAAGCGGCAATCATACCTTCTGTGCCAAAGGTTCCTCCAAAATTGAGGTGGGGTACACTGGCTACCTTAGTATATTGCCTTTTTAAGGTGTCATCAAGGAAGATCAGATAAGAGGCTTGTAGTCCTGCCAGATTGAAAGTCTTGCTAGGAGCCATTCCCGTGATGACTTGCTGAGCTGCATCTTCTCGTATCGTCGCAAAAGGGATATGTTTATTACCAAAGAAAGTCAGATCAGCATGTATTTCGTCAGAGAAGATAAGTGTATTGTACTTTTTGCAGAGGTCCAGTAGTTGAAGTATTTCCTCTTTGGTCCACATACGTCCGGAAGGGTTATGGGGATTACAGAATATCAACAGTTTTACACCTTCCTTCAGAAGCTCTTCTGTTTTCTGGAAGTCGATTTCATATCGCCCATTTTTCTCTACCAGATCGTTCGTAATGAGGGTTCGATCGTTTCCTTTTACCGCTTCATGAAAAGGGGTGTATACTGGAGTGAAGATCATCACCTTTTCTTTGGGCTGCGTAAAGGCTTGAACCATTAGGGTCAAGGCAGGAACGATTCCGGGACTGAAGACAAAAGAGTGATCAGGGACTTCCCATTGATGTTGCTGTTGTAGCCATCCTTGTACAGCGCTCCAACAACGTTTAGATTGTATCGTATACCCATATACTGGATGAGAGGCCCGCTGAACTAGGGCATCCTGTATTTCTTTGGCAATAGGCAGGTCCATATCTGCCACCCATAGTGGAATTACCTCTCGGGAGCCAAAAAGGAGCTCACACAGGTCATACTTTACGGTATCGGTATCTTTTCTGGAAACAGGGGAATCAAAATTATAGGGCATAGGATAGGTTGTTGAGGGATGAAGTAAGGGCGTCCCTTCTGGCCGCCCCGACAATAGATATGAAGGATGAAGTAAGGGCGACCAGAAGGGACGCCCTTACTTCATCCTTCAACACAACAGTATATTATTGAAAGATTGTCATTTTCTACTGATTATAAGACAACCGTTAGTACTATAGTGCTTTCAAAGCTGCCTCATAGTCTGGCTCGTCAACTGTCTCAGCAACTTGCTCGGTATAGGTAACCGTTCCTTCTTCATCGATGACCACAACCGCTCTGGAAAGGAGTCCTTTTAGAGGTCCTGTAGTAAAGCTGACACCATAGTTTTTACCAAAGGCATCATCTCGAAGTTGAGAAAGCATCACCACATCTTCTAATCCTTCAGCACCACAAAAACGAGCTTGCGCAAAAGGAAGATCTTTTGAGATACATAGTACTACTGTATTCTCTAGCTCAGAAGCCTTTGCATTAAAGGTACGGGTAGACTGTGCACAAGTACCAGTATCTACACTTGGGTAGATATTCAAAATGATTTTCTTTCCCTTGAAGTCTGCAAGGGTAGCTTCAGAAAGATCTCCTTTAGTGAGTGAGAAATCAGGTGCTTTACTTCCTTTTTCAGGCAGGTTTCCAACAGTTTCAAATGGAGTGCCTTTTAGTGTGACAGTTGCCATAGTTTTTGATTTTTATAATGAATAAAATAATGTTGTGCCTTTAGGGCGCAACATTATCAACAGGATTACCCTATCAGTTGTTCTAAACGATTGACTTTACTTCTCATCAGGAAGTCTGCAATGGTTAGTGCAGCCATTGCTTCTACAATAGGTACTGCTCTTGGGACTACACATGGATCATGACGTCCTTTGCCACTTACTGTAACGGTATCCCCTTCACGATTAACACTATCCTGATCAATCATAATTGTTGCGACAGGCTTAAAGGCTACCTTAAAATAGATATCTTGTCCGTTGGAAATACCTCCTTGTATTCCTCCGGAGAAGTTACTTTCTGTCGTGATGCTTCCATTCTCATCGGCAAAGAACTTATCATTGTGCTCGGAGCCTCTCATTTTGGTACCCGCAAAACCACTACCGTACTCAAATCCTTTAACGGCATTGATGCTTAGCATACCCTTACCTAGTTCTGCATGTAAACGATCAAATACAGGTTCTCCCAATCCAGCAGGAACGCCTTTGATGACACAGCTTACGATGCCTCCTATCGTGTCTCTTTCTTTACGAATAGTGTCGATGACTTCGATCATCTGTTCAGCCTTTACAGGATCTGGGCAACGAACGATATTTTGCTCTATTTGAGAGAAGTCCAGGTTGCGGTAATCATCATCTACCTTGATGTCGGCAACTTCCGATACATAGGCGTGGAAAGAAATTCCCAAGTGCTTCAGAAGAAGTTTAGCCACCGCTCCTCCAGCTACTCTGGCTGCGGTTTCTCTGGCAGAGCTTCTGCCTCCACCTCGATAATCCCGATTTCCGTATTTTACGTCGTAGGTATAGTCGGCATGTGATGGACGAAATTGATCCTTGATGTGTGAATAGTCTTTGCTACGTTGGTCCTTGTTATAGATGACCATACCTATTGGTGTACCGGTACTTTTTCCTTCAAATACACCAGAAAGAATCTCCACTTGATCTTCTTCCTTTCTTTGTGTGGTGATTTTAGATTGTCCGGGCTTACGGCGAGCCAATTCGTTTTGGATGAATTCAAGGTCGATATCTACCCCGGCAGGGCAGCCGTCAATAGTGACGCCTAAGGCACGACCATGGGATTCTCCAAAAGTGGTTATTCTGAATAATTGTCCGAAGGAGTTCATGTTTGTTTAGTTTGTACTCTTGGTAGTTGTAAAGTTCAATTATATCAAATTATTACACTATAATTAAAGGAATTAAGAACTTTATAACATCAAAGTGAATGTATTTTCAATAGAAGGAGGGATGATTTAGAAAAACAATAATCTAATCCTTTCTTGTTTTCTTAAGAGCCAATACTCGTGATGATGTAATTTATAATATTTTAAAGTTGATTTAGAACTTTTTAGGAGGAATACAGAAACTTAAAAGGAAATAAACGGATTAACAATAATGCCTGAGGAAGAATAAATAGTAATCATAAAATAGTATAAAAGGTTTCAGGTGATTGGAAATAAACAACCTAAGCATGCATATTGCATGTCTTAAACAAACAATAGATATTTATGAGTAAGTCAGCAGTGACCTCGGCATTTTTAGCAGCCTTGGTTTTGGTCGTTGGATTATGGTACGTAAAGCAGGGAGATTTTAATGATCTGAGCCCCAAGAAAGTAACGCATAACGAGCAACAATTGATCGGGAGGTATTATGAGGGGCAGGTAGATGATAAAGCCTTGACGGCATTAATGGATACGATGTATAAACAAAGTATTACAGGAGAATATACGGGAGAGATGGTGGTCTATTACTTTGGAGATCCAGACACTACTTCTTCAGATATTAAGGTTTTTGTGGGGATTGATTATGAGTTGTTGCCGCAGCCACTACCAGAAGGCTTAGAAGAATTACAGATAGAAACGTATAAGTCAGTATTTGTGGATGTAGACCCTTCTGATATGTTTTCTCCTAATCCTCAAAATGTAAATAAAACTTTACGGGAGTATGCTATAAAAGAAGGATTAAAATCCAGAAATATTTACATTGAAAAGTACCTTAAGAGTGGAGAAGTGAGGAATGAGTTAGCAGTAGAATAGACAGGTACAGCGACAGAGCAGAAAACCTTATACATGAAGACTTACAGCATTTACAAGAATTCGGCATTTCTGAAATGGTTAATCGCAGCCCTCGGCCTTTTGGTTGGAGGGCTTTCTGTCTATTATACCAATATGCTGGTGAGGAGACTAGCAGATCGGGAAAAAAGGCAGGTGGACTTTTTTGCCAAGGCACAGCGACAATTGGCATTGACAGAAGAGACAAGTCAGGAAGTTAGTTTTTTGTTGATGGAGGTGATACAAAACAATGACTTGATCCCCGTGATTTTATTGAATGATCGTCGTACTCCTATCAGTCATCGAAATGTAGAAATCCCCAAGAAACTTTCAGAAGATGAGCGTAATAGCTACTTACTCAAAAAAGTAGAGGAGATGGGAGAGGACTATGAACCTATAGTGGTAGAAATAGCACCAGATGTATACAATTTTATTTACTACACTAACTCAGAGTTAGTGCGAGAACTAAGGTTTGCTCCCGTAATACAGTTGGCGATCTTGGCTATTTTAGGGAGTATTGCTTATGTAGTGTTTAGCTCTTCTAAACGAGCCGAACAAAATCAGGTATGGGCAGGGCTGGCCAAAGAAACAGCACATCAATTAGGAACACCTATATCCTCTTTGATGGCTTGGGTAGAGTACTTTAAGACGGATGAGAATTTCTCAGAAGAAATCATCGTTGAGTTGGAAAAGGATATTAGTCGCTTGGAGATGATAACGGCTCGTTTTTCCAGTATTGGATCAGTGCCCCAACTGCAAGAAGTTAATTTACCGCAAACCATTGAGCATGTGGTACAGTACCTCTCCAAGAGGGTATCTTCCAAAGTAGCCTTTCATATTGATATAGCAGATCGGGATATTAGGGCGAATATTAGCCCTCCTCTGTTTGAATGGGTGATTGAAAATCTCTGTAAGAATGCCGTGGATGCGATGAACAGTCAAGGTAATATTACGTTGGAACTGAAGCGATCTTCAGGTCATGAGATGATCATTTTGGATGTTTCTGATGATGGAAAAGGGATTCCTCCAGGGAAATTAAAGGCGGTCTTTAAGCCAGGGTTTACTACTAAAAAGCGAGGTTGGGGGTTAGGCCTTACGCTGGTGAAGCGTATTGTAGAAAAGTATCATGGAGGAAAAATCTTCGTTAAAAAATCTATTCCGGGCTTGGGAACAACCTTCCGTATTATTATTCCTGTAATTGATTCGGAGAAGGTATAGTCTATTTAGAGCTTGTTTGGAATCTAAGTTTTACTCCAGAAGATGTGGTTCCGAACAAGCTCTTAATCTTAGAATAATTCTAAATTGAATGGATCAACCCATTTCCTAAACTATTCCCCTTAGCACCTTGTTGTTCTCCCGTTTGGGTTTTTATACCTTTGCGGAAAATTTTAGAATAGGGGAGTGTGCCCTTATTAAAAAATATACTATGTCATACGTGACAGAGTGAGACTGAAAATCTTACCTTCTGTCTTAAAACTCTGATTTAATGAGCGATTTGATTAAAGATATTCCTTTGGTAACAGAGGAGAGTACTTCGGAAAGCTGTGAAATGAAAGTAACCGAAAACACAGCAGGCGAAGGGCAACGTAAGTTGTATATTGAGAGTTATGGTTGTCAGATGAACTTCTCTGATTCGGAGATTGTCGCTTCGGTCATGAATGAAGCGAACTTTGGTACGACTTCCAACTTTGAGGAGGCTGACCTGATCTTCTTGAATACTTGTTCTATTCGTGAGAAGGCTGAGCAGACAGTGCGTAACCGTCTGAAAAACTTCCACAAAGTGAAGAAAAACAAGCCAGGGCTAATCATTGGAGTGTTGGGTTGTATGGCGGAGCGTCTAAAAGAAAAATTCCTGGAGGAAGAAAAGATCGTAGACATCGTAGCCGGACCGGATGCTTACCGTGATCTTCCTAAGTTGGTACAGGAAGTAGATGGTGGAGATAAAGGAGTGAACGTATTCTTGTCTCGTGAGGAGACTTATGCAGATATTAACCCTGTACGTTTGAACTCTAATGGGGTAACGGCATTTATCTCTATTATGAGAGGATGTGATAATATGTGTACGTTCTGTGTGGTACCTTTTACTCGTGGTCGTGAGCGTAGCCGTGATCCACATTCTATTGTGAAAGAAGCACAGGAACTATTCGAGCAGGGCTATAGAGAAGTGACTTTGTTGGGACAGAACGTAGACTCTTATAAGTGGTCTTCGGAAGAAAACAACAAGGCATGGTTGGAGAAGAAAGAGAAAAAAGGAGAGGAAGTAGAGGTAATCAACTTTGCGAACCTATTGGAAATGGTAGCGAAAGTATCTCCGGATCTTCGTGTGAGATTCTCAACATCTCATCCAAAAGATATTACCAATGAGGTACTTTATACCATGAAGAAGTATGAGAATATCTGTAAGTATATTCACCTTCCAGCTCAGTCAGGAAATACACGTGTATTGGAGTTGATGAACCGTACCTATACAAGAGAGTGGTATATGGAGCGTGTGGACGCTATCTACCGTATCTTGGGTGATGATTGTGCGATTTCGTCGGATATGATTGCAGGATTCTGTACAGAGACAGAGGAAGAGCATCAGGATACATTGACACTAATGGATTATGTGAAGTATGACTTCAGCTTTATGTTCCATTACTCAGAGCGACCAGGTACTTTGGCAGCGAAAAAATTCGAGGACGATATTCCGTTGGATGTGAAGAAGCGTCGTCTGAATGAAATTATTGCCAGACAGACGGAACACTCTTTGGAGAGAAGTCAACAGGCTTTGGGGAAAACTTTTAAGGTATTGGTAGAAGGGTTCTCTAAGCGTTCGGACGAGCATTTACAAGGAAGAAACTCTCAGAATAAGGTGATTGTATTCCCTAAAGAGAACTATAAGAAAGGGGATTATGTGATGGTGAAAGTTCACGATTGTACAGCAGCAACACTTATTGGTGAAGCAGTCAAACAAGACTAAGGGTACACTTCTAATAATAATAGCGTTAATGTTTTCGAATATTTGTTATAAAGAAAAAAGGTGTTTTGGTATTCCAGAACACCTTTTTTCTTTATAAATCGTTAGAATAGCAGTTCTCCATATTAAACTAACGGTTTATTTTTTATTGACCACTATGACAATACATTGTATGAAAATCCTCTCTTATTTCTTTGTCGCTTGTATATTGTTAGCTTCCTGTCGAGGAGGTAAGAACGATGATGAGCAGTTTATCTTGGTAGATGGAACAGATCCAGAAGAAGAGGTAGAAGGAATTAATGATTTGGTGAGTGCAGCAATGGAAGGAGTCTACTTATGGAGTGAGTATACCCCTGAAGATGTCAATCCGTCATTGTATGATAATCCATCCGATTTATTGTCAGATCTAAAGTATCGCCCATTGGATCGTTGGAGTTATATTAGGGAGTTACCGACAGCCAATGCACGTTTGTCAACAGTCGAAGAAGTAGGCCTGGGAGTTATCTTGGGAGCTTTACCTAATGGGCAAATTTTTGTCATTCATACCTTAAAGGGAAGCCCCGCTTGGGAAGCAGGAATACGAAGAGGAGATCGTCTGGTAAGTATTAATGGTCAGGCAGCAACAGTGAATAACGGAGGAGTGTTATATACCAGAACATTAGGAGAGTCATTTACACTTACAGTACAGGCATTGGAGGAGGAAGAAAAGACCATAGAGGTGAGCACAGCTACTTTGGATATAGATTATGTGAGCGAGGTACGTGTGTTGAATATTTCTGAACGAAAAAAAGCTGGTTATCTACTTTATGACAGCTTTCGTTCGAGATCCATTAATGCATTGAATAAGGCATTTGAATATTTTCAACAGGAAGGGATTTCTTATTTGATATTGGATCTACGGTATAATGGAGGAGGAGAGGTACGAGTAGCACAGCATTTGGCTAGTCTGATTTATGGACAAGCAAAAGATGCAGATGTGTTCATTACAGAAACTTATAATGAGCGATTTAAGGAGAATAATAAATCCATCAAATTTACTTCCCAGTCTAACAGTGTGATGCTGGAGCATATCGTTGTGATTACAGGAGTAGAGACGGCATCTGCCAGCGAAGCGATTATCCATGGATTAAGACCTTATCTTCCGGTGAAAACGATTGGAGATACTACACATGGGAAAAATGTAGGTGGAGTAGTTTATCGAGAGTTTGGGTATGAGTTTGTCCCCATTACATTTTACGTAAAAAATAGTCAAGGGAATGGAGATTATGCAGAAGGGATTCCAGCGGATTATAATATGCCAGACTACCTCTCAATTCCTTTGGGGGAGGAAAGAGGTAGAGTAGGTGCTGCCTTAGATTACCTTAAAACAGGGATTTTTCCGTTGGCTAGGAAGGCCGATCAAGAACAGGTAAGGCCACTAGCGCAGCCTTTTACTATATTGGTGGATACCATAGCGAATTAAAATAACACAGGGCAATACCCTTATATCTGAGTAGCATCCCTGTAACGCTTCAGTACACTATGGAAAAAACGATCAATCAATCTCAAATTTTGAGTAATAATGGTAGCTTCCCCTTTCATGTCATGTTGAAAGTTCAACACTTTTCCATAGTTAGTTTTTAGTTGTTGGGGTAATTGTACCTCTACTTTATAGGCACCATCCCGAGCAATAGGAGAAATACGATGAACGATACCTTTGAGCGTACCAAACTCTTCTGCGGGATAATTTTTCAGGGTAATACGAACGGTATTACCTTTTTTTATTTTACCTACCCCAATTCCTTTGGTGTACACAAAAGCATTGAAAGTATTGCTTGAAGGAAGTATGGTGAGTACCTCTTCTCCCTTTTTTACAAACTGTTGAATATCCATGATGTGAAAGAAGGTCACTGTTCCAGATATTGGTGCCTTGAGAAGATATTTCTGTTCCCAATCGTTGAGGTGGAATTGAAAGGATAGGGCTGCCGTTTTTAAGGCTTCAAAACTCGTTTGGGTAGTTATGTTATGAGACTCTTGTAATGCTGTCAGTTGGGCGAGAAGTGCATGTTCTTTAGCTTTGCTTTGTATCAAGCTACTCTGAAGTTCCTCAGATTGGTATCGGGCATTGATAAGTTCTTGCTTGAGGGCTATAAGGTCATATTGCGAAATGCCTTGATGCTGTATTAATTTTTTTCCACCGTTTACTTTTTGCTCTATCAGTGCTATACTTTCGTGGAGCAGCACCTGTTGTTTGTCTAGTTGTTGCTGTATATTTTTTTCTTGCTGGATTTGCTGTTGTAGTTGGGTTACCTTTTTTAAGTAAAAAGGTGTGTTATGAGCCAATAAAAATTGTTGGTAATAGGTAAGAAAAGAAGTGTAGCTTTCCTGTAGCTTACCGAGCTTCACCTGATAAGGAAACCTTGTATTAACCTCTTTTTTATTTTGAGTAAGTGCGTTTAGAAAAGGATAAAAGACTTTCTGTACACTTTGTATGTCCTGATAGTCTGCAGTATTTTGAATAATGGCCAACACTTCTCCTTTTTGAACAACGTCGCTATTGTGAACCATAAGATGTTCGATATAACCGCTTTCCTGAGCGATAACCCTACTGTAAGGCGTTTGGGTAGACAGAATGACCTCCCCAGTTATTCTATCCGGGTATTGAATCACAAAACATAGTGCTATGATGAGAAGTAGTATGCCTGCAATCAGCGTGTTTCCCCAACGGGTAAGCCAGGAGGGAGGACGAGACATCAAGGTATTTTCTGGAAGTAGTATGGGGTTGTAGGGCATGGGTTGTTCAGTTGCAGAATAATGGGGTATATAAAAATCCAGCCTGTAGAGAACAAGGCTGGATTGTCGATGAGAAGGAAGAGTGACTTATTTCTTCTTTCCTTTCTTCTTACCACTTGTTGTAGCTGTTAGGATGATGATCTCGTAGTCATCGCCGTTGATGTCATCTTTTCTCTTATCTTTTCCTCCTTTGATTTTAGCTAGTTCCAGGTCGTTGAAAGCGTTGAAGTCTTGATTTTTCATAGTAGTAAATTCTTGTTCTTTTATGTAGTAAAATAGCGGGTTACTTTGGATGAGAGCACAGGTTAGTGTGTCTCCAATTGATTTTTCACAAGCTCATAATAGTATCCCTCACGTGCTAGTAGAGCCTCGTGAGTACCGGTTTCTACAATACTGCCTTGATGCATGACTATAATTTGATCCGCATTGCGCACGGTACTGAGTCGGTGTGCAATAGTGACCAATGTTTTATCTTTACAGAGCTGTTGTAACTGTGTAGCGACAATATGCTCATTGGTAGTATCCAGTGCAGAGGTAGCCTCATCAAAAAAGAGGTAGTCAGGGTTTTTGTAAAGGGCTCTGGCAATTAAAATTCTTTGCTTTTGTCCTCCACTGAGTTCTATACCGATTCCTCCTATCTTGGTTTTGTACTGCAGTGGTAATTCCTCAATCATCTCCCGTATGTTAGCGCCTTTAGCGGCTTTTTGGAGTTGTTGTCGATCAATATACTCTGCTGCAGGTGCAATGTTACGTTCGATGCTATCGGCAAAGATAAAGCCATCTTGCATCACTGTACCGCAAGCATTACGCCACACCTCTGGCGCTAGCTGGGACAGTGTATGCTTTCCTAAAGAAAGTTGCCCCTTTTCTGGAGCGTATATCCCTAATAGCAGTTTCATTAGAGTGGTTTTACCACTTCCACTTTCTCCGACAATCGCTGTATGTTTTCCGTAGGGAATAATACAAGAAATGTCTTTTAAGATCCAATCACCATGATAATTGCCATATCGAAAGTGTACTTGTTCTAATACAATATCCTTTCGTTTTGGAAGTATATTGGATAAATAAGTATTATCCTTTTGACTTTTTTGAAATTCTCTTTCAATTTCCTCAATGCGTTCTACACTGATGCTCGTATCCTGATATAACTGTAGAAAGTCAATCAGTTGTAGTAAAGGAACATTCATTTGTCCTAACATATAAGAGATCGATAACATCATTCCTAAGGATAATTCCCCTTCTATGACAAGCTTTGCAGCCACAAAAGTAATGACAATGTTTTTTAGCTGATTAAGGAAACGTGCTCCCCCTTCTTGAAACTGATCTATATTTAATCCCTTGATATCTAATTGGAACAGCTGCATCTGTATGCTTTCCCATTCGGCTCTTTTTTGCTGCTCGCAATTGTTGAGCATGATCTCTTGCATTCCTTGTACGAGGTATACTTCATTACTTTGATTGCTTGATAAAACACTGAAACGTTTATAATCAAGCTTTTTACGATACTTCAGGAAAATAGTGATCCAACCAACATAAACACTACTGCCCAAAATAAAGAGAAGTAGTAGTTCCAGGTTATATAGACTCAGTACGATACCGAATACGATAAGGTTTAGGGTAGAGAAGAGAATGTCGAAGGTGGTGTTTGTAAGAAAATGCCTGATTCGTTGACTATCTTCTATCCTTTGGAGGATGTCACCAAGGTTTTTGCGGTCAAAAAAGGCGATAGGCAGTTGCATTAACTTTGTAAGAAAATCTGTGACAAAATGAATATTAATGCGACTACAGATATGTAAAATGATCCAGCTTCTCAACATACCGAGTGCGGTTTCTCCTACAAAAACTAGCAGTTGGGCTAATAGTATTAGGCTAACAAAAGAGTAATCCTGTTGTTGTACGCCTATATCAATCAGAGATTGGGTAAGGAATGGGAAAATGAAAATCAATAAACTTCCGCAAGTGAAACCTATGAAGAGTTGTATAAGAAGCTTTTTATAAGGTCGAAGGTAAGGGATGAGGATGCTGAGTCCTTGGTTTTTATAAGCAATTTCATCATTACTCTCGTGATGGGGGAGGGTTCCTTGTGGCTCAAGTAACATAATTACTCCTTTATCCTGAGAGGGATCAGTGATCCAATGTGTCAGGAACTCTTCTTTGCTATAGCAAATTAAGTTGCTGCCTGGGTCAGCCACGTATACTTTATTGTTTTTAATCTTATAAACGATTAGAAAATGCGATTGCTGCCAGTAAACAATACAGGGGAGGTGTGCTTGTTTGGATAAAAACTCATAGGTAGCAGTCCCACATTGTGTTCTGAAGCCCAAGGATTCAGCAGCCTTACTTAGTCCCAATAAGGAAACTCCTTCCCGATCAATATGACATAACGTTCGTAAATACTCCAGTGGATACACTCTTCCATAATATGCGGCAATCATTTTCAAGGAAGTTGGACCGCAGTCCATAGCATCCAATTGTTGATAAAAGGGGAATTTTGGAGTTCTCAAGATGAATGATTGTTTTGGATGGAAAGGTATGTTGAGTACTTAGGTAAAGGGTTCAAATAATCGCTAAGGATAAGCTATGGAGTTATTTGTTGTATTTGGGTAATTACAATACGTATAGATAAGGAAGTTGGTATATGAAGGAAAGAGTACTTCTTCGCTTTTCAGGGATAAATATTACATGCTGAATGTAAGGCATGGTTGTTAATAAGTCTTACTGAGGTTATATTCTGTCTTTCGATAATATTAGCCCATTGAGTAGTAGCAATAGTCCATTGTACTACCTATATACTATGAAGATTTTACAGAGATATTATGCCTTCCTTGGCTTTATGCTATTGATTCCTGCAGGAGTGATGGGACAGTCTTCGACAGTGGATAGCTTACAAAACTTATTGAGCTCAGATACGCTCTCTATGGTTCATCGTGTAGATGTGATGAATCAACTAGCAGTACATTCATTGAGGAAATCGCCTGCTCAGGCTAGAGAGATAGCAAAAGAGGCTTTGACGTATGCGGAGGATATAGATTACGAACAAGGTATTATACATGGCTATCATAAGATGGGAACAGCTTATTGGTTTGAACGCAATTATGATTCGGCAGCCATATGTTATAAGGAGGCCCTCAAAAGAGATCCCGAAGAAAAAATACGAGTGTCCTTATTGAATAATTTAGGAGGGGTGTATACTAAGCAGTTGGATTATGAGACGGCTATTTCTTATTATTTGCAGGCAACACAAGTGGCTTCCATTGCTTTAGAGCATAAGGTGGCCATCTTGAATAATATTGCTGTGATCTATCTAAATCAATCAGATCCTAGACGTGGATTGAATTATTATTTGCAGGCTCTTGAGATAGAAAAGCAAACAGGACGAAAAGGAAACTTAGCAAAGCTTCATCAGAATATAGGAAATGTATATACTGATTTAGGAGAGTATGCGAAGGCAGAAAGCTTTCTGAAGGAGGCATTGCGTTTGCAGGAGAAAATGGAGAATAATAGTGGGAAGAAGAAGTGTTATTATGCTATTGCCCGTTTGAGATATAAAGAACAGGACACCTCCAAAGCATTATTATATGCTCGGAAATCCTTGACCTTAAGTCGTGAGCAAGAAGATGAAGGGATGGAAGCACAAAACCTCCGTTTGATAGGGGATGTGTATTATTACAAGAAGGACTATGCTTTGGCTGAGCGGTATTATCAAACGTCTTTAGAATTGCATAAGGAACTTGAGAACATGACGGGAGAAGTACTTCTGACCAAGTTACTGGGAATGGCCTATGCACAGCAAGGCAAAAGAAGTGCGGCAGAACTACTTTTGGAGCATATTGCCTTAAAGGACTCCTTGACAGGAAAAGAGCGTCAGGAGCATATCGCTCAAATGCAGGCTAAATATGATTTGTTTAAAAAGGAAAAAGAGAATGAAACCTTACGACAGGCACACTCCTTACAAGATGCCAAACTGCGACAGCAGCAATGGATGATCGGTACCTTTTCTGTTGCATCCTTATTACTGATGGCCTTGGCTACTGTACTTTTCTATCAAAGGAAATATAGTGTTCGAATGCACCGTGCCTTAAAGGAGAAACATAGGGAAATCGAAAAAATGAATGGGGATCTTTCACGTTCTACTTCTGAACTTCAGGTACTCAACCAACAACTAGTACACAGTAATGATGCACTTTCCATAGCCAAGAAGAATCTAGAAGAATACAATATTCATGTCAAGCAGAGTATTAATTATGCTTTGAGAATTCAGCAGGCATTACTCCCTACCCAAAAAATGGTCAATCGCTTATTTGGAAATACTTGCCTTTTGTTTAGACCAAGAGATGTGGTGAGTGGAGATTTTTACTGGTGTGCAGAGAAGAACGGATTCTTATACTGGGCGGTAGTGGATTGCACAGGACATGGTGTTCCGGGAGCTATGATGAGTATGTTGGGGAGTAATGCACTGGATAATATTTTGAAAAGTACCTCTTTGACCGATCCTGCCAAGATTCTAATTGCGTTACAGGATAGGATTTCGTTAGCCCTAAAGCAAAGTGAAACTAATATCAATGACGGAATGGATCTGGCATTGTGTGTCTACTCCCCCAAAGCGAGGATTCTACGATATGCAGGAGCAAGAAACCCACTTTGCTATATTGATGAAAAAGGAAGTTTGCAAGTGGTCAAAGGAGCAAAGCGTTCTATTGGGGGTAATCGGGGTATTGGGAACTTTGAGATGTTTGAAATGCAATTACCTCCTCAGCCCACGACCATATACCTCTTTTCGGATGGGTATAAGGATCAGTTTGGAGGTGAAAATAACCAACGTTTTATGGTCAAACGCTTTTATCGTTTGCTAGAGTCTTTACAAACTTATAACATTGCTCAGCAATCATCCGTGCTTGAAAATGCCTTAGAGGAATGGATGCAAGCCTCTGAGGCGAAACAGTTAGATGATGTGTTGGTATGGGGGGTGAGGTTATAAGTGTTTATTATCTAAATAATATTATATTGCTATAGCTTTTTTAATCAGGGAAAGCCCTTTAAATTAGCATCATTTAAAGCTATTATTAATAGTATTTACATTGTTTCCATGACATTTTTAAGGTCAATTACCCTTTTGATAGGGGTCTTATTTTTTTCACCTGTTTATGCAGTAGTCAATAATCTGACAGAGGAACTATCGTTAGATTCTGCGCAGTATCGTATTGATTTAATTCAGCAGGAAATAGATACACTACTTGCAAAAACTAAAGGGGCATTGAATATAGAACAGTCTGATAAATTGAGACATTTATTAGATGAAAAGCTTACCCTTGTTCAGGAATACCAACCTACCAAAAAGACTGAGACTTTAATGTCTTTGGGAAAAGTATACCGAAAAATCAATCCAAGAAAGGCAATAGATTATTTTTCTCAAGCGTACTTAGCAACAGATACGACGAATAGATTTGTGAGAGGGAATATTCTGAGCAGTATAGGAATTACCTATAATCGCCTAGGAGAGTATGACTCAGCGATCTTATTTTTTGAACAATCTTTACAGATAAGAGAGGTAGATCAAGATTGGGAAGGAGTATCTATTTCATATAATAATCTAGGAACGTCATATAGTCGAAAAGGTAATCTAAGACTCGCCATTGATTGCTATATAAAGGACTTGAATATTAATAATGAAAAGATAAAGGACGACAAAGGAAAGTCTACATCTTTTGCCAATATTGGTTTCTTGTATTTTGACTTAGGAGATCATCGAAGAAGTATTGAATATCTGCAAAAATCGATAGATATACGTTTGAGGCTAGACCTAGAAGAGAGGTGTGTTATGTTGTTTGATGGACTAGGGGATAACTATTTATATCTAGGAGATTTTGCAGCGAGTAAGAAGTATTACGATAAAGCTCTTAAGCTTTGGGAGAAATATGGAGGTCAGTCTTTCAATAAGGCACAGATTTATGAAGGATTATCTGAGTGGCATAGTACTCAAAGTGATTATGAGCAAGCGATATTTTATGCATTGGAAACAGATCAATTGTATACTGAATTAAACAATGTTCGTGGGAAACTAGAGTCTCAATTGACTTTAGGGAACTTATATCTAAAACAAAGCAAGATATATTTGGCAAGAGAATATGTAGAGAAAGCCAAAGTTTTGATTCGTCAAATTCATTCAGAAGCTAAAAGGGCTGATTTGATCAAATTGGAATCTTTAGTGTTAGATGCAGAAGGAAGTTATCGTCAAGCGTTATCATTGATGAATGAATTCTATTCTCTTAAAGATTCCTTGGCTGGAGTTGAAAAAGTCAGACAAATACAAGAACTACAAATTCAATATAAGATTAGTGAAAAAGAGCAGGAAAATAGGTTGCTAAAAAGAGAAACGTTGCTTCAAGAAAAATTACTAAACCGTCAACGATTTTCGATTGTAGTGATTCTAATCGCAGCGATTATTCTTTTGATCTCGATGATTATCTTGAGAAAGCATCAAAGACGTACTGCTACCTTGAACAGAGAGTTAAAGCTCAAGAATCACGAAATCAATGAAGTGAATGCAGAGGTAACACAGCAAGCAGAAGAGTTGACGCAAATTAATACGCAGTTAGAAGAGAACCATCAAGCACTCTCACAGGCTTACACGAGTATTGAAGACAAAAACAAACGGATTACGGAGAGTATTAACTATGCCAAGAATATTCAGCGAGCCTTATTACCATCTGAAGAAGAGATAACAGAAGTATTAGGAGAGCACTTTATCTTTTATAAGCCAAAAGATATTGTTAGTGGCGATGTTTACTGGGTACATCAAGGTATAGGTGAAATTTACTGGGCCATGATTGACTGTACAGGGCATGGAGTGCCGGGAGCTTTAATGGGAATGTTAGCGATTAGTGCATTTAATGAAGCAGTTAAGGATAAAGGAATAACTGACTTATCCTCTATTTTAGAGGCCGTTAATCTAAAGGTGATACAGGAGTTGAGGCAGCAGAATAATGAAAATAATGATGGGATGGAGGTTGCTTTGTGCAAATGGATACCAAGTCAGCGTAAATTGCAGTTTGCAGGCGCTCGAGAGCCTTTGTGCCTGTTTCGTGATGGACAAGTTCAGTTGATTAAAGGAGATAGAAGGGGGTTAGGAGCAGGGAATAGAGAAATTCCATTCACTTTGCATGAAATGATATTATCCCAGGGTGATATGGTATATACATTTTCTGATGGCTATCAGGATCAGTTTGGAGGGGAGAAAGAAGAGCGATTTAAAATGAAAAGATTGACCGCTTTGTTAGAAAAGATTGGGGGCTTGCCGCTGGAAAATCAAAAAATACAATTAGAAGAATATCATAACCAATGGCTATCAGGGATGCAATCACCATTTCAAGTGGATGATATTTTGGTAATGGGTATAAAGATTTCATCATCAAGTTAATAAAGTTTTGATTTTGAATGGATATCTTCTATCTTTGCACCCGCAAATTATTATTGTATCATTTAAATAGGCTGCGAATACATTGATTCTCCTGTTCATGTAATATGGAGCGTAAACTTCTCAGTTTATAAAATTATTTGTGGTTAAATATCATGGAAAACAAAGAATATCTAAGCCCGGAGTATAAGTCTTCGATTTTCGAAACTTACGGTAAAGGTGCAAAAGACACTGGTTCTGTTGAATCTCAAGTTGCATTGTTCACAAAGCGTATCGCTCACTTGACAGAGCACTTGAAAATCAATAAAAAAGACAGCGCATCACGTCTAGGTCTTTTGAAATTGGTAGGTAAGCGTAGAAGAATGCTTGATTACCTAGCGAAAAAAGACATCAACAGATACAGAGCGTTGATCAAAGAATTAGGTATCAGAAAATAATGCCACTGGTAAAGAAAATATGATACTTAGGGGTCCTTCTATAGGAGGGTCCCTTTTTGCGTATATAATTGTGTGGGGATTATTGTTCAGTACAGTATTTCCATTTGAGATAGATTATAAAAAAAATAGTTCCGGAGTGTGTCAAAAAACTCCAAGGAAATTAGTAATTTTTAAGCAAAGAAAAGTAAATAATAAATAAGCGAACTGTTATAGTCATTCATCCCTTATTATACCAAAGCGAAACACCTTCCCCTTGTAGTCTTATCTCCTATTGAGACAATGTTACAAAAAAACAATTCGGCATCTCTCCTTTGGAGCATGTCTCACGAAAGGTTTCGCAGAAGCGACTATATCAGGTTTTGAAAAATGCAAACGATGTTTGAGAACGTAATAACGAAAACAATCGCTTTACCGGACGGAAGAGAAATTACGGTAGAGTCAGGAAAGTTAGCAAGACAGGCTGACGGAGCAGTGGTACTAAGAATGGGCAACACAATGTTGTTGACAACAGTAGTATCGAACAGAGAACTAAGAGAGGGAGTAGGATTTTTTCCTCTATCAGTAGATTATCAAGAGAAATTTGCTTCTGCAGGTAAGATTCCTGGGGGCTTCCTGAAAAGAGAAGGCAAATTGAGCGATAGAGAAGTATTGGTGTCTCGTCTAGTGGACAGAGCTATCCGACCACTTTTCCCTTCGGACTACCTTTATGAAACACAAGTTAATATTTATTTGATCTCAGCAGATCATGATGCACAGCCGGATGCTTTGGCAGCCTTGGCTACTTCTTGCGCATTGGCGGTATCGGATATTCCGTTTTTGGAGCCGATCTCAGAAGTGCGTGTAGCATTGACTCCTGCAGGAGAGTATATCGTGAATCCTACTCCAGAGCAGATGGAAGGATGTGAGCTAGACCTTGTGGTAGCAGCATCCAAAGAAAACATCTTGATGGTAGAGGGAGAAATGAATGAGGTGAGTGAGGATGTGATGCTTGAAGCAATGAGTGTAGCACATGATGCTATCAAGGTACATTGTGAAGCTCAGGAAGAGTTGATCAAGCTTTCTGGAAAAGTAAAGAGAGAGTACGCTGTAGCCGAAGAGGACGAAGCGCTAGAGAAAGAAATCTTTGACAAAGTATACGATAAGTTGTATGCAGTGGCAAAGTCTTCTATCAAAGGAAAGACGGAAAGAAAAGAAGCTTTCACTGCCGTAAAAGAGGAGTATTTGGAGAGTCTTCCAGAAGATGACGACAGCATCAATATGGACTTGGTGAAAAAATACTTGGCAGCAGCTGAGAAGAAAGCAGCAAGAAACCTAGTGTTGGATACGTCGATTCGTTTGGATGGTAGAGCATTGAATGAAATCAGACCTATTGTAGCTGAAGTAAACTTCCTTCCTTCTCCACACGGTTCAGCATTATTTACTAGAGGTGAGACACAATCCTTGACGTCAGTAACATTGGGTACGAAGTTGGATGAGCAGATGATTGATGGAGCGATGTTTAGTGGCTCTAGCAAGTTTATCCTGCATTACAACTTCCCTGGCTTCTCTACAGGAGAGGTAAAGCCTAATAGAGGACCTGGTCGTAGAGAAGTAGGTCACGGTAACTTGGCGCATAGAGCCTTGTCAAAAGTGATGCCTGCAGATGAGGATAATCCATATACGATCCGTATTGTTTCAGATATTCTAGAATCCAATGGTTCTTCTTCGATGGCAACTGTATGTGCAGGGTCATTGGCATTGATGGATGCCGGTATTCCTATCAAGTCAACAGTTTCCGGTATTGCTATGGGTATGATTTCTGACCCTGAGACAGGTAAGTATGCGGTACTTTCTGATATCTTGGGTGACGAAGATCACTTGGGTGATATGGACTTCAAAGTGACAGGTACTGCTAAGGGTATCACGGCTTGTCAGATGGATATCAAGGTAGAAGGTCTTTCTTTTGAAGTATTGAAAAATGCCCTTCAGCAAGCAAACGAAGGACGTGCTCATATCCGTGGAGAAATGGAGAAAGCGATTACTGAGCACCGTGGTGAACTGAAGCCTCATGCGCCTAGATCATACAAGTTGGTGATTGAGCCAGATATGATTGGTGCTGTAATTGGTCCTGGAGGTAAGATTGTTCAGGAGATCCAAAAAGAAACGAATACGACAGTTGTTATTGAAGAAGTAGATAACAAAGGTCATGTGAATATCTTTGCAACCAACCAAGAGGATATGGATAATGCATTGGCGAGAGTACGTGCAATTATTGCCATTCCTGAAGTGGGTGAAACTTACGATGGTATTGTGAAGTCAATTCAGCCTTTCGGAGCTTTTGTAGAGTTTATGAAAGGAAAAGAAGGACTGCTACATATTTCAGAAATCACTTGGGAGCGTTTAGAGTCTCTTGATGGAGTGATGGAAGTAGGTGAAGAAGTGAAAGTGAAGTTGGTGGAAGTAGACAAGAAAACAGGAAAGTACAGACTTTCTAGAAAGGTGTTGTTGCCAAAGCCTGAAGGATATCAGGAACCTCGTCGTAGAGAAAACCGCGACCGTGATAATCGTGGAGGAGGCAACAGAAGAAATGATAGAAACGACAGAAATAAACGCTAGTTGAACATTCTGCCAATACTGGGTGTTGATATGCTGTAGCCTAATGTATAACAATACCCAGTATTTTGTTCATTCCTTCAATAATCTGTAGGTCTAGGAACCTTTTAAATAATATTTTAGTTATCTTAAGGCACTTGTCTAAAATTTATAAAGTCACCAACTGATGAGACAACTCAAGATTAGTAAGCAAATCACCAACAGGGAGTCACAGTCGTTGGACAAATATCTTCAGGAGATTGGTAAAGTAGATCTACTTACTCCAGACGAGGAAGTAGAGCTTGCAAAACGAATCCGTGAAGGTGACCAGTTGGCATTAGAGAAGCTAACCAAAGCCAACCTTCGATTTGTGGTATCCGTG
The DNA here is from genome assembly GCF_039543525.1 of Algivirga pacifica. Lineage (NCBI taxonomy): Bacteria > Pseudomonadati > Bacteroidota > Cytophagia > Cytophagales > Flammeovirgaceae > Algivirga > Algivirga pacifica. The sequence continues at coordinate 92,473 of NZ_BAABJX010000052.1, forward strand.
GCTAAACAATATCAAAACCAAGGTCTATCCTTGGGAGACCTGATCAACGAGGGGAACCTTGGTTTGATCAAGGCTGCCCAGCGTTTTGATGAGACGAGAGGGTTTAAGTTCATCTCATATGCAGTTTGGTGGATCAGACAGTCTATCCTTCAAGCACTAGCAGAACAGTCCCGTATCGTCCGTTTGCCATTGAACAGGGTAGGTTCTTTGAACAAGATTTCTAAAACATTCTCTGAACTAGAACAAAAATACGAGCGTGAACCATCTCCGGATGAGTTGGCGGAAGTATTGGATGTGACAACCAATGAGGTTGTGGATACTATGAAGATTTCTGGTAGACATGTCTCTATGGATGCACCATTCGTACAAGGGGAAGAGAATAACCTGTATGATGTTTTAGAGAACGATACCGAAGAAAAGCCAGACTCGGAATTGATGAATGATTCCTTGAGAAGAGAGGTGCAAAGAGCTTTGTCTACCTTAACCAAAAGGGAGGCAGATGTGATTACACTATATTTCGGCTTGAATGGTGAGCACTCTATGACGTTGGAGGAAATCGGAGAAAAGTTTAACCTAACGCGAGAAAGAGTTCGCCAGATTAAAGAAAAGGCCATTAGACGTTTAAGACATACTTCTAGAAGTAAAGCGTTGAAGCCGTATCTTGGTTAAATGATACCAACCAAATGCACAAAAAAAGCATCCTTTTATACGAAGGATGCTTTTTTATTGTATAATCTTTTTATCGCTTATTCTCCAAATTAATCTTTAAAGATTCAAGGCCTAAAAATAGTGTCTAAATACACTGTTAATTAGACTTTTTGTGATAAGTGATGAATGAATAATTATACGGATTCTTATTATTTTTATTGAAATCAAATCGAGAAACCTCATCCCATTTTTTTAAATCAAAAGCCGGAAAGAAAGTATCTCCTTCAAATTCAGCGTCGATTTCTGTAATATAAAGTCGGTCAGCTTTATCAAGAGATTGTGTATATAGTTCAGCACCTCCTATAATAAATACTTCGTCTTGTCCATTTTCTTTTCCCATAGTGAGTGCCTCTTCCAAAGAACCTACCTTTATACAGTTATCCGCAGGTTCATAAGCGGTGTTACGTGTCACCACAATATTGGTTCGATTAGGTAGTTGCCTACCAATGGAGTCATGTGTTTTTCTACCCATGATTATGTAATGTCCTTCTGTGCGCTTTTTAAAGTTTGCGAGATCAGCGGGAAGGTGCCAAATAAGATCATTGTCCTTGCCTATAACCCGTTGGTCTGCGTAGGCAACAATAATGGAGATTTTCATTGTGTAGATGTCTCTTTCTAAAGCTAAAAAATGATGTTTAGTTACCTTTTTCGTAACCGTGGTCTATTTTAAGATCTGCTTGTTTTGCAGCAGTGGTTGCTAATTCGTCACATCGTTCGTTTTCAGGAATTCCTGCATGTCCTTTGACCCATACCATCTTTACGTGATGTTTTTGGTAGGCTTTGATAAAACGCTCCCATAGGTCAGCATTTTTCTTTCCATCATACCCTTTTTTTCTCCAGTTCCATACCCATTTTTTTTCTACAGCATTGACTACATAAGCAGAGTCCGAGTGAATAGTAATATGTTGTCCGGGAAACTTGAGGACTTCTAAAGCCATAATAGCCGCTAACAACTCCATACGATTATTGGTGGTTCGCCTGAATCCATCTGAAAGCTCTAACCGATGATTATTGTGAGCAGGGGAAATCAATACCACCCCATACCCCCCAGGGCCCGGGTTTCCGGTTGATGCTCCATCGGTATAGGCAATAATACTACTCATAAAATCAATTGGTTTAACTTTTTAAATCAAGGGGAACTCAATGGAGTCACCTAATATAGGACTATACTGCATAGGCCTCTATATAATAGAGGAATCATTAGAAGCAGTGAGTTTGTTTTACAAAAATATGGATTTACTTCTAATCTGCTACTATTCTAAGGAGCTTTTACTCATTTGGAGAAAAACAAATTTTCACTTAAAATGAAATGTTTATCAAAGACTTTGCTTTGGGAATAGCAAGAATCTATTTTTATATATTAATTGTCCATTTTCAGGTTGCATTTTTTTTGATTTCTGGATAAGTTGATACACGAGTTAAGTAGACCACTGACATGCATTTTACTAAGAAAATATCCATCATTAATCTGCCTTTTATCCTTGCTTTGACAATAATTATACTTATTTCTCCAGGATTGGTACAGGCACAGTTCCCAGAGAAAGAAAATGAGGAAACTTACGAAAAGGAGTGGGCGTTTGGCGTGTTGATGAACTCTTATGGAGGACTCCTGGGAGGGGTAAGCGTACGTCATGCTCGAAAGTATTTGTCAAACAAATCCTTCTCGGTCCCAGTAGGAGGCTCTAGTAGCAAGATACGCAAGACCAAAGTGAAGCAGGCATTGCTGAAAAACCCAAACCACTACCATAGTTTCTCTTTGGATGTGGTCAATATCAAACATCCCAAAGAGCAAAGCTATCAGAGTAGTTATAGCGGTAATTCTTTTGTGCCCCAGAAACGAAACTATCTGGTATCCGTGCGTCCACAGTATGGGAGGGAAATCATACTCTTTCGTAAAGCAAGAGAGCAAGGGGTACAGGTGACCTGGATTACGAATGCGGGGCCTGCTCTAGGCTTGAAGATCCCTTATCTTATCCGTTTTAGAGAAGATACAAGGGTGAAAGTAGAACAATACGATAAAGAGAAGCATGGCCAAAACTTCGATCAAATAGAAGGAACAGGAAGCTTCTTTGAAGCATTAGGACAGACAAAGTTTACGGTAGGATTAGCTTTGAAAACCTCTTTGGCTTTTGAGTTCGGAGTTAGTAAGCATAATATTTCTGGAGTTGAAGCAGGACTGATGTCAGACTTGTTTATACAGGAAGTTGAGATCATGCAAGGAGCGCAGAATAGGGCATTTTACCCTTCCCTTTACTTAAACTTTTTCTTTGGCACAAGAAAGTGAATGGAGATAATATGATTTAGGTAAATATCGAGGAAATATTAGCCTCTTTTTAAGAGGATATTTCCCAATACTTTGTTAATGAAGCGTTAAGTAAACCTATTTAACGCTTTTTTTTGTGGATAAAGCTGATGAGACCTGTGTGGATATTTCTCTTCAAAATATCAATATGATGAGAATAGTTTGTAATTTCGCATAGAAAAACAAATTTGAGTCACGGGTGTTATCACTGTAGCAGATAACCTGTTTTGAAAACGAAAAATTATTCTGACCTTTTTTAATATTGGAGTACAACAGTATCCATTATTACAAAGATCCTAAGACAGAAGACTTATGATAGAACTACCAGTAATTCCTTCAGAGAAAAAGGAAGAAAAGAAAAGAAAGCCAGATTGGCTGAGGGTGAAATTGCCAGTAGGACATAAATACCGCAATGTAAGAGAGCTGGTGGATAAACATAAATTGAATACCATTTGCCAGAGTGGTAACTGTCCTAACATGGGAGAGTGTTGGGGAGAAGGTACTGCCACTTTTATGATTCTGGGAAATGTGTGTACCAGAGGCTGTTCTTTTTGTGCGGTCGCAACAGGACGACCAACAGAGTATGATGCCGAAGAGCCACAACGTGTTGCGGAGGCAATTAAATTGATGGGAGTAAAACATGCGGTAATTACTTCTGTGAATAGGGATGAGTTGAAAGATCGTGGTGCTGAGATTTGGTACCAAACTGTGATAGAGGTGAAAAAGGCAACTCCTGAGACTACCATAGAAACCCTTATTCCAGATGTAAGAAACAACTGGGATGCTTTGTATAGAATGATTGAAGGTGGTCAGGAAGTGGTTTCTCATAATATGGAGACCGTAGAGGAGCTTTACCGTAAAGTAAGACCTCAGGCGAAGTATGCTAGAAGTTTGGAACAAATCCGTCGTACCAAGGAGAAAGGTATGAGAACCAAGACTGGAGCAATGCTTGGGTTGGGAGAAACTGATGAGCAAATCTTCCGTCTGATGGATGATCTAGTGGATAACGGTTGTGATATTTTGACACTAGGACAATATCTACAGCCTACTAAAATGCACCTGGATGTAGTGGAGTTTATTCATCCAGATAAGTTTGCCATGTTGAAGGAAGAAGGACTGAAAAGAGGTCTGAAGTATGTAGAGTCAGGACCGTTAGTAAGATCTTCTTATCACGCAGAGCGACACGTCAATGTGCCTATTTAATAGGAACTTGAAATGAATCTGTTAGTGCCTAAATTGATGGCAGACATGATGAGAGATACTTGTGAGATACTCTATATGGGGTATCTAAGAACGAATTATTCTCTCATTTGAAGTATCAATTAATGACACTACCTATATTTTCATAACTATAGCGTGTTGTGATAGAAGCGAGTATATATACGGAGAACATACTTTTTGAAAGAAAGGGATGTTCTCTGTTTTTTAGGTGGAGATAAAAGGCTATTATGGAACTAAAGATATATAGCAAACAACAACTAGCACTAAGAAATGGGGTGGATAGAGAAGAGATATGGTGTGCTTATAAAGGGATGATTTATGATGTAAGTCGTTCCAAGCTTTGGAGAGGAGGAAAGCATTATGAACACTGGGCAGGACAAGACCTTACACAGGAAATGAAAGATGCACCCCATACAGAGTTTGTGTTTGAGAAGTTTGATATTGTGGGAAAATTAGGGGAATGATTTTTTTCCAGAGATAAGATAAAAGGAATGCAATAGTTAAAAGGTTGCATTCCTTTTCTCATTTATTCTGGAATAGCATTTCCTTCGCTATCAAGCCTATTTAAACTTTTCGTTTTCCCAAATAGCTCTTCTGACTTAAGGTTATAAGCTTTGGCGGCTTCCTCTGGAGTGGAAAACAAACCTAGGTCATAACGCTCATTACTAGTATATAGAACTGCTCTGTAAGTATTCTTGCTTACTTTGACTACACCTCTATAACCTGTTTTATTGTTGAAGTTTTTTTGATTTCTTCTAAGTTCAGACATGGTAGCCCATTCTAGGTTTTTTGTTCTACAGTCAAGAGGGTTCCCATTAATGATTCGTACAAACAAACGCTTGTCCGAAGGAGGCATGTCAATGAATTTTTCAGCAATCAGTTTATGTATATAAATAGTAACATTTTTATACTTTCCATTTTTGAGTGGGTAATTACGTTGGTAGAAAACATATCCACTAGAGTGTAAGCGTAGGTTTTCTAGTAGTTTAATTTCTTTATAGTATTCGTTGTTTTCGATGAAGCTGTATGCTTCTTCGGAGAGAATGACATGTTTTTCTGCATTCTTCAACTTTACTTTGTAAAGCATAATCAGTTGTAGTTCTGTGATGTGAATAAACGGTAATTGATAACTATAGGTAGTTATTGCTGGTTTTTACGAGCAGCCCTGTCTAGTGCATGACCTATGTGAGAGATAACAAAACATTGTGTTAAGGGTATTAATGCTGTATAAGAGTGAATAACTACTTCAGCGCTCTTTAAAGTTGGAGCAATGATAACCTAGAAGGTCAACTTAAATTTATCGGCAATTTTCTTTAAATCTTTTTCTACGGCGTTTAATAATGGTATTCCATTGGTTTTACGTTCCTTTGTTGTTACTCGCTCTAAGTCTCCAGGTATAAGAATACTTTGAGCTTCGTCGACAGGAGTAGCTTTTCTAAAGCGTTCTATCCATATATCCATATCCTGCTTAAAAGCCTCTTTGGACCTGAAAGCATCAATACGCATGGCGCCAAAAAAATGTCCCAATCCTTCTCCTACAGGATGGTCAGAAACAGGCAAGAAACTGACAAAAGGAGGAACCCATGGGCCAAAATTAGCCCCTGATAATACTCCTGAAAGAATATCTACCATAGCGCCTAAGCAATATCCTTTATGGCTTCCTTGATGAGGAGCACTACCTAATGGCAATAATGCACCTCCTTGCTTAAGGGTATCAGGCTCATGAGCAATATTGCCATCAGCATCTTGAATCCAGCCATCAGGTGCTTGTTGTTTTTGTCTTTTTAAAATCTCAATTTTCCCATTAGCTACCGCAGTGGTAGCAAAGTCAGCCACAAATGCAGGTTGTTTGCCTGCAGGAATCGCCATGGCAATAGGATTAGTACCTAGCATACGCTCTTTGGAGTGCGTTGGAGCTACCAAAGGACTTGCATTGGTCATGGCAATACCGATCATATCTTGAGGGAGTACACGCATGGCATGGTAGCCTGCAATACCAAAATGATTGGAGTTTTTAACGGAGGCCCAGGCAGTACCTACAGCCTCAGCTTTTTCTTGTAGAATATCCATGACTTTTGGGCCTATTACCAGCCCTAAACCTGCATCTCCATCAATCACAACGGTACTGGGAGTTTCATGAACTACCTTTATATTGGGAGTCGGGTTTATTCTTCCGTTTTCCCATAGTCTTACATAACCAGATAATCTCGCTACTCCATGAGAATCAACACCTCTGAGGTCCGCTTCAACCAAAACTTCAGCAGCAAGTTTGGCATCTTCTTCTGAACAGCCGATTGATTGAAAAACAGCTGAACAAAAGTCTTGTAGCTTACTATAGGGATACATTAATGAGTATAGTTTATTTATTCTTTTTTCAAATTGGAATTTAAATAATATAATGATCAATATTTGTTAAGCAAATTTGTGTGAATCGCCTAAAATACAGTCATCTAAAGGTGAATAATATGTTACAATGATACGGAATAAACTTTAAAATAGATTATAAAAGTCCAAAAAAATACCATGATAAGTATACTGTTAGCCGTTAGAAATGAGGAAAAAACGCTTGTTGAGTGTCTACAGACGTTGTTAGATCAAAAATTAGATCAATCGTATGAAATACTTATTGGAAATGATGGCTCAACAGATGGAACTAAGCAGTTATTAGAGCGTTATCAACAAACTTATGATCATATTTTTGTCTATGATATTCTCAAAAATAAATACGGATTGAAAGGGAAAGCAAATGTATTGGCTCAGCTATCAGAAAAAGCAAAAGGAAGTATTTTGTTGTTTACAGATGCTGACATGAGATTATCACCAACATGGGCAATGACGTTGGTAAATGCTTTAAAGGATGATGTAGGAATTATTACGGGGGTGACTTATGTAGAAGGACGGACTTTTTGGGAGAAATGGCAGGGGTTGGATTGGCTTTATGCACTGCAGCTATTGAATATATTATCTTCTTGGGGAGTGGCGCTGACTGCTATGGGGAATAATATGGGAGTACAAAGAAAAGCGTATGATGCTGTGGGAGGGTATGAAAAGATTCCATTCTCCGTAGCAGAAGATTTTGCTCTTTCCAAAGCATTAATAGAGGCTGGCTGGAAAAGTAAGCATCTGTTTAATAGAAGAGTGAAGGGAGAAACATTAGGGGTAGATAGCTTTCAAGAATGGTTACGACAAAGGAAGCGATGGATGAAAGGGGCGGTAGCACTGCCAAAGGTATGGGTATGGCTTTTAGTGATACATTACCTTGGAATATTTTTGCTTCCGTTTGTATACGCCGTTCAACCTATGGTAAGTTTGTATGCCTTAGGGGGAGTCGTTGCTTTTCGGTGGGGAATATTGCTTAAAGCATTGTTTACATTGAGGCTCTATCGATTTATCCCTTATATTTTATTATTTGAACCTCTTTATTCGGTGTTTTATGTAATAGTATTATTGTATTATACTTTACCGGTAAAGGTCGTCTGGAAAGGAAGAGAGTATGAGGCGTAGTTGATTAAAAATAAGAATTTAAATTGTACTTCTATAAGCAGAAGACACTGTTTTGTGTCTAATCATCGTATTACAAAATAAGACCATGAATCAAGAAGAACGAAAAAAATGTGTATTCCTCGATAGAGATGGAGTTTTGAATCGCGACAGGGGAGACTATACCTATGAATTAGCAGATTTTGAAATATTGCCGGGAGTAGTAGAGGCATTAAAATTATTGAAGGAAGCGGGGTTTCTTATTATTGTAATTACGAACCAGGCTGGAATTGCCAAGGGGCGATACACGAAAGAGGCTGTTAAGCAATGTCATGAGTATTTACAACAACAATGTGGGGAGGTTATCGACGCCCTTTATTATGCTCCTTACCATGAGAGTGTTACAGCTTCCTTAACACGTAAACCTAATTCTTTGATGCTGGAAAAAGCAATTGCAAAATACAAGGTAGATGTAGATCATGCCTATATGGTTGGAGATCAGGAAAGAGACTTGGTAGCAGCTCACAAAGCAGGCGTCAGAAAACTAATTCTTGTCGATAACCCTGCGTCAGAAGATAGCCTTAGTACACATACGGCTAGTGATTTACTGACGGCCGTAAAGCAAGTTATACTATAGTTTTTGTTCATGCTGTTTAGGTGAGCTTCGCTCGTTCATAATGTTTAGCTATTTAAACACCTAAACATTATGAACGAGCGAAGCTCACCTAAACAATATGAACATCTTTAGAGCTTGTTTGGAATACTGCTTTAGATAGAGAAAATTTCTATAACCTGTTCAAATCAAGTCAGATTTGAAGATAATAGTGGTTCTATTTGATGAGAATATGAGTTGATTTGAGCAGTGATTAGAGGAATTTTCTTTCTGAATCAGTATTCCAAACAAGCTCTTAGAGCTTATCTGAAATGAAGCTAGCCACTTGTTCTAAATATTTTTGATCGACTTCATTAAAAGAGCTATAGGAGTCGCTGTCAATATCTAGAATGAGTTTAACCTCACCGTCTTTAATGATAGGGACAACAATCTCTGACTTGGAATCTGAACTACAGGCAATATGTCCTGGAAAGGCGTCCACGTCTTCTACGATGATCGTTTTGGCTTCACTGTAAGCGGTGCCACACACTCCTTTTCCAAAAGGAATACGGGTGCAGGCAATAGGCCCTTGAAATGGCCCTAATACTAGTTGTTCTTGATTGGATAGATAAAACCCAACCCATAAAAAATCAAAAGCCATATTTAAGGCCGACGATATATTCGCTAAATTAGCGGTAAGATCAGACTCATAATGAATAAGTGCTTTTAGTTGAGGAAGTAATGCTTCGTATTTTTCTGATTTGGAAGCTCCTTTTGGTATGATTAATGACTCTGCCATATATAGATTTATTGACTCGTTATCGTTAATAAAATTAAGAAACCAACAACTGTTGTAGACAATTGTTGTCCCTTTGTAACCTGCAAAGTAAGAAGGAGTTTTCGCTTTTACGAATATTAATATTTCCAAGGATTTATTGTACTTCATTTAGGGTTGAGAAGTAGAAAAATTTCCTTTATTAGAGAGGAATTGAAGGATTTTATTTTTTTGATATGCAGAACATAAAGCCGGTAAGGATATTAATCCTATTATTATATATAAGTATCATGTTAGGGGGAGTGATGTTGATCTCTCAGGGAAGAGATGTCAACATTCCAGGTATTGCCTATAGCCTGCGTATGCCAGGCGCCAAGGATGTACTACCGTCTGCCTGGTATAAAAAGGAGCAACCTGAAAAGGTTATGGCTTCTTTAGAAAATAAAACTCAGGAGAAGGTGGTAGTTTCTAAACAACCGAAGGAAGAGAAAAGAAAGGTTGTAAAAGATACGTTGACATCTTCTAAGCCAGAGGTAATAGTCCCTAAAGAAGGGGTGAAAGTAACGACTCACCCGGGAGATATTGCCATCGAGTATCCTCAAGGTGCATTAGATGCCTTTTTTAGTTCCTTGAGTTATGCCAAAGGTGGTAAGAAGAAAATCAGGGTACTACACTTTGGAGATTCTCAGTTGGAAGGAGATCGAGTAACAGAACGTCTAAGAGAGAATGTACAAGGAGAGTTTGGTGGTTATGGCTTAGGATTGATTCCTTTTACGGAAATAAAAGGAATAAGAACCACCTTGAATCAGGAGGCTTCTGATAATTGGGAAACGGATATTCTGTATGGGCATCATGCGGCAGGTGCTACACATGGAGAGTTTGGGCTTTTTGGGAAGGACTTCTTTTTCAAGGGAAGTTTTGAGGAGCCCGCCAGTGCTGAGATACGTTTGCAGCGTACAGGATATACAAGTTATAGAGAAAGAACTTATCGCCATATCAAATTATACCTTAAGAATACGTTATCACCTTTGAAGGTGATCTATGGACAAGGGAAGAAGTATACGGATACATTGAAAGTGTACCCAAGAGAAAATCCCCAGACATTGGATTTACCGATAAAGGGACGATTGGGGACATTGGATATGAAGTTTGAAAGTACCGGAACACCTCACTTTTATGGTTTATCTCTGGAGGGAGATGCTGGTGTGATGGTGGATAACCTACCTTTAAGGGGAAGTTCAGGGACTGAGTTTACCAGAATGTATAAAGCCCACTTAAAAGGGGTGGTGAAAGATATGAGTGTGCGGTTGATTATCTTACAGTTTGGCGTGAATACGGTCCCTCAATTGAGTGATAGCTATGGGTTTTACGAAAGGTCTTTTTACAGACAGATACAATACCTCAAATCAGTCTTCCCGAAGGCTTCTATCTTAGTGGTGGGAGTTTCGGATATGGCACGTAAAGAACGTACTGAATTACAATCTTATCCCAATATAACAGCGGTAAGTGGGGCGCAAAGAAGAGCTGCTCAGAAGGCAGGTGTTGCTTTCTGGGATTTGTATAAGGCTATGGGAGGAGAAGGCTCCATCATTACTTGGGCAGAGAGAACTCCTGCCTGGGCAAATAAAGATTATACACACTTTACACGTAGAGGGGCGAATCACGTAGGAGATATGATTTATAACGAATTGATGAGGGAATACAATAAATTTTTGACTAAAAAAATAGCACAATAAGATGCGGGAAAATTGTCATCAGAAACGTAAGAGGAAGTGGAAAGGGTTATTGATGGTTCCATTGGTGTGTTTATTGGGAGCCGCTAAGATACCTTTTAATGGAGGTGATCCCGAGGGGGAATCTACAGCAAAACGTACACGTAGTGATTATGACTTTATTCGTTTAGATATCAATTATCTTCAGCATTTTAGCTATAGTGAAGGCTTGTCTCACTTCTTTACGCAGTTGAAGTTATTGGAGGAGCGAAAAGACCGAAAAGTCCATGTTTTACACTTAGGAGATTCCCATATTCAGGCTGATTTCTTTTCAGGAAAAGTTAGGGAGGAGTTCTATAAAGATAAACGCTTTCCGATGTCGGGAAGAGGTTTTGTTTTTCCGTATCGATTAGCAAAAACCAATAACCCGTTGAACTATAGTGTTTCTTATACAGGAGCCTGGAGGGGACAGCGTTGTTCTATGAGTCGTCATCAGAGTCGTTGGGGAGTTGCTGGAGTGTCCGCTGAAACAAACTCTTCTTCTGCTACGGTTGAAATTAACCCAAATGTACAGGAGGAAATGATGTATGATATTTCTTCAGTGAGTGTATTCCACCCTCATCAGGAAACAACAGAAATGCGAATCAATGTAATTCCTGATGAAGGAAATACAATTAGTGTAGAGGAACCTACAAGGGGAGTAGAGACTTTTCGTTTACAAAATCCTCAGCAAGCGGTAAAGCTTTCGGTGAGTAAAGATGCCGCAGCTCAATCCAGATTATTGATGCAGGGCGTATTTTTGGAAAGTGACCGACCAGGAATAATTTATAGTGCAGCCGGGGTGAATGGAGCTAAGGCAAAAAGCTTTGAACGTTGTGCAGATATGGGGCCTCAGATTAATTTTCTTAAGCCTGACTTGATCATTGTTTCTTTAGGAACCAATGACGCGATTGTCAAACCGTTTAACCGGGAGCGTTTTATTGATCATTATACTAATTTACTGGATATGATTAAGAAGGAAGCTCCTCAAGCTTCTATTATCCTGACGACCCCAGGAGATAATTATAGACAGCGCAAATACCTGAATTACGATAATGAGGAAGCTCGCCTGTTGATTGGAGAGTTGGCGATGAAGTATAATGCGAGTGTATGGGATTTCTATACAATTATGGGGGGATTAAACTCAATCAATGATTGGTATGCCAATGGTCTTGCGGCAAGAGATATGGTGCACTTGAGTAGAGAAGGATACGAGTATCAGGGAGACTTGTTTTATAGGGCGTTGACAGATGCTTATACTCATTTTAAAGACTCTGTCTCTCAGTATACGATAGATCAATATGCACAACCAGTTGTGAATTAAGGGGGAGATAAAGCAGGAAAATATTACACATTATATAGTTAGTAATGTAACGAAATAATAATAAAAAAGAAGGGGATTGTAGTATACAGTCTCCTTTTTTTTATTTCAAAAGTGTCAGTAGACGAGAAAGATATACTTTCTCATACATAGGTGATTTTTAGCTGTTTTTTATCAAAGAAGCCGAAGGGCATTCTGTAAGTTGTTGCTGTAAAGTATATAATATTAACTAAAGAACAGTAACCATATATGAGAATTCGCTATCTAGTATTTATGGTATTACTTGGCCTTCCGCTAGCAGGCTGGAGTAATGGATTTCAAGTCAACTTGCAAGGAACCCGTCAGCAAGGAAGAGGGAATGTAGGGTATGGTTTTCGTCCTGATGCTTCCAGTGTATTTTATAATCCGGGAGCAATGGGCTTCTTGAGTGGTAGTCAGGCGGTGATTGGAGGTTCCCTTATTTTTTCTAATACCGTGTTTTCCCCATTGTCTGATGCCGATTTGGGAATTTATACAGATCAGGTATATAGTACAGACAACCCATTAGGGACACCTTTTTTTGCCTATGGTGTTTTTAAGCCACAAGAAACGTCCAGTTTATCTAATTTTACTTTTGGAGTGGGGGTATTTACGCCTTTTGGAAGCTCTGTAGATTGGGGGGAAGATTGGTATGGACAGTATGCTCTTCAAGAGATCTCTTTGGAGGCAATTTATATACGTCCGGCAGTTAGTTATCAGATCACAGAGTCTTTGGGTATTGGTCTTACCTTGGACTTTATCTTGGGTGGAGCAGAAGTCACCAGAGGACTTCCAATCAATAGTGCAACCGTAAATGACCCTAATGTTAATCTAGATGGTAATGCCGATGTAGCCATTTCTTTTTCGGCGGGAGTTTATTTTCAACCATCAGACCAATGGTCTTTCGGACTGAATTACCGTCATGGAGTGGATGTAAGTATTGTGAAAGGAGATGTAGACCTGGAGGTGCCAGAGCAACTGTCGCCCCTTTTCCAGGGGACAACGTTTGACGCAACGTTGCCGCTGCCCTCAGTGATAGGTGGAGGGATAGGATATTATCCGACAGATCGTTTGTCCTTAGGCGTAGACGTAAGCTTTATCACTTGGAGCGATTATGAAGAATTACGCTTTGATTTTGATGCACCTATAGGTGGAGAGTTATCTTCTGTATCAGAAAGAAATTACAAGAACTCGTGGATATTTAATATAGGAGGAGAATATAAAGTGACTGATGCGTTCACCGCAACTGCGGGTATGTATTATGATTTATCACCGGTAGAAGATGGGTTTATGAGTCCGGAAACACCAGATTCAGACGCTTTTGGATTTACGGCAGGGGTTGCTTATCAGGTGACCGAAAAGATAGGTATCAATGGAAGTTTCCTATTCTTAACAAAAAGAGAAAGAGAAAACATTGTACCGAGTGGAGTGGAAACAGGAGGTGTTAGTGGCACGTATAAGTCCAATGGTTTTATTCCAAGTATTGCGGTGCAGTATTCATTTTAAACCCTGATTGATTTTTCTATGATACCATCTCACTTATTGAATATTCGAATGGAGGTTACTAGAGCTTACCCGATAATAGGAGTATTGATGTTTTTATTGTCTTCTTGTGACCCAAAGTTAGATACTGTTAACCCATCCAATCAAGGACAGGATGCCTCTGGAAATGAGGTGACCTTTGACTTTACCAATTATGTAGCAGTGGGTAATTCATTAACGGCAGGTTTTTCCGATGGCGCACTTTACCGGGAGGGACAAGAAAGTAGTTACCCTGCATTGATAGCAGAGCAACTGCAGGCAGTAGGGGCTCCAGTATTTGAGCAACCTTTAATGCCAGAGGGAGGAGGAGCCAATGGAGCTGTAGGAGCAGGCTTGGAAGGAAGACTAATTTTGACAGGTTTTTCAGAAAGTGGATTACCTGTTCTGGAAAGGGAGGCCCCGAGTGATAATCCTTATACGGCTGTTTCGAATGTGGATAGTTTACATAACTATGGGGTACCTGGTCTGCGATTGATAGAAACCGCTGCTGCTGGATTGGGAACACTTAATCCTTTTTTCTCAAGGATGTTGAGTACTTCAGACCTATTGTCTTCTTATCAGGAGGTAATAGTACAAAGCGATCCAACATTTTTCACCTTCTGGCTGGGAAATAATGACATTCTAGGGTATGCTACCTCTGGAGGTGTTTTTGGGGTGGAAGGAAATCCTGATTTGTTAGGTTTAAACGGGATCACATCTGCTTCAGCTTTTGAGTTAACTTATAATACTTTTATTGAAAACTTGACAGCTGATGGGCAAACCTATGGTGTTGTAATGAATATTCCTGATGTTCTACAGATTCCTTTCTTCACTGCGATTCCATGGAATAGTCTGGAACTGGACTCAGCAACGGCTACGGTAGCGAATGCTACTATCGCTCAATTGATTCGGGGACAAGTGACTCAGGAAGTAGTGGTGACTGTAGTATTGCCTACCGTAGTGGCGGGATTGGTCAGTGCTGGAGTGATACCAGAAAGCCAACAAGAGTCATTGATACTGGCATATACACAAGCTTATATAGAGAATCCATCTATGCCTCAGGCTGTAGGAGGCTTTTCTCAGGATTTATTTGACCAAATTACTCAGATCATTAATACTGAGTTACAAAAGGATACGGTGGTCTTGATCATCAATCAAGCAACACAAAATGCTATTACAGAGATCAACCAAACGACACCGGGAGCTATACCGGAATTTCAAGCAGGAGCCAATGGGTTGATTGTGCAGGACTTGAATAGTCCAACGGGACTGAAACAGTTAACGGAAGGAGAATACGTATTGCTTTCTGCCTCAGAAAAACTGGCGCAATTACAGGAAACCATAGCTTCTGGAGGATTAGATTTATTAGCCATACTTCCTTTATTACCCACGGATGCCGAAGTGTTGGATAAGGAAGAAGTAGAGAATATTGAGACAGCGATAGAAATGTATAATGGAATAATCCGAAACGTCGTGGATGATAATGAGTTTATTATTCTGTACGATGTGTATGCGGATTATGAGCAGGTGATAGAGCAGGGAGTAAATGATAATGGAGTTGTCCTGACAGGAGACTTTGTGACTGGTGGAGCATTCTCTCTTGATGGCATTCACTTGACTCCAAGAGGATATGCTTACGTAGCAAACAGGTTGATTCAAACAATGAATAGAGAGTGGAAGTTAAATATTCCGGGAGTAAATCTAATTGACTATCGTGCTGTGGAGTATCCATAGTATAAGCAATAGAGAAGTATCTTAACGTTGAATGTTGCTTTAAGCAATCCAATAAATGACTTATGAAAAAGGACAGTTTTAATTGTCCTTTTTCTTTTTTTTATGAAATTGTACTTTTGTGCAATCCCATTGTACATTTTACTGGAAAACAGAAACGTAAAGGCTCGTCTTACATCATATAAAAAATGAATATTAGCACGTCTATTGAGCAGCTTAAACGCTGGAAAGACAAACACATTTCAGATAAATCTTTTATTCTACTAATCAGTACGTTGGTAGGACTGATAGCAGGGCTTGCAGCCGTTTTGCTAAAGATAAGCGTGCACTTTATTCATCATCAGCTCAATAGTGAAAAGTATAATGAGAATTATACGCAATTACTCTATCCTATTTTAGGGTTGTTGTTTACCGTATTATTGGCAAAGGCACTTTACAAAGAGAGCAGTGTAGGACATGCCATCTCAGATATTCTCTATTCAATAAGTCGTAAACAGAGTATTATAGAAAAAGGAAAGACCTATTCCCGATGGGTAACGAGTGTGATTACTGTTGGCTTGGGAGGATCTGTTGGTTTGGAGTCTCCTATTGTATTAACAGGAGGGGCTATAGGATCGAATATTGGTCGATTATTATCTCTGGATTATAAACAACGAACTTTATTGATAGGTTGTGGTATAGGAGGTGCCATTTCTGCGATATTCAATGCGCCTATTGGAGGATTAATTTTTACCATAGAGGTGATATTGACAGGCCTTTCGGTATCCAATTTTATCCCATTGTTAATTGCCTGTGTTTCGGCAACTATTTTATCCAATTTATTGGCAGGGGATGAAATACTCTTTACGGGATTTAATATTGTAGATGAAATTCATCTCTCAGATGTACCGGTCTACATTATATTGGGAGTAGTGACAGGTTCAACAGCTTTGTTTTTTAATACCTTCTTACATAAGTTGGAACATATATTGGAGCACTATAATCCATATATGAAAGCATTGCTTGGTGGGGGGATACTATCCATATTAATTATCATTGCTCCTCCGATTTTTGGAGAAGGTTATATTGCTATTGAACACCTATTACATAAAGAGGAGTCGGAGTTAGTAAGAAGAAGTTTGGTATTCAGTGATTATTTTACGGAAGGATGGCTCTTTCTTTTTTATATGGTATTGGTGACAGCCCTTAAGATTGTAGCATCTTCGATTACACTATCTGCAGGGGGTAGTGGTGGTACTTTCGCACCTTCGATGGTCTTGGGTGGATTAGCAGGTTTTGTAACTGCCCGTGCCCTTAATCTTTTAGGAGTGGCTGAGGTGTCTGAAATTAACTTTACCTTGGTAGGAATGAGTGGTGTGTTATGTGGAGTACAATATGCCCCGCTTACAGCAATCTTCCTTATTGCAGATATCACAGGAGGATATACACTTTTTATTCCTTTGATGTTGGTTTCTGCGATTTCCTATGTGACGGTAACGTTCTTTCAACAGGATTCTCCACATGTAAGGGCCTTGAAAGAAAGGGGGGAATACATTGATGATAATGATGAAGATACCAAAATTCTGGATCGACTAAATATTAATAAATTAATAGAAACAGATTTATTGACGGTACAGGAGGATGCTCTACTGGGAGATTTGGTGCAGGTGATTAGCCGAAGCCGAAGAAATTTATTTCCTGTACTCAATGATAAGCAGCAGTTGGTAGGAATTATCACTTTGGATGATGTTCGGGATGTCATGTTTGACCATTCCAAGCATCAAACATTAAAAGTGGAAGATTTAAAGCGTCTGGTAAGAGCAAAAGTACGGTATGGAGAGAAGATGCAGGATGTCATGGAAAAATTTGAAAAGACGAATGCATGGAACCTGCCGGTGGTAGATGATGAAGGAAGGTATATGGGGGTGGTATCTAAGTCGCATATCTTCGGGGTATATAGAAAGCAATTGATACGTCTTAATAAATCTTGGATTAATAGCTAGTACAGTCTGTAACGGATATTTTTAAGTATTAACGATAGCATGATGGAGTTCGAGGAATACCTTGTTAAAAAAAATATTGATAGCAATCGCTTCAAGGAGGGAGATCCTGAGAAATGGCAAGAATGGCATGATTTATTTATGCAAATGCATCCCAATAGCTTTACTTCTCAAAAACTCTTTTTAATTAATGAGGTGAGAAGAACCTATCAGTTACCGCTCTCAGCAAAACCTGTGGCGGCTACTAAGAAAGTAGCCCGTCCAGCTATGGTAAAGAAAAGTGCTGTTCCTAAAAAAGAGACTACTGAAGAAGGTAAAGCACTTCCTAAGAAGCGACCATCATTCAAAAAAGCTACGCTACCTTCTGAGGTAAGTAAAGAAGAAAAGGATTCTAAAGAGACAGTTGCTCCTAAATCGAAGATAGCTCGCCCATCGTTTAAGAAGAAACCGGAAGGGTCAGAGGAGTTATCCACAGATTCGGTAGAAAGTGTGGAAAAGCCAAAGCGCGTTCGCCCATCATTTAAGAAGAAACCGGAAGAGTCGGATGAGTTATCCACAGATTCGGTGAAAAATGTGGAAAAGCCAAAGCGCGTACGTCCATCGTTTAAGAAGAAACCGGAAGGATCGGATGAGTTATCCACAGGCTCGGTAGAAAATGTGGAAAAACCGAAGCGCGTACGTCCTTCGTTTAAGAAGAAACCGGAAGGGTCGGATGAGTTATCCACAGATTCGGTAGAAAGTGTGGATAAGCCAAAGCGTGTTCGTCCATCGTTTAAGAAGAAACCGGAAGGGTCGGATGAGTTATCCACAGATTCGGTAGAAAATGTGGAAAAACCGAAGCGTGTTCGTCCATCGTTTAAGAAGAAATCGGAAGGATCAGAAGAGTTATCCACAGGCTCGGTGGAAAGTGTGGAAAAACCGAAGCGTGTTCGTCCATCGTTTAAGAAGAAACCGGAGGGATCGGATGAGTTATCCACAGGTTCGGTAGAAAATGTAGAAAAACCGAAGCGTGTTCGTCCATCGTTTAAGAAGAAACCGGAAGGATCGGATGAGTTATCCACAGGATCGGTGGAAAATGTAGAAAAACCGAAGCGCGTTCGTCCATCGTTTAAGAAGAAACCGGAAGGATCGGATGAGTTATCCACAGGCTCGGTAGAAAATGTGGAAAAACCGAAGCGTGTTCGTCCTTCGTTTAAGAAGAAACCGGAGGGATCGGATGAGTTATCCACAGATTCGGTAGAAAGTGTGGATAAGCCGAAGCGTGTTCGTCCTGCATTTAAGAAGAAAAAAGAAGAAGAATAAATTACTCAACTCACCGAAGGTGAACCTCAACAGGGCGTAACCCGCTCAACCAGCCACGTAAGTGGCCTCAACAAAACATTGCCATATTAAACACAACCAATCAGATATGTTTGACAAAATAAGACCAGCACTGCAAGAAGAACTGCAAGGAATTAAAGATGCAGGCCTTTACAAGGAGGAGCGCATTATCACAACGCCTCAAGGAGCAGAGATTAAAACGGATAAAGGAGAAACCGTATTGAATTTTTGTGCGAACAATTACCTAGGCTTGTCAGCACATCCCAAAGTGACTGAGGCAGCCAAGAAGGCGATTGATTCCCATGGATTTGGAATGTCTTCCGTACGTTTTATTTGTGGTACACAAGATATTCACAAAGAACTGGAAGAGAAGATTTCAGCCTTCTTAGGAACAGAAGATACCATCCTTTACGCAGCAGCCTTTGACGCCAACGGAGGTGTATTTGAGCCTTTGTTAGGACCGGAAGACGCGATTATTTCAGATGCGTTAAACCATGCTTCTATTATTGATGGCGTTCGCTTGTGTAAAGCGATGCGTTTCCGTTATCAACATAATGATATGGAAGACCTGGAAAAACAACTTCAGGAAGCAGTAGCCAAGGGAGCAAAGCAGATGATTATCGTAACGGATGGTGTATTCTCTATGGACGGCACCATTGCTCAGATGGACAAGATTTGTGACTTGGCAGATAAATATGGTGCTTTGGTCATGACGGATGAGTGTCACTCTACTGGATTTATGGGTAAAACAGGTAGAGGAGTACATGAGTACAGAGATTGTATGGATCGTGTGGATATCATCACAGGTACTTTAGGAAAGGCTTTGGGTGGTGCTTCAGGAGGATTTACGTCAGGTAAAAAAGAAGTGATTGACTTATTGAGACAACGTTCACGTCCTTATTTATTCTCTAATACCTTGGCCCCTTCTATTGTAGGTGCGTCTATTGCCGTATTTGATTTATTGAGCAGTACCACAGAACTTAGAGATAAGCTAGAGGATAATACAAAGTACTTTAGAGAGAAAATGACTGCAGCAGGTTTCGATATTAAGGAAGGGTCACATCCTATCGTTCCTATTATGTTGTATGATGCGGTATTGTCTCAGAAATTTGCAGAGCGTCTATTGGAAGAAGGAATTTACGTGATTGGATTCTATTATCCGGTAGTACCAAAAGGACAAGCAAGAATACGAGTTCAAATCTCGGCGGCACATGATAAATCACATTTGGATAAAGCGATTGAGGCATTTACCAAAGTAGGAAAAGAGCTGGGAGCAATTAAGTAGCTTCAAAGTTTTTGTTCATAATGTTTAGTTGAGCTTCGCTCGTTCATGATGTTTAGTTGTTTTATATTTCACGAAACACAACAACTAAATACTATGAACGAGTGAAGCTCAATTAAACATTATGAACATTTTTTTATGATTTCATTCTCTCCACTAAGTCTTCCGATATAGTTACTGCTTGCTCCGTTTTCTGATCAAATAATACAAAAGTAACCTTGGCGTTGATCACTAATGTATCCGTTCCTTTTAAGTAAATTTTTTGGCGAATAGCCATACTGGTGTTGCCCGCTGACTCAAAAGAAGTATGAACTTCTAAGATTTGTCCCAAGGTTGCAGGATACTTGTAACTGATATCATAATGTACGATGACAGGAGCCAATCCTTGTCTCAACATTTTTCCCCATTCATCAGAGGCTTCAAAATGTGCCCATCTGGCCTCTTCCAAAAACTCCAGGTAGCGAGCATTATTGACGTGGTTAAATGCATCCAGATGATAGCCTCTTACCGGGATATACGTTTTACTTGTTCTGATTTGTTCGGTGGTTTGTTCCATGGTTAAGTTTTCTATTATGAATGTTTATTCACATAAACATACAAATAATCATGGAGATTGTTTAAATCGTATGCGGTTATCCTACGACTAGTGAGCTTATTAGGTACATATAGCTAAGTACTACTTTCAATCGGTTTAAGGATAAAGGATAAAGGATAAAGGATAAAGGATAAAAAAAACATATTCCTTCCTCCCTCCTCAGGTATTACTGTGCAATACCTTCTCCAATACTTTCCATACTTGTTCTTTTACCATCTTACTGTTTGAAATATTAATTTCTGGTGTTTCAGTCAGACAGGGGATAAGGGAGATTTGATGTTTTTGGGCAAGCTTATGGTATAACAGTCCCATTGTAGTGTTGATGGGAGTACTTAATAAGTAAATCGGTACAGAGGGATAGGCTTTTTTGATTTGTAAAATCATATTCTCCAGAGTTTCCTCAGTGGCGATTAATGGAATATTAGCCTTGAGGTCATTTCTTCCAGCTTCAATAAGAATAATATCTACCTCGTAACTCTCCATAGCCCACTCCAACCTTCTTTTACTATCCAAGGAAGTTTCACCACTAATGCCAGCCTGTACGCAGGTATAGGGCAGTGCTAACGAATCGACCATTGTTTGAATTTGTTCTGAGAGTGTATGTTTTTCAGGTAAATTGGGGGCGGCAATATAGCCGTGTCCAAAAAACAGAATGGTTCCATCAGCAGTTTTTTCCTTATTAGCC
Source organism: Algivirga pacifica (assembly GCF_039543525.1). Taxonomy (NCBI): domain Bacteria; kingdom Pseudomonadati; phylum Bacteroidota; class Cytophagia; order Cytophagales; family Flammeovirgaceae; genus Algivirga; species Algivirga pacifica. The sequence continues at coordinate 113,754 of NZ_BAABJX010000052.1, forward strand.
ACGAGTTGTTGATGAATTTCGTTGTTCTTGTTACTGGAGCAGGAATAAATACAGCAACCAAGAGCAATCAGTAGACAGGTAGTGATTATTTTGTACATGGGTTAGGGTATAGGTAAACATAAGTGCAGTAGTGAATCTAGGTTTAAAATTCACTTCCATAAAAAAGATACTACCTTTGTAAAGTTGTTCAAATATTAGAAAGCATTTACGCAGTATAGTACAAGAAGAACTGTGGAATAGAATAGAAGTGATTTAAAGAAGGCCGTTTTATAACTCAGTTGAGGTGGGGTAATTTTTCTTTGAGTTGAAGGAAGAAGGAAGAAGGAAGAAGGAAGAAGGAAGAAGGAATAGGTGAAAGGTGATTAAATTCCACCTTTCTCGATTATAAAACAGCGTCAAGGTATATAGGACATTGTAGCATGAAAAAAGTAAAAACATTATTGGTTACTCCTCCACTGACACAGCTGAATACACCGTATCCAGCGACTGCTTACCTGAAGGGGTATCTGAATAAGAAGCAGGAAGAGGCCGAGCAAGTAGATTTAGGGATCATGATGATCTTGTCCTTATTCACCAGAAAGGGGCTTGAAGAGGTTTTTGATCAAGCAGAAGAGGTTATTCAGAATTGTTCGGAGGAGGCATTGAGAACGTTCTATTTACAAGATGACTATATCGATACTGTAGAGCCTGTAATACGTTTTTTACAACATGGTGACAGTACTTTGGCGCATCGTATTTGCTCAGGAACATTTTTGCCGGAAGGAGGTCGTTTTGCTCAATTGGAGCAATTGGACTGGGCTTTTGGACAATTGGGTATTGCCGATAAGGCCAAGTATATGGCGACGCTTTATCTGGAAGATATAGGCGATTTTATCATAGAGACCATTACCGAGGATTTTGGATTTAGCAGGTATGCAGAGCGTATTGGGATGTCAGCGACCCACTTTCAGCCAATACAGGAAGCATTGGAAGCTCCTTTGCATATGATTGATGCTTTAATGTTGGATATACTTGATCAGCAACTGCAGGAAAGTAATCCAGATCTGGTAGCTTTGACGGTACCGTTTCCTGGTAATCTCTATGGAGCATTGAAATGTGGCCAATATATCAAGAAACATTACCCTCATATCAAGATTGCCATGGGAGGAGGGTATGTGAATACGGAGTTGAGGGAGTTACAGGATGCAAGTGTATTTGATTATGTGGATTTTATAACCCTTGATGACGGAGAAGGGCCGATCATGCAATTGATTCGTCACTTGAAAGGGGAAGTAGAGGAGCAGCATTTACAGCGTACATTTATCAGAAATGTAACAGGAAATGTAGAATGGGTAGATTTCAAGGTACAGGCCTTTGTACCACACTCAGAAGTAGGTACACCGGACTATACAGGGTTACCGCTAAACGATTACCTTTCTGTACTTGAGGTAGCCAATCCTATGCATCGCTTGTGGAATGATGGACGTTGGAACAAGCTTACGGTAGCGCATGGATGTTATTGGAAGAAGTGCTCTTTTTGTGACATTTCCTTGGATTATATCGGTCGTTATGATGCAGCTCCTGCGAAGTTGATCGTAGACAGAATGGAGGAGTTGGTGATGAGTACGGGACAAACTGGGTTTCACTTCGTAGATGAAGCAGCCCCTCCATTAGCCTTAAGGGATATCTCATTGGAGATTATCCGAAGAGGATTGAAGGTTACTTGGTGGGCGAACATCCGTTTTGAGAAAACCTTTACCCCTGACCTATGTCGATTGATGGCTGCAGCAGGATGTATTGCCGTATCAGGAGGGTTGGAAGTAGCTTCTGATCGCCTGCTAAAGCTTATGGAAAAAGGAGTAGATATTGCACAAGTAGCTCGAGTGACTCATGGGTTTATGCAGGCAGGGATTATGGTACACGCTTATTTGATGTATGGATTCCCTACTCAGACTGAGCAAGAGACGATGGATTCGCTTGAAATAGTTCGTCAATTGTTTGAGCAAGGGTGTATACAGTCAGGGTTCTGGCATTTGTTCTCTATGACAGCTCATGCGCCTATTGGATTGAATCCTGAGAAGTATGGTGTAAAGCGTATAGGTCCGGAGTTTGGTGGATTTGCCAAAAATGATTACCAACACGAAGACCCATCTGGTGCGGATCATCAACTTTTTTCAGAGGGACTCCGAGTATCTATTTTCAATTATATGCATGGAATGGAGTTGCAGACTCCCGTAGAACATTGGTTTGATTTTGATACCCCCCGTCCAACGCATTCTCCACGATTGATAGAAAAAGCAATTAAGGCACAAGCCACAGATGTGGATAAGATGCTTAATCATCGTTTGTTATGGTTGGGTAAAATTCCTTTTGCGGAAGAAGTTGTTGTACAGAAAAAGAAGAAGCAGTTCAAGCAAATGAAACTAACGTTCTTTGACCGTAAGGAGGATTTTGAAATTACCACAAATGCCTCATTGGCCGACTGGTTAGTAGAGTATTTACACTTGGCACATATATACCAAGAGGAAACAGTCACTATTAAGCAACTGAAGGAAGACTATGAAGAACATTTCCAGCGACCTTTAATGGACCTATTAGATAGCTATGTTTGGAAGACACTTCGACAGAAAGGGTTACTGTTAATCAGGTAAGAAAATAAATAGGAAAAAGAAACCTCTTCCTTGGGAAGGATTTTGGATTCAAGGTTGTTTTACTTGTAAAAATATAGTATTATCAATATACGATACTTATTGTCACTCATACTTGGGGTAAGAGTGAGAAAGACACTTTCAAGTTTTGACATTAAACCAAAAGTTCGAAAAGGTTGCTTTGCATAAAGCAACCTTTTTTTATGAATGCTTTACCTGTCATACTACGAACTCGCTTTGTTGAATCGTTGAATTTCACCTTCGGTGAGTTGAATTGAGCTTCGCTCGTTGATTCGAGTTGAACTGTTGATAGAGGTGTATACTAATACTCATACAACATATCAACTCGAATCAACGAGCGAAGCTCAATTCAACCAGCAGCGTAAGCTGCCTCAACGATTCAACAAAGTGGGTTAGCAGTATGATGGTTATTTATCCAGAACCGAAAAATTATGGAATAATAAACTGAAACCGCAATGAATAAAGAACAGATTATTGAGAATACAGCTGCCTATATACAGCAAAAGTTTGAAGGAGAAGGATCAGGACATGACTGGTGGCATATCTATAGGGTATGGAAGAATGCAGAGCATTTGGCGAAAGAAGAGCAAGTAGATCCTTTTATAGTGTCTTTAGGAGCATTATTACATGATATTGCTGACCACAAATTTCATGACGGCGATGATACGGTAGGTCCCCAAAAAGCAGCGGAGTGGCTGGAGTCACAAGGGGTAACAGAGGAAGTCATAGAAAAGGTAAAGACTATTGTAAAAGAGGTGTCTTACAAGGGAGCAGGAGTAGAAACTCCTATGAGTACGTTGGAAGGAGCTGTGGTACAGGATGCTGATCGTTTGGATGCCATAGGAGCAATCGGTATTGCCAGAACATTTGCTTATGGGGGCCATAAAGGCAGGGAAATGTATAACCCCAATATTAAACCGGAATCCCATGATTCTTTTGAGTCTTATAAGAAAAGTACAGGGCCTACCATCAATCATTTCTATGAGAAGTTATTACTCTTGAAGGACCGTATGAATACGACAGCGGCAAAGAAGATGGCTGCAGAGCGACACACCTACATGCAAGCGTTTTTGGAGCAGTTTTACGCTGAGTGGGAAGGAAAAAAATAGTAGGGGCGACCCCACGTGGTCGCCCTATAATCAGCAGTAGTAGTTTAGGATAGCCCCATGTGGCAATGCTGTCAATTTAAGCTGAAAGTAAAAAGGTAGAAACTGGTCTTAGGCTCCAGCCTAAGACCTGCAGCGGGTTTGCACCACGCTCTCTACATACACAATGTCTTTAAGTTGACGATTTTGACATATTCATAAAAAAAGCGCTGCAAATACGTTTGCAGCGCCATAGGATTGATGTTATATAAGTAATACCTTATACCAACTCCAAAGAACGATTAATGAAGTTCGTCAAGTCACTTCCTTTCAACATATTCTGAGAAAGAAGAGCAAGGTCATAGGTATGACGAGCCAGCTTGTGTGCTTCGGCTTCATTCTCTTCTTTCAAGATACGAGCGATTAGAGCGTTGTTGCCATTAAGGATAATGTTTTGGCTTCCTGGCATCATGCCCATACCGAACATTCCGCCTCCGCCTTGCATCTCAGCCATCTCCTGCATACGACGCATAAACTCAGGTTTTACAATGGTAACTGGAGATTCCTCAGCAGAAAGTGCTTCCACTTTTAGTTCCAGGTTCTCATTGCCTAGTGCTTTCTTGTAAAGCTCAACCAATTTAGTTTGCTCGTCCTCAGTTAGCTCATGTTTTGTTTCCTCATCCTTCTCTACCAACTTATCAGCAATATCTGCATCCACACGTTTCATCTGGATTTGCTCCAGTTTGTGCTCTACGTTTTGGATAAAGTGGCTATCGATCATGCTATCCATCTTAAGGATGTTGTAGCCTTTTCTCTTCGCTCCCTCAATATAGCTGTGCTGTAGTCCTTCGTCAGTAGTGTAGATGAAGGTATAGTTATCGTTCTTATCTACTTGATTTTCGCTGATCAGTGACTTGTACTCATCTAAGGTGTATTTCTTGCCATCGATATCTTCCAGCAACAAGAACTTCTTCCCTTTGTCGAAGAACTTGTCGTCCGTCATCATACCGTATTTTGCGAACAAGCCAATGCTTTCCCATTTCTTCTCGTAATCCTCACGGTTGTCACGGAATAACTCATTCAGCTTATCTGCAACCTTACGAGTGATATAGTTACTGATTTTCTTCACTTGCGCATCTGACTGCAAGTAAGAACGAGATACGTTCAATGGAATATCTGGAGAGTCAATTACCCCGTGCATCAAACGAAGGAACTCAGGGACAATATCCTCTACATTGTCGGTGATAAATACCTGACGAGAGTAAAGCTGAATCTTATCCTTGTGAAGGGTGATATCGTTCTTCACTTTCGGGAAGTAAAGAATACCGGTTAGGTTAAATGGATAGTCTACATTCAGGTGAATCCAGAACATAGGCTCTTCAGACATTGGATAAAGATCCTTGTAGAAGTTCAGGTAATCTTCATCCTTAAGTTCCTTAGGGTCTTTTGTCCAAAGTGGATCTGTATTATTGATTACTTTTGGTTGCTCGATCTCCTTGCTGTCATCGCCTTCTCCTTCAGTAATTTTTTCTGTACCGAAACGAATCTCTACTGGCATGAAGCGAGCGTAACGGTTTAGGATACCGCTAATAGTAGCTTCTTCCAAGAACTCTTCAGAGTCTTCGTTTACGTGAAGAACGATCGTTGTTCCTCTGTTTTCTTTCTCTGTGTTTTCGATCTCAAACTCAGTACTTCCGTCACAGCTCCATTTGACAGCCTGTGCACCTTCCTGATAAGACTTTGTGAAGATTTCTACTTCTTTGGATACCATAAAGGCAGAGTAGAAACCAAGACCGAATTTACCAATAATGCTTGAGGTATCTTGATCCTTGAACTTCTCTACGAACTCTGTCGCACCAGAGAAAGCCACTTGGTTGATATATTTCTTCACCTCTTCTTCCGTCATACCGATACCACGGTCAGAGATACTGATGGTCTTCGCTTCCTTATCGATGTCTACTTGTACATATAGCTCGCCCAATTCACCATTGAACTCACCCATAGAAGCAAGTTTCTGAAGCTTTTGTGTAGCGTCAATTGCATTGGCTACCAATTCTCTTAAAAAGATGTCGTGATCTGAGTATAAAAACTTCTTGATGATCGGAAAGATGTTTTCCGTGTTTACCGAAATTCTACCTTTTTCTGCCATTGTTCTAATGATTGTGTATTAATGAATTTAGTATAGCTACTAAATCAGGTATACAAGTTTTATTTTTAATGATGGTTTATGACTCATTAATTTCCTGCCAAGCAGTACTTGTCTCCTTTTTTATCAATACCCGTTCCATTGCGTTTTAAGGTGAAAAATTGTCAGTATTGGATGAAAACTTGACGTTATATGACAGGTTTACTCTGTCACAGCGGCAGAATCAAGAGGGGAGAATAGTAAGGAATCGGGTTTTTGTAGTGATTGTAGTAATGCCTGTTTTTCTTGCTCCTTGATTTTTTTGAGTTTCTCTAATTGTTTTTCACGAGAGGTCCTATAAAAACCTCCAGAACCAGAGTAAGAAGGACCAAATGTAGGGACTACGTTACTTCTGGAGTCAATGAGTTGTTGATTAAACTGCCGGAACATCTCCGTTTGGTCCATTGCAGTTTTATCATAATTATGGAGGTTCTCCAACAGCAGCTTTTTGAGGTCTTGCATATTTTTTTGCATGTTCTCCAACTTGGCCTTTTCAGCATTTTCGACATTCCCATAAGCTATAAAGGCTTCTTTGAACGCTTCTTTGGTTGCTGGAAATGGACGTACAATTACTTCGGAAAGGTATACCTTATCAGGAGAAAGGGGGATATGTACAAAATAGATGACTTCTTGGGTTTCGGGAATTTCTATAGTAATAGGACGGTATCCTTGGTACTTAACCGTTAGACTATCTCCAGGTACAAAAGAGAAGAACGCCCTTCCTTCCAAGTCTGTCGTAACGCCCGTACTGTCGGTAAGTAAGACATGGGCATAAGGTAAGGGAGCTTTGGTGTCAAAATCGGTTACGAGCAAGGAAACACTTAAGCTATCTTGGGTATACCCTTTAAATGTCAGACCAAGAAAAAGCAGGATGAGATATAGTATTTTTCTGTACATATAAATTTATTTGTTTACAGAAAAGAAAACGATTTATCATAAAAGGTTGGAATAGAAGATGTTAAAAAACGTTGAGATATCTTAACCAAACAAAAGCACAAGCCACCAATCACCAAACCACCAACATGAAACAAGAGCTAAGAAAAATATTATTGGAGCATCGTCGAAATATGTCACAGGAAGAAGTTAGCCATTCTTCGAACATCATTTGGAAGCAATTAAAAGATTGGATAGAGGAGCATACCCCCGATGTTATTCATACCTATTTACCAATTCAGAATGAGGTAGACACATTACCACTAGTGAGGTATGCTTTAGAGAAAGGGCACAAGGTGGTCGTTCCTAAAACTTTGAAAAATCGAGCACTTAAGCATTGTGTGTTGCATAGCTTGTCTGAACTGGAAACTGGTAAATTTGGGACACTTCATCCTACGACAGAGGAAGAATATGAGGGACGCTATGATTTGATTGTTATACCCGCAGTAGGGTATGATCATGAAGGTAACCGATTGGGGTATGGGGCAGGGTATTATGATACCTTTTTACAAGACCATCCGGAAGCAATGAAGGTGGGGTTGGCGCATAGCTTTCAAATGGTTGATCACCTATCGGTGGAGGAACATGATATTCCCGTGGATCATGTATTTTGTTCATAATGTTGAATCGTTGAATTGAGCTTCGCTCGTTGATTCGAGTTGAACTGTTAATTGAGATGTATACTAATACTCATAGAACATATCAACTCGAATCAACGAGCGAAGCTCAATTCAACGATTCAACGATTCAACAATTTAAACGAATATTCCAATCTGCTCCACCAAAGCAGGTAGTTCACTCATATCGTTGATGACATAGTGTGCTCCGAGGTTTTTCAACGTTTCTCCATATCCATCCAGAATATGGCTGGCTCCTGTAAATCCGATGACGGTCATACCTGCTGCTACCGCTGCATTTACCCCACTTCTACTATCCTCAATAACGACTACTTCAGAAGGAGTCACTTTTTCTTTCTGGGCGGCATGTAGGTAAATATCTGGTGCAGGTTTAGGGTTTTCTACGAGTTCTACGGCGGAGTATACCCTATCCTGAAAACTATCTTTCAGGTTAACCATTTCTATCGCCTTTCGTACGTGTGAGCTGATACTGTTGGAAACACATGCTTTGGGAAGGGGAATACTCTCATAAGCTTCTTTGACGCCCCTGATGCCTTTTAGTTCCTTCGCATTTCGGATTAATAGGCGCTCTTCAATATCCTCTAAAAAGTTCGTAGGGATGTGTACTCCTTCATTTTCTCGGAAGTGCTTCATAATACCCGTAAAAGTGGTTCCAGACCAAGTACGTAGGTATTCTTGCATATCGATATGGGCACCTTGTGCCTTTAGGTAATCTACCATTACCCCTGCTGCGATGATCTCACTGTCAATGATGACACCATCACAGTCACTAATCATAAAGTTGATGTTCATTAGTCTATCTGTCTTGTTGTTGATACCGCTACACAGCGTATGTTAGTTGAGCTTCGCTCGTTCATGATGTTTAGTTGTTTATCGCTTATTGCTTATCGTTTAACCATAAAACAGCTTAACAAGCCACTCGAATGTTTTAATAAAACAATTTGTTCATAGTGTTTAGTGGAGCTTCGCTCGTTCACAATGTTTATTTGAAATAAACTCCGAAAAGTTTAACGGAATTAGTGATTAATCGTTCTTCTTATTAAGGAGAAATAACGAATAGGTATAAGTTTTAAGCACCATATAATCGATTCAACAACTAAACATTATGAACGAGCGAAGCTCAATTAAACAAATTGAACAAACGCTTAATTACTATACTATAAAAAGAATGTTTTCACAATCGTAATGGAAATCATGACAATCATAATCCATTTGATCCATTTATCGATTCCCTCAATTTTTGTGAGATATCGGTTTGTGATCCAGGTACCGCTTAATTGACCTATAGCCAGGAGAATGGCGGCAAGCCATAAGATTTGGCCCTGAAAGACAAAGATAAGAACTACAGGTAAGCTATAAAGGGCAATGATTAACATTTTGATCGCATTGCTCCGAATAAGGGGCATAGAGGCAGAGAGGGATAGGGAAACAATGATCAAGATACCGATACCAGCCTGTACAAACCCTCCATAAAAACCAATCGCATAAAACAGGGGAATAAAATACCATCGGAAGAGGTCCTGTCCTAAGGTTTGTATACGTTTATTACCTGTAGAAGGCTTGATAAGAATGGAGAATAACATAAAGACCATTAGCGCACCTACAATATCCTCCATATGTTCTGTGGAAATATCTGTGGCAATATAGGCCCCCGTTAAGGCGCCCAATAAAGATGGAATGATGAAGATGAGGCTTTGTTTTACATTGAGTAGACCGGAGCGATGAAAGGTATAGGCACCAGAGATATTCTGCACTAGAATCCCTAGCCGATTGGTACCATTGGCTAGTGGAGCGGGCACCCCCATGAATAAAAGTAACGATAAGGTAAAGATAGACCCACCCCCTGCAAGGGTATTGACCACACCTGCGGCAATGCCTGCAGATAGATAGGCCGTTAATTCCAACAATTCCATAAGTATAGGCAGTCAAAAACAAGGTAGGAAAAGTACTACTTTTCTAACGCTTCTTAAAAAATCATCGAAATATGCACGTGCGTTTTTTGAAAGAAAGAAATGGAGATACTCAAAGAGTATGGGAAATCTTCATGATTATTATCTAAAATTTTCAATTTATCTCCCATTTCTATAATAACATACCCGATAAGTCATAAATGTTTACTTATATTTGTTTGTACGCTTGAGTTCCACGTCCTAAGGGGATTTTTATAGCATGTAAGCCTTTTGGGAATTGTATGGATTATGAGAGTGGAAATACCTATCTTTTTCCTTTCTGATCCATTTTGCTATGCCTTGTATTTTTGTGGATACAATGATACCTTTTACAAGAGATGAAGAAAGCAGGTGTGCGATTATTTATTCATGGTGAACTACTAGATTTAGTTAATAATGCTTCAAGTTGCATATATAAGAGAGCATAAGGAGGCCGTAATTAAAGGTCTTCAGAAGAAACGTTTGGAAGATGCGGAAGCAATGGTAGAGAAAGCGCTCAAATTAGATGAGGAGCGTAGAGGCTGTCAAAAAGAAAGAGATGATGCTTTGGCTGAAGCCAACCAAACTAACCGCCAAATTGGCGCCTTGATGAAAGAAGGCAAGAAAGATGAAGCCATGGCGGTAAGGGCAAAGGCAGGTGAGCTGAAAGAGCGTTCTAAAACGTTGGCTGACCGTGTGACTGAGTTGGAGGAAGAGTTGAAAAGCTTGCTTTACCAAATTCCTAACGTACCACATGAAAGTGTACCGGAAGGTAACGGAGAAGATGACAACGTAGTGGTATACGAGAAAGGGGAGAAACCAACATTGGCAGAAGATGCGAAGGCACATTGGGACCTGATCGACCAATATGATATTATTGATTTTGAGTTAGGGAATAAAGTAACCGGAGCAGGTTTTCCATTCTATAAAGGAAAAGGTGCCCGTTTGCAACGTGCGTTGGTGAGTTTCTTCCTGGATGAGGCCGTTGATAATGGTTATATGGAAGTACAACCTCCTATCGTGATCAATGAAGCTTCAGGAATCGGTACAGGACAGCTTCCTGATAAGGAAGGACAGATGTACCATATTGAGAACCACGACTTCTATTTGATTCCTACAGCCGAGGTGCCGATTACAAACATGTATCGTGATGTGATTCTAGAAGAAAAAGACCTTCCTCAAAAGGTTGCTGGTTTTACGCCTTGTTTCCGTCGTGAAGCTGGAAACTGGGGAGCACACGTAAGAGGGTTGAACCGTTTGCACCAATTTGATAAAGTAGAGCTGGTACGCATCGAGAAGCCGGAAGATTCTTATCAAGTATTGGACGAGATGTGTGCGCATGTAGAAGGGTTGTTGCAAAAGCTAGAATTACCTTATCGTAAGTTGCTATTGTGCGGAGGAGATATTAGTTTTAACGCTGCCCTTTGCTACGATATGGAAGTGTGGTCTGCAGGACAGGGACGCTGGTTGGAAGTAAGTTCTGTGAGTAATTTTGAGAACTATCAGGCAAACCGCTTAAAACTGCGTTATAGAGATGGTAAGCAGACACGTTTGTTGCATACACTAAATGGTAGTGCTTTGGCATTACCAAGAATTTTGGCCGCTATCTTGGAAAATAACCAAACGCCAGAGGGCATCAAAATTCCTAAGGTATTGCACAAATACACAGGTTTTGAGATCATTGACTAAGAATTTCTTAGGAATATTTATAGATATATACAGGATTACCTTGACAAAACTTTTGCTTTATTGATCAGAATGTCATAGTTTTGCATTCCGTTTTGAAGGGTGTATATAGTTAATACATTTAAGTAAGAATTATTTTTAATTTTATATAAAATGGCTAATCATAAATCTGCGAAGAAAAGAATTCGTTCGAATGAGGCGAAACGTCTAAGAAATAGATATCAGTTGAAAACTACTCGTACGTTCATTAAAAAACTAAGAGCGGCAACTGATAAAGCAGAGGCAGAAGAGCTTTTGAAAAAAGTTTCGTCTATGTTGGATAAATTGGCAAAGAAAAATATTATCCACAAAAATAACGCTGCCAACAAAAAATCTAAATTGACTAGATTTGTAAACAGCATCTAATCCTTTTTACGAGGAGAAAGATATACAACCGGATTCTACTATGTTAGAGTCCGGTTTTTTTATATCCGATAATTTACAAAAAAGAGGTCTTTGTGTAGGCTCTTGCCTCATATGTGTAGACCCTTACCTCACGGCAAGGGTTCGCTTATTCCCTGAACATTATCAGTCAACAAAGAGTTATTATCTTTGTGTCTATACATTACATAAAAACAACTACAATAGGTCTGCAGCGAAGACCAAAAAATAAATAAGTTATGGATTGGAATAGTTTGACGTCAGTTGAGCAACTGCAAGAAATCAAGGAAATATCAAAAAATGAGAAGGTATTGATCTTTAAGCACAGTACCCGTTGTTCTATAAGTGCTATGGCTTTGAATCGCCTGGAGAGAGCCTGGAAAGAAGAGACCCCCATAAAGCCTTATCTATTAGATTTGATTAGCTACAGGGATGTTTCTAATCAGGTAGCTCAAGAGTTTGCGGTTGATCATCAGTCTCCACAGGTATTGGTGATTGAGAATGGGATTTGTGTCTATGACACCTCACATATGGGAATCAGTTATAATGCAGTGGTAGCCGCTCACTAATTTAATTTTGGTGACCGGCGTTTACTTACTAAAAAGCACTTATGAAACTTAAAATAGGTATTGTTTGCTATCCCACTTATGGCGGAAGTGGAGTAGTAGCAACAGAGCTGGGAAAAGCACTGGCGGAGACAGGTCGTTATGATGTTCATTTTATAACGTATAATCAGCCTACGCGCCTGGATTTTTTCAATGAAAATCTTTTTTATCATAAAGTAGATATTCGTACATATCCTTTGTTTAAGTACCCTCCTTATGAGCTAGCATTGGCCAGTAGTATGGTGAATGTTGTACGGAATGAGAAACTGGATTTATTGCATGTACATTATGCAATTCCTCATGCCTCGGCCGCTTATATGGCAAAGCAAATCCTGAAAAGTGAGGGCTATGATATTCCATTTGTGACCACTTTACATGGTACAGATATTACCTTAGTAGGAAAAGAGGAGACGTTTGAGCCAGTAGTTTCTTTTAGTATAAATGAATCAGATGGTGTAACGGCAGTGTCAGATAGCTTAAAGCAGGAGACACATGAATACTTTGGAATACGGGATACAACCGATATTAAGGTTATCCATAACTTTATTGACTTGGACCGTTTCCGTAAGCACCCTAAAGACCATTTCAAGAAAGCGATTTGCCCCAACGGAGAAAAGTTGATTATTCACATTTCTAATATGAGAAAGGTGAAAAGGGCGGCAGATGTGATTGAAGTGTTTAAGAAAGTATCTAAGGAGGTGCCAGCCAAGTTATTGATGGTGGGAGATGGCCCTGAACGTACACACTTGGAAGAGATGTGTTATGAGTGCCAAATCTGTGGAGATGTTCGCTTCCTTGGAAAACTAGAACAGATTGAGGAAGTATTATCTGTGGCAGATCTTTTTGTGATGCCTTCCGAAAAAGAGAGCTTTGGATTGGCTGCCTTGGAGGCAATGGCTTGTGAGGTACCTGTAATCTCATCGAACGCAGGAGGACTTCCTGAACTAAATATTAATGGGGTAACCGGCTTTATGAGTGAAGTGGGAGATGTAGAGGATATGGCCAAAAATGCCATTCATATTTTGCAGGATGAGAATTTAGCGACCTTTAAGGCTAATGCACTTAAGAGAGCGCAAGAATTTGAAATTTCGAATATTAGGCCTAAGTATGAAGCCTTGTATGAGGAAGTGATGGCGAAGTACAGAAAGTAATATACCACTTATTGGTTATCGCTTATTGTTTATAGACGATAAGCGATAACCAATAAATACACCCTTAATACGTAACCCAACGAATACGACCAACGATTACTCATGAAAAAAAATGTATTAATTACTGGAGGTACTGGCTTGTTAGGGCAGGCTATTACAGATATTTTGCTAAATAAGGGGTACAGTGTTAGTTACCTCTCCCGAAAGGCAAGAACGGGCGATAAGGTTAAATACTATCAATGGGACCCAGAGAAAGGGATGATAGATCCTGAAGCAATTCAACAAGCCCATTATATTATTCATTTGGCAGGAGCTAATGTAGGAGGACAACGATGGACAGAAGCTTATAAGGCGAAGATCGTTAATAGTAGGGTGCAATCCGGAAAATTATTGTCTGACAAGCTAAAGGAGTTAGATCATCAGGTAGAAGCATTTATTTCAGCCTCAGCAGTAGGGTATTACGGGCATACAGGAGGTCAGCTGATCACAGAGAGTGCTGAGGCAGGGAGCGACTTTCTGGCAGGGGTTTGTGTAGCTTGGGAAAAATCTACACAGCCTATTGTCGATCAAGGCATTCGGGGCGTATGGATTCGTATAGGAGTGGTACTAGCAGAAGGAGGAGGCGCTTTAGCTAAGATGGTGTTACCTGTGAAGTATATGGTAGGATCTCCTTTAGGTTCAGGCAAACAGTATGTGTCCTGGATACATATTGAGGATATAGCACGTCTTTTTGTGTTTGCCCTGGAGAATGAGCAAATGAAAGGAGTATATAATGGGGCAGCACCTATCCCTGTCACCAATAAGGAATTAACAGAAACAATAGCTAAAGTATTGGGAAGACCCATACTTTTACCTAATGTGCCGGAATTTGCTTTACGACTTTTATTGGGGGAGCAAGCGGATATCGTATTGAAAGGCTGTAAGGTGTATACAGGGAAAATTAAGCATCAAGGCTTTACGTTTAAACATCCTGACTTGCAAGAAGCATTAAAAGGTTTGCTTTAAAAAAGGAGATGGCTGCAGCCATCTCCTTTTTATTTATTTCTTTGTTGTATTCGTCTTTTCAAGGTCAAACAAGTCATGCAAGACCTCTGCGAGTGTATTGGCCTCATCCCTTTTACATGCTGCTTTGAGCTGTAGAACAGGAATTTTAATGATCTTGTTCATGATATTCATTGTGATCTTTTCCACTTTATCCGCTTCGTCTTCCGAAAGACTTTTCAAGTGCTTACGGATTTCTTCTTGGCGGATCTGCTCTAAAGAGTTTTTCAGCTTTTGTATTGTAGGGGAGAAAACCATCTCCTGTGCCCATTGACTAAATTCTGTCAATGTCTCTTCAATGATATTTTTTACGTGAGGAACGGCTTTTTTACGTTTTTCTAAAGCCTTATCCGCTCGGTTGTTGATGTCATCTACCGTGTAGACCAAAACGCCAGGGATTTGTTCTACCTCGTGAGCTACAGAGCGAGGGACTGAGAGATCTACAAAGCACTTAAATGCAAGAATATCCATCTCATTGACACGCTCTTTATGGAAGAAGTCTGGAACAGCTACTGAGGAAATAATAACATCAGCTTCCTTAGAAGCATGCCACACATGACTGAAGTCGATCGCTTCAAAGCCACATTCTTCGGCTAAAGCTTCTGCCTTGGAGAAGGTTCTGTTACAGATTTGTACGTCTGTAATATCTGTATTCAATAAGTTGCGGACTACATCTTCCCCAATTTCACCTACGCCTACGACCAATATCTTAGGCTGGTGGATGTCATTGGTCAGTTCTTCCACCATTTCAACAGCTGCATAGGATACAGAGGCCGCTCCGTCACGGAAGGCAGTCTCTTGAGCTACGCGTTTGTTGGTATAGAAAATACTGTGCATCAATCGGTGAAGGAAAGGTCCTGCCATATCGGCATCAGCACTTTGTTGGTAAGAGCGTTTCACTTGATTGGAGATTTGTATATCTCCAACAACCTGAGATTCCAAGCCCATAGAAACACTGAACAGATGCCATAGTGCTTCCTGTGGATCGGTGATATTAGCGAAAAGATCTGTAGCGTCTTCTGAAGGAATCCCTTTTTGTACACACAAAAGTTTGATTAAGGGTATGGAAAGGTCTTCAGAAGCAGAGTAATAAACTTCTGTACGGTTACAGGTAGAAACAATCAGGGCTTCTTGTATGCCGATGGTCTCTTTTATCTTTAACAATACGTCTGCATATTCCCCTTCCTGTATGGAAAATTGCCCCCTGATTTCCAGCGGTGCGGTTTTATATGAAAGGGAAATGGCTTTAAAGTTGTTTTGCATTGCCTAAGCGTTTAAAAAACAGTTTCTGTCAATGATCATGGCTTCCTTGGATGTTTTACGTATATCTTCTTACATTCCTTGTGTTCATACAGTACAAAATGTAAGGTGATATCACGTAGTATACAATAATGCCAATGATTATCCTGTAAACCAATGATCTTCCTCAATAGATAAAGATGAGGAATGTCAGAACTTCACTGACGAATGTTTTTCCATTAGAAAACGATTAAACTTTGAGAAGTGACAAATTTAATTAAATATATCCTGAATATTAACCTTTTATAGGAGCTTCCTGTTCAAAAAAAAGGATTTTTCACAGATTTAAGCACACAGATGTTATTTTAAGGGGTAAGAAACACTTATTGCATTGGTAATATTTTTAGATATTAATTGTGATAAATCCTTCTGAATTAATTTTTTACTAAATAACTGTACTGTAAATGCCAAATAATATTGGTATATTACTTTACATGTTCAAGTATGTTATCCTGATCCTTACAGGAAACTTAAATTAAAGAGTAAAAAACTTTTAATCG
This sequence comes from Algivirga pacifica, assembly GCF_039543525.1. Taxonomy (NCBI): domain Bacteria; kingdom Pseudomonadati; phylum Bacteroidota; class Cytophagia; order Cytophagales; family Flammeovirgaceae; genus Algivirga; species Algivirga pacifica. The sequence continues at coordinate 129,873 of NZ_BAABJX010000052.1, forward strand.
GAATAGTATAGGGTTTGTCCTCTCACTTACAATTAACTATCACACTTCAAAAGGCCTAATTTGTTATTAGTACGTAATGAATCGCACAGAACACCATCAGATTAAAAACCAGTTGGCGGCATTGTCTGCTCGTTTGCAGCGCTTGAATCATTCATTGAGTGAAGAACCTTCTGCGGAAGAAACAACCGTAGCCTGTAATCCAAGATTGCTAAAAGAGCTTTCTGATGAACTGATGGAGTTATCAGGGAGTTTACAGGCTTCTGATAACTTATATTATCGTTTGCGTGAAGGTGATATGGCAGTCGTCTGTTGCGACAGAGAGGGGGAGGTTGTGGCTGCTAACCATGCTTTTGAGCAACTGAGCTTATTGAAGGAAGATGCGATTAAAGGGTATGCATTTAAGCAACTATTTGAGGTAGGTGCTAGCCAAACTCCTGACTTTTCCCAAGATTTTTTTATTTACAAAGCAAAGCTTAAAGGCCCTTTTCAACAGCCTTATGTCAGTGTGCGAGGAATGAAAGATCAGGAACTGACGGTCCTATTGATAGAAAATATTACTTCTTATGTTCTGGCAGCTGAAAAATATACTCGGGACGATCAGGAATTAAAAGAGTTCTTCTCTCAATCCAGTGATTTTATTATTGTTTTTGATGAGCAAGGAAATATTCTGTTTGCCAATGACTCTTGTAGCAGTGGCTTGGGAATCATGGAAGGGGATATGCTGGAACAGAATCTTTTTGAGCTTCTCCTAGAGAAGGACAAAGGGACGTTTGAGAAGCTTTTAGAAAGGGTGGTTGAAACAAACCAATCTAGTTTCCTGGATATTCGTATGAAGGGAAAGGACAAGGTCTTTAGCCTGCGTGGACATGTGGCTTGCAAGAAATCTTATAACATGAAGCAGCCGAATGTCTTCCGTATGTTTTTGGTAGACATGACGGATAAGCTGATGACGGAAGAGGCGATGGATCGCAGTAAATCCCGTTTGGAGGCAATGTTTGAGAGTGGAGAGCAATTGAAATGGGTAATTAATCCTCATGGACGATTTGTGAAGGTCAATCACAAGTTTCAGCAATACATGCTATCGTTGGGGACGCTGATTAATAAAAACGATTTTGTTTACCATCTAAAGAATATTAGAAGACCACAGATTAACTTTTGGGAAAGACGGTATGTAAAAGCCTTCAAAGGTGAAAATCTGAAGTTTGAATGGAGTACGCGTAATGCCGATGGCTCCGAAAAGTGGTTAGAAGTACAGCTTAGTCCCGTTCGTTATAAGGATGATAGTATCAGGGAAGTATATGCCGTAGCGACAGATGTGACCGAGCGAAAAGTTTTGGAAACCAAACTGAAAGAGAGTGAAGGGGTTTTCCGAACCATCTTCCAGTCCTTGAAAGATGTGGTTTACTTCAAGGCTGATATGGAAGGAAATATATTGATGATTTCTCCTTCTATCTATGAGATGCTCGGAGTAACAGAAGAAGATGCTTTGAGCAAGAAGTTGACAGATTTCTATTTGGATAAGAAATCCCTGAAAGAAGAGGTTTATCCTGAGCTGAAGAAAAATAAAATCGTCAAAGATTCTTTACATCCAGTAAGAAATAAAGTGACTGGAGAAGAGAAGTATATCTCTTTGACCTTCTGGTTATCAAAGACCGAGAATGATAATTGGGAGATTCAAGGAGTAGCGAAGGACGTAACCGAATGGAAAAAGCTGAAAGATAGCTTAGAAGATGAACGTAATAAGGCGATAGATGTCAATGAGGTGCGCCGATTGTTCCTTTCTAAGATGAGTCATGAGATGCGTACACCGCTGAATGGAATTATGGGAGAGCTGCAACTACTGCAAGATACTCATTTACAGTTGGAGCAGGTCAAACATATGGAGACGATTATGACCACGACCATGACGCTGCAGCAGATTATTGATGATATACTTGATCTATCCAAGATAGAAGCAGAGATGATGGATCTTAACTTGAGGCCTGTCAACCTGATGTATACCATGGATAAGATTCATGAGGTGAATGTAACAGCAGCACGTGCAAAGGGAGTTGAATTTAAAATCACCTTTAATCGTCAGCCTACTGAAATCTTCATGATTGATGAACTGCGCTTTATACAGATCTTGAATAACCTGGTGAGTAATGCAATTAAGTATACTCCAGAGGGAGAGGTGCATGTGCAGGTAATTTGTTCTCCTAAGTTTACGAACAGCCGTCGTTGGGTATTTTATGTTAGTGTAAAAGATACTGGAGTAGGAATTAGTGAGGCCGACATGGAGAAACTATTTGATCCTTATACAAGGGTCAATCATCCTTATTCCAAGACGCTTAAGGGAACAGGTTTGGGCTTGCCTATTGCGAGGGAACTGGCTGTTTTGATGGGTGGAGAATTAGGGGTTGATTCTGTAGAGGGAGAAGGAAGTACATTTTGGTTTTCTATTGAGGCAGATACTACTACTCAGGAAGAAACCAATAAGCCTTCTAAAATAGGCAATGTATTTACGCATTGTTTTGTTGAAGCTCCTAAATTACTGTTTGTCGATGATTTTAAAACGAACCGACATATAGGACGAAGTATACTATTGAAGTTGGGATGTGAAGTGGATGAGGCTGCGGATGGACAGCAGGCAGTGGAAAAAGCCTTGAGCAAGGATTATGATCTCATATTTATGGATATACAGATGCCTGTGATGAATGGGTTGGAAGCCACCGCAAAAATCCATGAAGTACGTCCAGATTGGAAGATTCCTATTATTGCCTTAACGGCTTTCACGATGGAAGAGGAAATCCAGGAGTTCTTGGATGCAGGCTTAGATGATGTGCTTCCTAAACCTATTGATACACCGCGTATGGTCGAGTGCTTATTGGAGCATTTGAATAGAGGAGAAAAGCAGTTTGAGATGAAGGAGCGGGAGGCTTCTGTTATTGTCGATGTACCGAAGCCAGTTAAAAAATCCTATGCTCTCAATAAAGATTTATTAGGAGAGGATGGTAGTGTGGTAATACAGATCTCTTTTCCACAACAACTGAGCAAGTATGGAGGTGAAGAGCTAATAGCCATGTCTTACGAAGAGTTCTGTCAGGATATAGAAGTCTTGTTCCAACATATTGAAAAAGGATTGGAAGAGGAAGACCTGGAAGGAATTCGTGGGGATATGCATACGATTAAAGGAGCTGCTGCCCAACTAGGAATAGTAAAGTTATCGGAGAAAGCCCGTATTGGGGAGCAGAAGCTAAAAGCTGAAAATGCCAGTGACTTGCGAGAGGATTTTCTGGCTATCCGTAGAGCCTTTGAAGAGTTTAAGCAAGTATTGGAAGAATGGAAATAGGACCAATGTGATAGAAAATGGAAATATTAGTTTTTTTTGAGTCTAATATTTTACATATATTAATATTAAATACCATCTTCGTAAGAAGTGACACCTTTTAAACAACCCATAAAATGAGATGAAGGTGAGCTTGTCTCTTTGCAAACATTTTCTCTCAGATTGAAAACTAAAACACCAGTATTATGGCAAGAAAAGTTCTTATAGCAGAGGATAGTGCAGTAATTCAGAATATTACACGTAAAGTCCTTCAATTTCAAAATTTCGAAATTGTATCCGTAAAGGATGGTGTATCGGCACTTAATGAGATAAAGTCTTCTGACTTTGATGTAGTTTTGATGGACATCAATATGCCTACAATGAATGGCATGGAGTGCGCCAAGCAAATTCGTGCAATGGAGGATCCAAATAAAGCAGGTATCCCTATTGTTGCAATTACCGGAAATGCACAAAACTTTACGGTAGATCAGTTCAAGGCGGTAGGAATCAATGAGTACCTTCCAAAGCCTGTAGATTATGATCAGCTGATCGATACTGTCAATAAAGTAATTACGCAAGAAGTGAAAAACTGAGGTTTATATCCTGAAGTATACAACTACCAATCAATTTGACTAAGTGGTATAAGCCTTGTGCTATACCACTTTTTTTATGAGGAAAGGTTAGAATTTATATTTCAATCTTTAGCTTTGCTACGTTTGGAATAAAATTTTTTAAAGAAGCCGTAACGATGAAACCAACCAAAGGATTATTACATAAGATAGAAGATCTATTTGCTGAAACCCCCTACATATTGCGCTATGAAAAAGGGAGCTTCAATTCAGGGTATTGTATCTTGAAAAGTAATAAGGTGGTCGTGATCAATAAATATTACTCTGTGGAAGGAAAGGTGAATTCTTTGATTAATATTCTTAATGAGTTGGCAGAAGATATTGTGCTGGAGGAATTATCTGAAAAAAATCAAAAACTGTTTGAACAGCTGCTCGATCAGAAAAAAGACATTTAAGGTAAAAGGTAAAAGGTAAAAGGTAAAAGGTAAAAGGGTGCCCCTTGTGGGCACCCGATAGTTTGATAAAAGGGTATTATACCTCTCTTACAAAGGATAGACTTGAATTTCCTGCTTCTCGTACAGCAAGAAAGTACCATCCATAGCATTGTATTCTATGCGATCAAATTGGGGGAAATAGATGACCAATCCTCGAAGGTAATCCAATCCATATTTCCCTTCAGATTGCGTGATAACAAATCCGTTGCCTAAGTCTTTTAGTTGACTGTACTTTCCATAAATGCCTTGCATACCATCTTTTGCAAAAACACCTGCCTTACCATTTTCCTGAATAAGCCAGTTACCAGTAGGCAGTCGTTCGACATGTTCGTAGCGACAAGGTAAAATTTCTTTCCCTGAACGATGTAGTACGCCATACTTTCCTTTGTTTTTGACGATAGCCATACTATCCTCAAAAGGTGTGGCTTCTTCGTACTTAGGTTGGATGATAATACGATCTCTTTTATCCAAATATCCCCATTTATTTCCTAAACGAATAGGAGCTAGTCCTTCAGAGTAAGGCTGTACCGCTTCATAGCGAGCAGAGATACGAAGACGTCCCAGAAAATCTACAAATCCATAGCGTTGATGGATTTTCACAGGAGCATACCCTTCAGTTTGCTCACCAACCCATAATAAGTGATCATAGGCATCAGGGCCTGGTACGCCAGGCTCATAGAGGTGCTTGAAATATCGTTTTCCGTTTTTGTACATAAAGACAGTTTGATCTGCTCTCACAGTAGAAATGGAGTCGTACACAGGAGGAAGACAAGCTTCGCCCGCTTCGTTGATCAGACCAAATTTTCCACGATACTTACTGTAAACAGCCCCTTTCTTTACCTGTAACTCCATGATGTCCGTACGAAATACCTCAATGCCACTAGCGGTTAGAGTACCCCATTGCTCATTGTTTTTATATAAAAAGGTGCCCTCAGAAATACTCATAAGTTTATCGACAAAAGGAGAAATAACCCACTCACCCTCTCGGTTGATAACGCCATAATATTGTCCTTGACGAACAACGGCATAAGGACCATTAAAAGCCTCTGCATCTCGGTATATCAGTGGAATGACCTCTTGGAGCTCTTCATTTAGAAAACCATATTTCTGCCCATCAAATACACGATACATCTTACCTGACGGTTGATCAATATAGGGGTAACGTCCTTGGGTGATGTTACTTCCCTGATGGTCGTAAAGATCAGTATTATGGTCGGTCACTCGAAAAACCTCCGCTTGCTCTTGGGTGATTTTTTTATGAGCAACAGGTATAATGATCTCACCATTCTGATTAATGACTCCATAAAGACCATCTTTTCGGACGATACTTCTATTTTTGATAAAAGGGCCGATATGTTCGTACTGTCCAAAGAGCTTGATCTCTGCGTGTAAGGTGGTGATTCCTTTTTTTCCATGACTGTCAAAAAGAAATACTCCCTTTCCAATATTTTCCAACTTATCGTAATCCCACTGTCCCAACACTTCCTTGGAGGCTGTTACGGCAGTGATACGATGCATGGGAGTAATGATCGCAGTGGTGTCAGTTAATGCCACTTTACGGTAAATAGGAGCATAAATTTCTTTTCCCTCAGGGGATAGCAGTCCTTCTCGCCCATTTTGAGTAATGCGCATATATCCTTTGACATCAGGAAAGATATCATGGTACTGGAATGGCGTAAGTGCTTTTCCATTCACGTTGAAAAGAGCGTAAATACCTTCTTGTCGTACACGTAATAGCCCGTTGGGTAATTCCTCTATTAGTTCGTATTGACTACCAATAATTTCCTTCCCAGCCCCATCAAAAAGACGTATACGTACCGTGCCGTCCTCTCCATAGTGTCCTGCCAGGTAGCGATTTTTACGGTGAATTAGCGGTGTGATAAAATCAAAATAAGTTGCTAGCTTTTCTCTGCCTTTAGGATCGATTAATCCAAACAGTTCTTGCTGCAAGTTTTGGTTATAAACAGAAACTTTTGAAACACCATTTTCAAAGTACTCAAAAGAAGTGTATCGGGGTTCCAGAACGACTTTTCCTTTTTTATCTATCAATCCCCATAACCCTTCAGCAGTTTGTATGGCAATATACTTGCCTTCGTAGAAGAAAAGCTGGGAGCTTTTCATCATATTACTCCAGCCAATAAAGGCATAAGGAGTCGTATTGAGTTTTTCTCCTTTCTTATTTAGTAAAAAGTATCCCTCAGAAGTACGTACTCTACCCAGCCCTTCAGAGAAAGAAGTTGCTTCTTCATAAGAGGGTGCGATAATGTAGGAGGAGCTATCCGTACGATGAATATATCCCACCTTCTGATGTTCTGTAGACAGTAAAGGAACAAGCATGTCCTGTGCCTGTAGTGAGGTATGTAGTAATGTACTTCCTATTAAGGCGATTCCCTTAACGACGTTCAAAAATTTCATATATTTCTTTGATCGATGCGAATGTATTCTTCCAGACTTCCTGTTTAACTTCCTCCCTTGTCATCCAGCGTAAAGCTGTGATATCTTCTTCTTCTTGAGGTTTCATGTCAGAATCATTAGTGCAATGCATTGAGTACCAATGTGTACATTTTAGGATGTCCTTACCTTTTAATACATAAGTGTGCCATGTTTCCCCTACTTTTTCTCCTAGAGAAGCTTCTACCTGACATTCTTCCATTACTTCTCGGACAGCCGCCTCTTCAATCTCTTCCCCTGCATCTACATGTCCTTTAGGGAGGTCCCATTTGTCACGACGATGCATAAATAAGATGGTATCTTCCTTAGACACCAAGCCTCCGGCAGCATGTACTACCTTAAAATGTTCACTGACCTGCTTGACAGTTTTGGTGTAGTCCTTGACGTAAAATAATAAGGGTTTATGGCCTTGTACTTGTTTATCTCTTAGTTGACAGTAATGTTTCCATATGCTGTCAGCACTAATATTGCCATAAGTTACGTAACGGTGTTCATCTGAGGGGCGATCTCCTTCTTTTCGTATTTCTATGGCGGTATCTTCTACAAAAAACTTCATGGTAGTTTTGCTTATTGATCATTATCACAACATGGAATGCAAGGGTTTTCTACGAATGCATACACTAAGTAACAAAGGTAGGCGTTGAAAGCATGAAGTGAAAGTATTGTCAACAAGCTTTTCAAATGCATTGGAGATAGATGCGTGTTTTTTCTGAAAAAATTAATACTTTCATTATCCAATTAAGAGAATAATTTTTTGAATAAAGTAATAGACGTGGAAGGAGCTCTTTTAGAACTTTCCGCTTGTCTTCTTATTTCCAACCTGCACATATGTCTGATTTATTTGCGATAAGAGTAGCATCGTCCCCGGATTCTGAGGTTTTGTTTGGTATGAATATCAATGGCGTGCCGAATGAAGGTCAGTCTATTCTTAGAATTCCAGCTCAGAAAGATCCTCAATGGAAAGTGGTGGAAGCTACATTTATGGAACTACCACAACATACACACACGTATGAGGTATTGCTCTCCAAGGCAAAACAGTATTGGGGGGCACATATGGGACTGAATGAAAAAGGGGTATGTATTGGCGTGACAGCGACTCGAACAAAGGTAAAACTGCCCGCTACCGATAGTGGATTGACAGCGTATGATCTTTTACGATTGGCTTTAGAGCGATCTGATTCTGCCAAAGCAGCAGTGAAGGAAATTACGGAGTTGAGTCAACAGTTTGGGGTAAATCCCCTGATGCATTTTGCTGGCAAGCAAGAGCGATCGTCTTTTAGTTTTTTGATCACAGATCGAAAGCATATTTATGTTTTGGAGTTTGTAGGAGCTGAGTGGGCTTATCAGGAAATAAAAGCGGATGTGGCAGTACTTTCAGGAGAAATGGTCTTGGAAGAAGACTTGCATGGACAGAGTGAAGGGCTAAAACAGTGGGCTTTGGATAAGCGTTGGTACAAGGAAGATAAGCCGTTTAACTTTCATCAAGTTTTTGGAAAGGCCGGAGTATTATCCAAGCATAAAAAGGGTAAACGACAATTGCTAATAGAGAAAGCATTGGATAACCTACAAGGAGACTATACTGTGAAAGGGTTAATGGAATTATTGAGTAGCCACAAAAAAGTGGGGAAAAAATTTAAACCTTCTAGCTCAACAGATAAAGATCTTTGCAAACATGCTAACAAGAATACCCCTTGGCAGACCAATAACTCTGTGGTAGTAAATATTCGTCAGAAGGTGGAGGATAATGTTTGCTGGTTTACAGGAACTTCTACCCCTAGTATGTCTTTGTACAAACCTTTCTTTATTCCGGGTGATAATATCTACGAAGGGTTATTTAAGGAAGCAACCTTACTGAAAAATGATTCCCTTTGGTGGAGGCATGAGTCCTTCCAGCGATTAGTGTCTTTGAATTTTAAGCGTAATCGTCCCGGTTTTGAGCAAGAAAGAGTCGAAATACAGGAACGACTACTGCAAACCGAAGAACTTTTCCGAATAGAAAAAGCCGATAGCTATATGCGTAACAAGCTCTCTGAGGATAGCTTAAAGATACACATGAAGAAGATTCTTGAATGGGAATTTGAGATTAAGAAGCACTATAGAAGCTTAGGGCAGTTCACACCAGTCTACAAAGGGTATGTGAAGCAGCTTAACCAGGAAGTGACTGCCGCTATAGAGTAATAAAAATGAAGAATGAAGAATTATTAATTAAGAATTCTTCATTCTTCATCCTTCATTAAAAACTGAAATCCTTATCTTTGTAGGAAGATTGATGATTGACTTCATCAATGGTTTTTCTTCATTCTAAAAAGATAAGAACGTTGTCAATTTCTCAAGAGACTATACAGAAAGTAAAGGATGCCGTCGATATTGTGGATATCGTGGAAGACTTCGTGACGCTCAAGAAAAAAGGGCATTACTGGTCTGGCTTGTGTCCTTTTCATGACGACAAAAGTCCTTCTTTTACCGTAACACCTTCCCGTGGTATTTATAAGTGTTTTTCTTGTGGAGCAGCAGGAGATGCCATTGGCTTTGTAAAAGAGTTAGAAGGATTGACCTATATCGAAACCATCAAGTACTTGGGAAAAAAGTATGGGATTGAGATACAGGAAAAAGAACTCACCAGCGACGAAAAAGCCAAACAGGAGCACAAGGAAAGTCTTTTTATTGCCCTGAACTATGCCAAGGATTTCTTTATTGAGAAAATGACGAAAACGTCTGAAGGGAAATCCGTGGGGATAGGTTATTTCAAGGAAAGAGGCTTTCATAACCAAACGATCGAAAACTTTGAGCTAGGGTATAGCCTTAATCAATGGGATGCTTTCGAGAAAGCAGCACTCCAAAAAGGGTTTAAGGAGGACATTCTGGAAGCGGCAGGGTTGATCATGCGCAAGGAGGATAGAAAGTATGACCGTTTCCGAAGTCGGGTGATGTTCCCTATCCATAACCTGGCGGGCCGGGTAATTGCCTTTGGTGCTCGTACCCTAAAGAAGGATGATAAGCCCAAGTATCTTAACTCACCAGAAACAGAGGTATACCATAAAAGTGATGTCCTATACGGAATTTTTCAGGCGAAGAATGCTCTTCGTATGGAGGATAATGCCCTTTTGGTAGAAGGGTATACCGATGTACTTTCCTTACATCAGTCGGGTATAGAAAATGTAGTGGCCAGTTCCGGTACGGCCTTGACGGAGGGACAGATCAAGTTGGTAAAGCGATTTACCAATAATATGACGGTCCTCTATGATGGAGATGAGGCCGGGATTAAAGCTTCCTTAAGAGGTACTGACCTTATTCTGGAACAAGGAATGGACGTAAGGGTAGTGGTATTGCCGGAAGGACAAGACCCAGACAGTTACTGTCGTGAGTTGGGAGGGCAACGCTTTAAGGAATATATAGACAAGCACGCCCGTGACTTTATTCTGTTCAAAACGGATGTGCTCTTAAAGGGTGCCGAGAATGACCCCATCAAGAAGGCAAATGTTACCAGGGATATTGTACAAAGTATTGCTAAGATTCCCGATCCCATCAAGCAATCTGTGTTCTATAAAGAGTGTGCTAAGTTGCTGAATATTCCCGAGGAACTCTTGATTTCCGAAGGGGAGAAAATCAAGCAAAAAGTTATAGATCAAAAAGAAAAAGCACAGAATAGACAACGCAGGGAGTGGGAGCAAACGCCACCACCACCACCGGAGTACTATGCGGATATTCCTCAGGATATACCACCTATTCATGAAGAAGTTATTCCCCAAGTAGAAGAGAGGGTAGTATCAAACGATCAAAGTTTTTACACAAAAGATCATATTAAACTACTTCAAGCTAGAGAGGAGGAACTGATACGGGTATTATTGCTTTATGGTCAAACTTCAATAGGAGTTAATGGTGATAAGCTATATCACTTCTTGTTTGATGATTTAGACTCTATAGTTATCACAAAGCCGGTGTTTCATGAAATTATTATTACTTATAAAAACGAAGCAGCTTTAAGACGAGATCCTGATGCACAGTTTTTCTTGGATCATGAAGATAAAGCGGTACGTGAGTTTGCTGAAGAGTGCTTAATGATAGACCGTCAATTTAGTCCTAACTGGGAAGAAAAGCATAGAATATATACACCTCTAAAGGATGAGAATTTGCCAAAATTGGTTAATAATACTATGCTTTGGTTGAATCTACGTTCGTATGAGAAGAAGTGCTTTGATTATATACGTAAAATAGGTCAAGTAGAAGGGAAAGAACAACAGGCTTTATTGACTGATTTAATGTGTTGTACAGAGAAAAAGAATGCGTTTGCAAAAGAGTTAGGAGTAGTGATCTCTTAGTGATGGGTAAATATTCAAAACTTAATAACGCAACGACCAGTATATATAATCGAACCATTAGGATCTCAACTCACCAAAGGTGAAGCTCAACAAAGCGAAGCTTTAACTCAACCTGCGGCGCAAGCCGCCTCAACAAAAGCATATGAAGTATACGAAAATATTGACGATTGCCGGTTCCGATAGCGGAGGGGGAGCAGGCATACAGGCAGATTTGAAGACCTTTGCCGCATTGGAGTGTTACGGGATGTCAGCCATTACGGCAGTAACGGCGCAAAATACCCATGGGGTACAGGATATACATCCTATTCCACTAAAGACGCTGGAGGCGCAGATCCGAGTGATTATGGAAGATATGGGGGCTGATGCCGTCAAAATCGGGATGTTGCATAATAAGGAAACAGTGGAGTTGGTGGCCGATATGATGCGTTACTACGAACCAAAACATTTAGTGGTAGACCCCGTGATGGTTTCTACTTCGGGGCATATTTTGTTAGAAGAGAGTGCGATTGATAGTATTGTTGATAAGCTTTTTCCTTTGGCGACAGTGATTACACCTAATCTACCAGAAGCAGAAGTGGTTTTACAGAGACGGTTAGACACGGATCATCTCTTAAAGGAAGCAGAGCAATTGTTACAATACGGAAGTCAGTCGGTATTGTTAAAAGGAGGGCATTTAGAAGGAAGAATACAGGATACTTGGGTCGGTAAAGGATATACGCCCCTGGTCATTACTCACGATAAAATTGCCACCAAGAATACGCATGGTACAGGCTGTACGTTGAGTAGTGCTATCGCAGCACTTTTGGGACGAGGAGTCGCTATCGACGTGGCGGTAGAAAAAGCCATTGAGTATATCGGCTTGGCCATTCAGCAAGGAGCAAATATGCACTTGAGTGATGGAAAGGGACCTGTAAATCATTTTTTCCATTTCTGGAAGAAAAAGAATATAGAAGGTAAGAAGTAACAGGTTAAAGGTAAAAAGTAATTATATCTAGAAACTGGTCGTAGCGTCCCTAGAAACTGGTCGTAGGCTCCAGCCTACGACCTGCAGCGGGTTTGCACTACTCCCAAAAGTTGATAAGATGAGTCATCCCATATTAACATTTAAGGGGTGGCTCATATTTTTTTCTTTAAAAAGTGCCTTTATATATCTAAAAATGGCCTTGAAGAATTGCCGTTAAAATTTTTAATCGTAAAAGCGTTAAGAAAATTCCATTGTTTGAGCGCAGCGAGTTTGGAATTTTTAGCTTTTGCGATTAGAAATTAGGCAAATTCTTCAAAGCCTTGATTTTTTTGCTTCGTTTTTTCATCAAGGAAAAAATGAAGAAGCTCATAAAGGGCTTGTGAGATAGTTGTAAAGGGATGAATTCTCAGAAAGCTAAGCCATTTGTTAATATGGGATGATTCATGTTTTTTCTTTTATGACTCAAAGCTTCAAGTTCCAACCATTTTGAGGTTTCATGACTCTTTACAATGTATGTATTCAAACATTTTCATAATCCAAATATGATAGTCATGAAATTGACCAATAATTCCATACTTTTTTTACTGCTGTTTTCATTTTTAACCTTTAGTTGCGAAGAGGAGCTAGAGCCTACTTATCAAGAGTTAGAAGGAACTTGGAGAGTTTACCAGTACGAGTTTCATAATTCCGATAATCCAACGAAAATAATCGCAGAGGATAGTGCTTCCCGGATTCAGTTTAAGGGAGAGGAGTATCAGACCCAGTTGCCTCCATACCTTGCTCGTGTGGCTGATTATACTCCTGCACCTTGGGAGAGGTATACTCTTTATTATTATGACAGTTTGGGAGGAGAAGCATTAGCCGAGGAGCGGTTGTTTATTGATTTTGAGTTTGATGATGAGTATTCATATATGCCAGAAGGACCTATTACACTAACGGAAGACTTCTTGACCATTGAGCCTCAACCAATCAGTAATTCCAATGCCTTGTCAATTATTTTATTCAAGAAGATAGTTTATAAAAGAGTTGAGTAAAGGAGGTACAGTATAATGGTTAAGATGGAGGCTGTCACATGATATATGTTTATGGTTTATGCTCGATAAGCAGCGTTGATTTAAAAAGCTATCGCATTAAATAATGTGAAAAAGTAGACACTGTTTCAACCTATTTTTCACTTCCTGTTTCTTTGAAATACATAGCTCAAAAAATCAAAGATTCTAAACAAACTTTTATGAAACATTTTTCTTTAATCCCATTACTATTTATCCTTATTCAGTTCAGCAGTTGCCAATCCGAAATACGCCCTACCAAAAAAGAACTACAAGGAAGCTGGAGAGAGTTTAAGTATGTCGGAGGAATTGCAGGTCTCAATGAGACCATACCAAGTGGCAAGGCTTCTATCCTTCACTTTGATGGAGGCAAGTATGAAGTAGAGTTGCCTGAAATGTTGACACCTTATTTTGAGTTAGCTGAAGGGGACAGGGAAGGAAGTTATAAACTTTCTTATGATGAGAGCCTTATTTTAAAGAAAGAAACCTTGATGATCTCCTTGACGGATACTTGGGGAGGAATACTGGAAATAAATGGAGATACTATGAGTATAGGGCAGGATGTATATGATGGTACGGCAGTTGTTTACCTGAGAGTTACGGAGTAAAGTTAGTTATGAGTGATGAGTTATGAATTTTAACTTTTTCTTAAGCATCACTCATAACTCATCACTCCAAATTCCCTTCTACAGCATAGGCACAGGAAGTCTAGTGTTTTTCTTGATGTAGTCATACATCATCACAAATAGTCCCACCAAAGCGGTCTTAAAACCGACACCACCTTGTACTGCTTGCATCTCTTGTTTTGTTAATTCTTTCATCTTAATCAATGGGTTTTCGTTAAACGTTAATTTTACTATGGTTCAAAGGTGGGGCGACTCAGGGTAATAATATGGTACCGGAGCTAATGTATGTTAACGTCAAAAAAAACTCACTTCTTATATGCTCGGTTTGGTCGATGAAATCACCCGATACTTCTATTCTTTTTTGAATAGGGGTATCGGGTATTTACTTTGGAGCTGTAGAATCATTTAACAATTCAACTCACCAAAGGTGGAGTTAAAACGATTCAACAGGAAACAGACTTTATACGACTAAATGAATATGATGCGTACCCTACTCCTTATACTATTTACCATGATCACCACTTCTGTATGGGCACAAGGTGTCCTAATGGGAAAACTGGTGCAAGAACAAAAACAACCGCTGGAAGGAGCGAATGTCATGCTGTTAAGTAATGATACCTTGGGACAGCCTCCTTATCAGAAAATGACAGTAACCAATGAGCGAGGCTTTTTTCGCTTTCAGGAAGTACCTGAAGGGAACTATCAACTATTAATGACCTATATGGGGTATCAACGATTACAAATGTCCATCATGGTGAAGAAAGGATTTAATAATGCCAAAGTGTTGGAGATGGTACCGGATGAAAAAACCTTGGATGTCGTAGTGGTAGAAGATCAATCGGCCACAACGATTCAAGGTGATACGGTACAGTTCAAGGCTTCTTCCTTTCAAACCAACCCTGATGCCAGTGCGGAAGATTTGATACGAAAGATGCCCGGTATTGCTGTTGATCAGGAAGGTGTGAAGGCCGAGGGGGAAACAGTGCGGAAAGTATTGGTGGATGGTAAACCTTTTTTTGGAGATGATCCTTCTATTGCTTTAAAGAACCTTCCGGCTGAGATTATTGATAAGATTCAGGTTTTTGATAAACTCAGCGAGCAATCGGAGTTTACAGGAGTGGATGATGGGAATACGACTAAGACGATCAATATTATTACAAAGTCAGAAGTCAAGCAAAGCCAGTTTGGAAATCTGTATGGCGGATATGGTACAGATAGTCGCTACAAGGCAGGGGGAACGATCAATATTTTTAATGGGGAGCAGCGTATATCGATTATTGGGATGAGCAATAATGTGAGTATGCAGAACTTTGCGACAGAGGATATCATGGGAGTGGTAGGAACCTCGTCTCGAAGAAGAGGTCGTGGTAGAGGTGCAGGAGGGCCGAGAGGAGGGGCTTCCGAAAACTTTATGATAGGAC
Source organism: Algivirga pacifica (assembly GCF_039543525.1). NCBI lineage: Bacteria > Pseudomonadati > Bacteroidota > Cytophagia > Cytophagales > Flammeovirgaceae > Algivirga > Algivirga pacifica. The sequence goes on from NZ_BAABJX010000052.1 coordinate 145,073, forward strand.
AGCAAGAAGGAATTGCCACAACACATGCCTTTGGCGTAAACTATAATGATCAATGGGGTGAGAAGACGGAGGTCAGTGGTAGTTATTTCTTTAATATGACAGAAACCAATAGTGATCAACAACTTTTCCGTACTTACCTCAATGATAGCGGGCAGCGTTATGAGGAAGATAATCTTTTGCAAAGTACCAATGCCAATCATCGCTTGTCTATGCGCATAGACCATAAGTTCAATGAAAAAACATCTTTATTGATTCGTCCTAGGGTAAGCTTGCAACAATATAATGCAGTAGATAACCTTACGGGAACCAACTTTCTGGAAGAAAATAATATAATGCTGAATAGTATTGTGAATGAAAATATGAAGGATCGCCTGGGGGTGCAACTGAATAATGATATGCTGTTACGTCATCGTTTTGAGAAAAGAGGAAGAACCATTTCCCTGAACTTATCAACAGCAGCGAATAATCAGGAAGGAGAAGAATCAATCTATGCAGAGCAGCTACTGGAAAGAACTCAGGAGATGATTACGACTCAGCAACAAGTACTGCAGACTAATGGAGGGTATACGTTATCAGGGGACTTGGTCTATACGGAACCTGTTTCCAAAAATAGCAGTTTGATGTTTCGTTACCAGTCCTCCTATGCCCATAATACCTCAGAGCGAGAAACGTATGACCTATTGGAGGAAAGCGAGGTATTAGATAGTCTATATTCCAATTATTTTGATAACGATTACCTTACACACAAAGGAGGTATTGCATTTAATTATAGAAAGAGAGGAGAGAATAGAAAGTTCTCTATGTTGATGCTTGGGGTGGATTACCAACGTGCCAGTTTACTGTCTGAGCAAACCTACCCACTGATTGATGCGAATGAATATCAATTTGACAATCTATTACCTCATGCTCGTTGGATGATCAGGGAAGGAAGAAACAGTATGCTGATGCTTTCTTATCGTACCCGAACCAATGCCCCTTCCATTACGCAGTTACAGAATGTGGTTGATAATAGCAATCCTCAGCAATTATCTTCGGGGAATGCTAATTTGGAGCAAGCGTACTCCCATTCCTTAAATTTTAGATATAGAAATAGTCAGTTGGGACAAGGACAGAGTTTATTTGGCTTTGTAAACGTGACATTGGATCAGAATCATATTGGAAGCAGTACTGTGATTGCTGAAGAAGATATGCTGATAGAGGGAGTGGCTTTGCCAGCAGGAGGAACTTATACCCAGCCAATAAATGTTGAGGGATATTTTAATGCTCGGGCATTACTAAATTACGGAGTAGCCACAGAGTGGATTAAATCCAACATTAACCTGACTACAGGAGCGAGTTATACCCATAGTCCAGGGGTGATCAATGACGAGATCAATGAAGTCAATACCAAAGCGATGAACTATGGTGTAGTGGTTGCCAGTAATATTAGCCCGATGGTGGACTTTACATTATCGACTACGGGGGAGTATAGTATTGCTAAAAATACCTTGCAACCAGTCTTGGATAATAATTACTATAAGCAAACGACAGGAGGGAGTCTGAATTATATTTTTGGTAAGGGCTTTGTATTCCGCACAGATCTTAATCATATCTGGTATACAGGATTGTCGGATGAACTGAATCAGAATTTCTTGATCTGGAATGCAAGTTTAGGTAAGAAATTATTCAAAGATCAGAGAGGAGAACTTCGTCTGGAAGTATTTGATTTACTGAATCAGAATCAGGCATTGAGTAGAACTATTTCGGATGCTTACCTGGAGGATACCAGAACCAATGTATTGACACAGTATTTTATGCTAACGTTTCGATATAAGTTGAGTCATATCAAGACTGGAATATAATGAAGTAAAAAAGTGCAAGAGAGTAGTATATACGGACCGAGAAGTAAGGAGATTACTCTTTACTTCTCGGTTTTTGTTTAATAAAAAGGTTTATATTTTTAACTTATTTTAACTAATTACATTAACTTGTTATCAAAGTATTGTTTTTCAGTGCTTTAATGGTGTTTAATTAAGTGATTTTCATGCTTTCTGAATCATTGCTGCTTTTTCTTATTTAAAATTAGTCTAATTTAGTGATGCAATTAATAATTAGTCTAAATAAAATTTAAAAATTAATCGATGAAACTAATTACAAACACACTTTGGACATTGTTGGTGACAATGTTACTTTTTTCATGTTCAGCAGAGCAACAAGCTTCAAAAGGAAGTGCTAATCATAGTGATCAACCGAAAGTAGGGGTATTGCTAGTAAACCATGGTTCTGTATCAGAGAACTGGAGAAATATGTTGTTGGATATTGAGGCCAATGTAGAAGATAGTATTATGGCATCGGGTGTGGTATCTGAAGTGAGAACGGCATTTATGGAGTATACTGAGCCTTCTATTGCCACACAGCTAAAATGGTTTGATCAGGAAGGGTATGATGAGGTCGTGATTGTTCCTATTTTTTTGACAATTAGCTCTCACACGAATAAGGATATTCCTACGATTGCAGGTATTGCGAATAATCCTGATGTAAAGAAGCAATTGGAGTCTGAAAAAATCGAAACATATAAAGCAAAAGCGAAAGTGACGATTGCTCCTCTATTGGATTACCCTAGCGTATTGAAGAAGAACATTACCAGAAGAGTCAAAGCTTTGAGTGATGGTTCCGGAAATGAGGGAGTAGCCTTGATCGCTTACGGTGATGCAGAGTTCAATCAACAGTGGGAAGAAATGGTAGAAGACCTAGGGAAATACCTGAAAGTACAAACAGGGATTGGAACCATCTCTTACGGATGGTGTGGACACTTGGTACGTTACTCTAGCGAGCCAACTAAAAAAGCGATTGAGCAAGTGTTGGAGTTGGAGGACAAAGCAATTGTTATTCCTGTATTGGTAGCAAATGATGAGTACTTCCAGGGAGAGATCATCCAGAAAGGAGTAGACATGATTGGTGATAAGGACAAAGTGATTTACAAGCAAGATGCGATTTTGCCAGATCCGTATATCAACCAATGGGTAATTGATATCGTGAAGCAAACCGTAGAAGAGGTTGTATTATAAAATACAACCGTAGGGGTGTGATGAATCGCATCCCCATATAATCACAATAGATTTACAGCAAATAGGCACAGCAATGAAAAAGCATCTCCGTATCGACTACCGCAAGTCACTAATCACAGTAACGATCTTAGGGGTATTCGTTTTTTTTGGGATCAATGGATCGATTAACGAGCAGACGGAAGCATTACATTTTGAGACATTGGAAAATGAGTTCTTTCCTGCCAAGTTGGTACTACCGAATGAAAAAATGGTTGTCTCTCATGGAATCTTGAGCACCGGCAATCACGGGATCAAGTTGGAGTATGGGTTGTTGACTCCTGGTAAAAAGGAGCAAGATGCTTTTGGGTTGCTTTCTTCCGGCAAGGAAGTGTCTTCTTTGCATGATAATGAGTGGGCAGAAACGATGGAGCAACGTTTGTTCTCTATACTAGGTGCTGAAGCAACCTTTGAGGTGATGCAGCAAGAAGAATTTTGTTTTGCAGAGATTTATGAAAAAGGCCGCTTGGTTAATCTGTATGTAGAAAACTATGCGCACAATAAGGTACAAGGCTATGCCGGACCAATTTATGTAGGGGCTTTTCTGGATCTTAGGGGAGAAATAGAGGAAGTACGTTACCTTACCTCCAAGGAGACGGAAAGTTACCTTAGAAAAATTAGTCGCTCAGGGTATTATGAGCAGTACAAAGGAATAGCCCTGGAAGAAGAAAGTGCTCAGGTAGATGCCATTTCTGGAGCCACGATTACGACAAAGGCCGTAGCGGAGTCCGTTACAGATATGATAGGGGTGTATGCTCCCCATTTGGATGTGTATTATGCTTCGGGACTAGACGCATTTTTGGTGAAAGCAGAACTAACCTATATCTGGATTATTCATCTTTTGTTTATGGTGTTGATAGTCTTGTTGACAAGCCTTCCGCAGATCAAGAAAACCAAGCGTATGCGTTTGTGGATTGCCTTGGCATCTTTGGGATATTTGGGGTTTACGCTGAATAGTTCGTTTACCTATATTACTTATTTACAACCTTTCATGGGTACCGAACTTTCCCTCTTTATGGCTGGATACGCACTCCTTACGTTATTGGGGGCAATCTGGGGGAAGAATATTTATTGCATATATATATGTCCGTTTGGTGCTGCTCAAATAATCTCTTTACGTTATTCGCCTTTCAAGAATAAGAAGCTGATCATTACCAACAAGCAAGCGGAATATATTCGCTATGGACTTACCTTAGTGTTGATCGCTGGCTTTGTCATGGGCTATAGGGACTTTGGGAGCTTTGAGTTGTTCCCGGATTTATTTGGTTTGGATTATACGTCTTACTGGTTTTTCCTGGCAGTATTTTTTGTCGTGATTTCCATGCGTTTTCCAATGCTATGGTGTAGAGTAACTTGCCCTACAGGATGTGTGCTGGATACCCTTCAAAAAATATCGGAAGCGAGTAAGTCCAAAAATAAAAAGACCGTTGCCCGTCCAAGAAAAACGCTAAAAAAGACAACAATTGCAGTGATTTCATGACCCTTTAGAAGATATGAAAATATATATCAAAGTGATCACACTATCCCTGTTGTTTATAGGGGTGGGAATAGGAAGTTATGCCCAAAAACTAACATTTACATTAACCGATGTAGTCGACAAAGCGCCACTACCTTACGCGAATATTTGTGTGGAAGATACGGTAAATGCTAGTACTCATTACTATACTACGGACCAAAAAGGAACGGCTTCTTTACCCTGGAAGGTCGGAAGACGCTACACGCTGACGTATTCAGGGTATCAGAAAAAAGTGGTTTATCCTCGGCAGGCAGGATTTATTCAGGTTGGTATGAAAGCCGATATGAAAATGCTGGAAGAAGTATTGGTAACGACTGGACAGGGAGGTCCCACTCCTGTAGACCAATCCTTGTACAATATCAAAGTGATGGGAAGCAAGGAGTTCCAAACGCTGGGTGCGACAACCTTGGCGGATGCTTTACACTTTACTTCCAACGTACAACTTTCTCAGGATGTCGCTTTGGGTACGGGAGTAAGTATGCAGGGATTGAGCGGTGAAAACGTAAAGATTCTGATTGACGGCATGCCGGTAGTTGGTCGCCTGGATGGGAATATAGACCTGTCACAATTAAACCTTTCAGAAATAGCCCATATTGAAATTTTGGAAGGCCCTCTTTCTGTTACGTATGGGAGTAATGCGCTAGCCGGAACGATTAACCTGATTACGAAGACGAATAAATACCATAGCTGGCAAGCCACTGCTGATACTTATGCCGAGTCTATCGGGAAGTATAGTGGCAATGTGAGTGTGAAAGGAATGAACGGGAACCATCACATGAGCGTGAGTACAGGATATTTGCATTTTAATGGTTTTGATGAAGATAAGGAAGTAAGAGAAGTAGCCTGGAATCCTAAGAGTCAATGGAGTTTTCAGCCTTATTATCAATGGAAAAACAAAGGGTCAGACTTGAAGCTTGGCTGGAATAGGTTTGAGGAAGAGTTAAGGATATTGGGTACACCCATAGGACTTTCTTCCAATCGTAGGGCGATGGACAATTACTTCACTACTTTAAGAAACACCTTATACCTTCAAGGAAACTGGAAAGCAGGAGAAGCACATAAATTTAATTTACAGTTATCCAGAAATGGGTATCAACGAGAACGTATGACCTATGAGGTAAGCCTTATCTCTAATGATAAAATAGCGCTGGAAGAAGGGGCTACATCAGATCAATTTGTTAATTATAATAACCGCTTCTCATATTTGTTTAATCAGGAAAACTGGGGATTGACTTTGGGAATAGACCATAATTATGATGCCGGGATAGGAGATAAGCTGGCGCAAGATGCGATGATGAATGACCTCGGGATCTACATGAATGGAGAAGTGGAGTTAACCCCTTCATTAGGCTTGCAAGCAGGAGTACGATGGATGGAAAACAGTGCTTATGAAGCCCCTATGATTTATACCTTGCATGGAAAGTGGTTTGTTCAAAATCAATGGGAGGCACATTTCTCTTATGCCAAGGGATTTAGAGCGCCATCCTTGAAAGAGCGTTTTATGGATTTTGTGGATTCCAACCATACGATTTTTGGAAATGAAAATCTTGGAGCAGAAACCTCCCAACACGTATCAGGGCGTCTACAGCGCTATATAGAAATAGGAGCATCCTTGGTGACATTGGAAGCAAGCGCTTTTTACAACAGTATCGAGAATGTCATTGATTTATTGTTGATAGAAGGTGCAGACAGTAACAACTTTTATACGTACGATAACCTGGATCGCAAGCATACGATGGGGGGAGACGTCTTTGCAAACTATAATTATAACAATCGCTTGAAGCTAAAGGCAGGGGTAAACTACATGATGACAGGTTATAAACTTGCCGAAAACGATGTGTTATCTACGGTGCCTCAAACCAATTTTATTGCTAATGCGACTTGGAAAAGCCCTTTCTGGGATACTGATATCAAACTGGATTATAAATGGAATGGAGCACAACGTAGACTCTCTGTTTCTTCTGAAGATGAAATTACAGAAAGCTGGCAGGATAGCTTCCATATACTTAATGCCTCTTTCCATAAAAGCTTCCTGAGAAATCAGTTACAATGCACTTTGGGAGTGAAAAATATTTTGGGTGTGACCAATATCGCTACCTCAGGGTATAGTGGTGGGGCGCATTCGGGAGGAGGCTCAGGTGCGCAGGTAGTGGCGACTGGGCGTAGTGTCTTTATCACTTTACAGTATCGTTTATCTAAAATTTAATTATTGTAATAATCTAACTAGTAAATAAAAATGAAAAAACTATCCGTATTCGCTTTAGCACTTACTTCTTTACTTTGGTCTTGTGATACTACAACCGTTGATCCTGTCAATACTGACGCGCAAGAGCTTCAAGTAGTCATGGGGGAGGAGTATACAACACAAGTTTTTGTAAATCTTGATCAGGATGAGGAAGAAGGAAAAACATTGTCTGTAGAAAGTACGGCAAATGATTATGTGGTCTTTGATTTTACAGCAGATCAAATTCCTACGCCAAACAATCTGGAAGGATGGGATATCCTTTTCACGAATTATAAAATCAACATACCAGTAAGTGCTACAGAATTTCAAGCTTATGATGTAACAGGTGTTTTGATCAACACTGAAGCAGGAGCAATGGCTGTAGCAGTAGACAGCAGCAATTACGCTGAGGTAGATTTGGCAAGGGCACAAAGCATGGAGTTGTCAACTGAAATGCAGGCAGTAGGTTATAATTGGAAGTCCTTGAATTTTGATACTTTCCAGTATGACATCGTTGCAGACAAGTATTACGTAATCAAGACTGCTGAAGGTGAGTACTTCAAACTTCGTTTCTTGGACTTCTATTTGGATGGTGTGAAAGGTACTCCTGGGTTTGAGTATCAGCGTTTGAGATAAGATAGCGGTTGGGGCGTGATAAATTATGCTTGTGTGGGCGCAATTATTAAATTTGAATAAATAACCGTCATACTACTAAATGGCTTTGTTGAGTGACACTGCGTGTCGTTGAGTAGAGCTTCGCTCCGTTGAGCTTTTAGAGTACTGCTATTTCTCAACAGCCCGGAGGGCTACTCAACGGTACGGAGTGCCACTCAACTAGCGGCGTAAGCCGCCTCAACTGTCGGTTAATTATTGAGCCCCTTCTGCATCTTATCTTTTTGATTTTTCGGAAGAGAAAAATATCCCTAAATTCCATTTTTTAAAAAGGGATTTTTTTAATTTATATCTATTAATAATCTATGGCTAATCTTCGTATCGTTTTTCTTTTTTTGTTGAGTATGATCACAACAAACAGCTTTGCACAACTTAAAGCATTTGAAATTTACAATGCTCAGGGAAAGGTGGTGACTTTTGAGCAGATGATGGACACCTTGTCTGAGACAGATGTCGTTTTCTTTGGAGAACTGCACAACAATCCTATTGCGCACTGGATGCAACTAGAAACAACTAAAGCATTATATGAAAGAAAAAAAGAAAACTTGATTCTAGGTGCAGAGATGTTTGAATGTGATGATCAGGTAGTGCTTGATGAGTATCTCTCCGGTTTAATTCCTGAAAAGCATTTGCTCAGTGAAACAAAAGCATGGGGAAACTATCAGACCGATTATGCGCCTTTGGTAGATTTCGCAAAGGAACACCAATTACCTTTTATAGCTACCAACGTTCCAAGACGTTATGCGAGTTTGGTTTCAAAACAAGGGCTGGAAGCTTTGGAGAAAGTAGAAAAATCAGCTCGTAAGCAGTACCTTCCTAAACTACCGATTGAGGTAGATTATGAGTTGCCTTCTTATAAAAATATGGGTATGATGATGGGAGGACACGGACATCAGATGCCAGAGGAAATGTTGAAGAGATTCGTAGCTGCTCAAGCAATCAAAGACGCTACGATGGGTGATAGTATTGTTAAGGCCATGAAAAAGGCGAACAAGGGCGCTTTGTTCTTACATTTTAACGGGAGCTATCATTCTAACTTTAAGGAAGGGACGGCTTGGTATGTGAAGCAAGATATGAAGAAAGCGACGATAGCCAATATTGCAGTGATGGAGGTAGAACATCCGGATAAGACAGAGGGGGTAGATTTCACGACGGCAGATTATATTATTTTGGTGCCAAGCAATATGACGAAGACCAACAGATAACAATTAGCAGTGAGCAGTGAGCAGTGAACAGTGAAAATTTGGTTCGTAAAGGAATCCAAAATATTTTTGCTCATTGCTCATTGCTCATTGCTCATTGCTCATTGCTCATTGCTCATTGCTCATTGCTCATTGCTCATTGCTCATTGCTCATTGCTCATTGCTCATTGCTCATTGCTCATTGCTCATTGCTCACTGCTCACTGCTCACTGCTCACTGCTCACTGCTCACTGAAAAAAAAGTAAGGCCACACAGTAGATAACTGTGCGGCCTAAGTAGTTTTTGGGCTATTTCAAGAATCAATGATTCTGATAGTGGTTTATAGCTAAATTGTTTTAGTTCCATTCTTAATGTACTTACAAATAAATTTTTTTAGAGCACTCTTACTAAAGTTATCCAAAAAAAAGTCAAAAAAACATCATAATAAACTAGAAAATATTGAAATAATCCTATTTGATGGTTTTGTGATAAGTGTTAAAGGCTTCTGGATAAGTTCTGTAGGTATGTATCGTTAGGATATCTTTTCAAAAGAAAGTCCAAATGTGTACGCGCTTCTTGTCTCTGATTGAGTTGTAGTAACAATTGTAGTCTTGCTTGATGTAAGGCTTCATCATAAGGGGCTGTTTGGAGACCTTTCTGAAATGTATTGGAAGCCTCTTGGTAAGCGCCTAGCTTTTGTTGAATTAACCCCCAGTTATAAAAGACTCTTGGATTATCAGGCATATATAGGGCCGCATTCTGTAGTGCGAGCATAGCTTCCTCGTATTCCTCTGTTTCGGCTAATAGAAGAGCCAGGTTGAAATAACCTTCTCCATATTGTGGATTTTGTTTGACGAGGAGCCTTAATAGTTTTAAGGCTTCTGTATTCCTATTCTCCCGATTGTAAAGAATCGCAAGATTCATAGATGCCATGCCAAATAGACTATCCATCGCAAGGGTACGCTCCATGGCTTTTATCGCTTGTTGGGTTTCTCCTATTCTCATATGGTACTGTCCAATATTGAATTGTCCCCCTCTTAATCCTGCATTGACTGCCAGCTGTTGTTGATATTCTTCTTGTGTGTCCTTTAATAGTCCTTGGTAATTCTTGGGAATACGCTGTAGAGGAATTCCAGTTAGGCTTCGTGCTACTGCGATGCGTACTGCTTTGGTACTATCCTTGGTTAAAGGAAGCAGGTAGGCGATACGGTCTTGTTCACTATAGGCAGTCATACTTTCCACTGCCCAGTAGCGTACCAAAGGCTCTTCATCTGCTAAGGCACTCATCACTGTTTTAATAGCTTCTTCTTGTGGCATACTGCTGAGGTAATAGATCGCAGTAGCACGGGCAATCGCTGGTTGATCTTTTCTTCTGACCAGGTCGATTAAGGCAGGTAGTGCATCTTCGGTAGCATTTCGTCCTTTGGCTAACGCTTCCGAATAGTGATAAGGTCTTTCTTTGCCGTGCCATTCTTCTACTTGTTTGGCGGCCCACTGGGCTGTTTTTTCACTATGGCAATCATTACAGGCATTGGGCGTGTCATAGTCAGCGCTAAGGTCAGGGCGAGGAATCCTAAAGCTATGATCCCTTCTAAAATCCACCTCCATATAGGTCTTCCCAGGCATGTGACAGCTTACACAAGCGGCACCTTCTGTATTCATTTCATGAAAATGGTGTGCTTGTACATCATAGGTATTAGAAGAATGGCAAGAAGTACATAGCAAGTTACCTTCTCGTTTGAGCTTTAAAGAGTGAGGGTTGTGACAGTCGGAGCATCTTACATCATTATGGTACATTTTACTTTGTGTAAAAGAGCCGTAGACATACACCTCATCATTTATTTGTCCATCGGCATGATACAATCCTTCTCTTAGGATATCTGGAAGGTAGGCGTTCATCATCGCACTGTCAAATTGATGCTGTCCCAATGTTTGTCTGCGGGAGTGACAAGGAGCACATTGATTAACCTGTTCCTGAGAAGTGATTACAGCAGTTTGATGTAACAGGTGGCCAGGGAAAAGGTTGGAGGAATCTTTATAGGCCTGATGTTCTATCCAGGCAACGTGTGCACTTCCTGGGCCGTGGCAAGATTCACAAGTCACGTTAATTTCTTCAAAAGTGGTATGGAAAGAATCTTCTTCAGAAAAGAAGTTCTGTTGTACGTTGAGAGAATGGCAGTCCGCACACATGGTATTCCAGTTGCCGGCTCCTCCTGTCCAGTTGAGCCATTCCCCATCTTCCAGGTGCATATCTTTGTGCATATTGTACCATTCGTTTTTCTCGGAGTCCCAGGTGAGGCGAAGTACTTGCAAACGACCTTTCGGAAACTTGACCAGATAATTTTGCAGAGGCGTTACCCCGAAAGTGTAGGCGACTTCATAATCGTGGTATACACCATCTTCACCCCTAGTATTGACCATATACTTACCACCTTCTTTAAAAAGCCTTGAAGTAATACCATTGAAGGTAAGGATCACATTATTAAAATTTCCAAGAACAGTCGTGTCGTTCGGTTCTTTCATTGCCCATTCGTGGTGGGACCCTGTCCAATCCTGAAAGGCTTCTTCATGACAGCTTTTACAGGTGTTGGTTCCTACAAAGTGTCTGGGGCCATTAAGTGAAGCTTCTAAGGTTTCCCATTTGTCGGGATTGGATTTTTCTACAGTACAGGCATAAAAAAGACTACCTATCCAGCAGAGTACGCTAGCGACAAGAAGTGATAAGCTGGGGCGCAAGGGGATGTTCATCTGTTGTTGGTTTTAGAGCAAAGTGAGAAAGTATTGTTTGATGAAGTCTATGACTGATATTTAAGTTTCACACTAAAAATCTAATAAAATCATGGGAAAAAACATGACTTATGTCGAATTCATTGAAATCAGAAAAGTTATTAGGATAAAGGAAGGGCGACCTTTGTGGTCGCCCTTCCTTTATCCTTAGAAATAGGTCTATTAGAAATAATAATAAAAAAAATAAAAAAATATTTGTCCTATTGCCCAGTTGGTGTGTCTTATAATTGAAAGCAAATAATAGTACGCTAGTAGTATCTAGTAATCATAACTGTCGGTTTAAGTTACAGTTTAACCTAATCTAATTAGCCCAAACTTCAATACCCTTAGTTTTTATGGAATGAGAAGGATTTCTTCTCATTCCATTTTTTATAATTAAAAAATTATTTACTGTGTGTTGCCGCAGCTTTCTTCATTTCCATTGTATGGATAATAATATCCACCATTTCCTCGTGGGTGAGCTTAGCACAGTTGAGGGTTAAGTCGAAGACGTCTTTATAATTATCGCCTGGATAGAGGTAAGCAAGGAAGTCATCTCTTTTCTCATCCATCATTTCTATTTCCTTGCGAGCTTCCTTGACAGAAACCCCTTTTCGTTCAGCCAGATGCTCAGCTCTCCAGTCCAAAGGAGCAGTGAGGTGGATATGTATTCCTAGAGGATCATCTTGTGTAAAGATGGCACCTCCTCTTCCGACCATCACAACATTACCTCTATAGGCATAGGAACGGATCACCTCTTTTAGCACATTGGTCATATGGACATCAGCGATATTGTAGTTTTTTGCAAAGGAGAAAACTACTTGGGAGAAGATATCTCGACGATTCTCAGTGTCTATTTGATTAAGAAATTCAGGGTCGAGTTCTAGTTCTTTGGCGACATCCAATACAATTTCCTTATCGACGGCAATCCATTTAAAGTGTTCTTTTAAGGAGTCTTTTCGTTCTCGTAATCGAGCAACTAACTCCTTGGAAAGTACTTTGGCCAGACAACCATAATCTCTGGAAAGGGTAATAAATGGCCCTCTCTCCATACCAAACTGCTTAGGGTGTGCAAATCGTTGGATAAGGTAATCATACAAAACTGTTTTCATAGTATTGGGTGTGGGTTAAAGGTGAGACATAATACCGTATCATCTTATTGTATTTTACGAAAAACAGATAGGTTTCGTTCTAGTTATTATTGGATTTCACTAAGATTCCTTTTTTGTAAAGTTGCTAGAAAAATGTAAAAATCAGCTTCTTATTATTAAATTGTGAGTTCAATGTGAATTTTTGGGATAACACCTGGTAGTTGTATTTCAGTCTACTCGGGTTTCCACCATTTTTTAGTGACAAATAAACTTATCTACATAATACAAAATTAAGACTAATAAACATGAGAAAGCCTATTTTGCTTCTTGGGTTATTGTTTTCACTAACCATGCAGGTATTTGCACAAACGGCGACAACGCCGATTACATTAGAGGACATTTGGAGTAAGCGTACGTTCAGATCCGAGTCTGTAAGAGGTGTACGTTGGATGAAAGACGGACAGTTTTATTCCGAATTGTCGGACAATAAAGTGATCCGTAGAAATATTACCAATAAAGAGGATAAACTAACATTGGTAGATGGAGGTGCTCTGGGTATTCAGATTGATGGGTATAACTTCTCTGCAGATGAGCGTCAGGTATTGTTGATGACGAATTTTGAGAGTATTTACCGTCGTTCTTTCAAGGCAGATTATTATGTATATGATATCGCATCAAAAGAACTGAAAAAACTCTCTGAAGGAGGTAAGCAGTCTTATGCTACCTTTTCTCCTGACGGAATGCAGGTAGCATTCGCCAGAGATAACAATGTATTTGTTGTAGACTTGTCTACCATGAAAGAAAAGCAGTTGACTACAGACGGAAAGTTCAACCATATTATTAATGGTAGTGCCGACTGGGTATATGAGGAGGAGTTCTCCATGGCAAAGGCTTTCTTCTGGGCTCCAGATAGCAAAAAAATTGCTTACTATACGTTTGATGAAAGCGGTGTAAAGGAGTATAACATGCAAATGTGGAGTAATGGTCTTTATCCAGAGGATTATCGTTTCAAGTACCCTAAAGCAGGAGAAGATAACTCTAAGATCACTATTTCTGTTTATCACCTTTCAACAGACAAGGTGGCTAAAATGGACATCGGTACAGAAGAGGATATCTATATCCCAAGAGTGCAGTGGACACAAGATGCAGAGGTGCTTTCGATTATTCGTATGAATCGCCTTCAAAATAAGTTGGAGATTCTTCATGCCAATGCAACAACAGGGAAAAGCAATGTCATCCTGACAGAGGAAAGCAAGACCTATGTAGATATTGACTACAATGATCATTTGACGTACTTGAAAGATGGTAAGCAGTTCATCTTCACTTCAGAGAAAGATGGTTATAAGCACATTTACCTTTATAAGTTAGATGGTAGTTTGGTAAGACAAATTACAAGCGGAAACTGGGAAGTAACTTCTTTGGTAGGAATTGACGAGTCTTCAAGAACACCAGTATTGTACTATACTTCTACAGAGGAGTCTTCATTGGATAGAGATTTCTATAGAATTGACGCAAGAGGTAGAGGTAAGCGTAAGCTAAGTGAGCAAAAGGGAAGCACTTCGGTGAACATGAGTAATGACTTCAAGTACTACATCAGTTATTTCAGCAGCTCAAAAGATGTTCCTACAGTCGCATTATATAAGACCAAGGGAAATGAATTGTTGGAGGTACTGAAAGACAACAAGGCTTATCAGGAAGTGGTAGAGCAGTATGGTTTTGTTCCAAAAGAACATATGACTTTTGAGTCAGCATCAGGAGAGTCGCTAAATGGTTATATGTTGAAGCCAGCAGACTTTGACGAGACGAAGAAATACCCAGTATTGATGTTCCAGTACAGTGGACCTGGTTCTAACCAAGTAGCAAACAGATGGGGTGGTGGCAACTTTGAGTGGCACCAACTATTGGCACAAAAAGGCTACATCGTTACTGTAGTAGACGGTAGAGGTACAGGAAGCAAGGGAAGAGACTTTAAGCATAGCACTTATGCACAGCTAGGTAAATTGGAGGCACAGGATCAAATCCATGTAGCAAACTATCTGAAAGGACTTTCATATGTAGATGGTGAGCGTATTGGTATCTGGGGATGGAGCTTCGGAGGTTATATGTCTTCTTTGGCATTGTTCACAGGTGGAGATGCTTTCAAGATGGCTATCGCAGTAGCGCCAGTAACCACTTGGAGATTCTATGATTCTATCTATACAGAGCGTTTCCTAAAACGTCCGCAGGATAATGCGTCAGGGTATGATGATAACTCTCCAATCATGCACGTAGACAAACTGGGAGATGATAAGAAATATCTTTTGATCCACGGTACAGGAGACGATAACGTACACGTACAAAATGCCATTATGCTTCAGAATGCATTGATTAAGGCAGGGAAGCAGTTTGATGTATTCTACTATCCAAACCGTAATCACGGAATCTATGGTGGAAATACGCGTTTGCATTTGTATAAGATGATGACCAACTACGTAGAAAATAATCTGTAGACGATGATCAGTGATCAGTGAACAGTGATCAGTGAACAGTGAACAGTGAACAATTTTGTTGTTCTAAGAATAAAAAGGCAGCGGTATAATGATATCGCTGCCTTTTTTTTGTCATATTATTAGGAAAATTATAACCTAGTAGCCTTTAACTTGTTTACTGATAACTGATAACTGATAACTGATAACTGATAACTGATAACTGATAAACCGTGGCTTATTTAGAAACTACCAAAGACGTATACAAGCAAGCTGCTTTAACCCCTGATGTGGGGCTATGCTGCACGACCACACCGGTATGGAAATTCCCGGGACTAGAGATTCCTAAAATTATGTTGGAGATGAATTATGGTTGTGGGAGTACCGTACATTTCAGAGACCTGGTGAATGATCCCACAATCTTATATGTAGGTGTTGGAGGAGGAATGGAGTTGCTACAGTTTGCTTATTTTTCCAGAAAAGAAAATGGTGTCGTAGGAATTGATGTGGTGGATGAGATGTTGGAGGCCTGCCAAAAGAATTTTTTGGAAGCAGAGGAACAAAACCCTTGGTTTAAAAAAGAGTTTGTAACCTTGAAAAAAGGCAATGCCCTTTCTTTGCCGGTGGAAGATGAAAGTGTGGATGTTGCTGCCCAGAATTGCCTTTTCAATATTTTCGAAAAAGAGGACTTAAAGAAAGCACTTAAAGAAATGTATAGGGTACTAAAGCCACACGGAAGATTGGTGATGAGTGACCCTATTTGCAATCAGTCTATGCCTGAGAACTTACAGCAGGACGAGCGATTGAGGGCCTTGTGCTTGAGTGGAGCCTTACCAATGAAGGAATACCTAGATATGTTGACTGAGGTAGGGTTTGGAACTATTGAGGTAAGGGCAAAACGTCCGTACCGCGTGCTGTCTCCGGCACATTATGATACCGAGGAGAATATTTATATCGAAAGCCTGGAGGTTTGTGCGATCAAGGATCCGATGCCAGAGGATGGCCCATGTATTTTTACCGGAAAGACGGCCGTATACTATGGAACAGAGTCGTTCTTCGATGATCAAAAAGGGCATACCCTTCTCAATAACCAACCTTTGGCTGTATGTGATAAAACAGCCAATGCTTTACAAGAGCTGGGAAGAGAGGATATCTTGATTACCCCTTCTACTTACTGTTATGATGGAGGAGGCTGCTGTTAGTTTGGAGTCTGGAGTTGTGATGAGTTTGGAAATATTAACGGACAGGGTAATCTCATAATCTTCTGAGTGATGATTTTAAGTGATCAAATTATTGATTCACTTTAAACCTAATTTATTATGGGGGTTGCATTAGAAAAAAGCTACAATTTTGCTTTAAATACAGTAAAGTCGTGCTACACGATTATGCAAGAGCATAAGGAGTATATTATTACAAAACAGTTGATTCGTTGTGCTACCTCTGTAGGAGCAAATATAGAGGAAGCACAAGGAGGACAGTCGGTGAAGGATTTTACTGCGAAAATGTATATTGCTTATAAAGAAGCAAAAGAAGCACATTATTGGTATCGATTATTAAAAGATCTCAATATGATTTCTTTAAAGGAGGCAAAAGAAGGCCTAGAAGCTGCAGAAGAGCTACAGAGAATAATAGGTTCAATTTGTAAAACCTCTAAGAATATAAAATAACACTCTTTTGAACCTGGAGTTTGCTATTAAAAGTATTGAGAAATAATTTTTTTATAGCAAACTCCAAACTCCAAACTCCAAACTCCAAACTCCAAACTCCAAACTCCAAACTCCAAACTCCAAACTCCAAACTCCAACTATTTCAGCCCAAAATACCCTACCCTAAACTCCGGTGTAACAAACAGCTTGCTCCCATAATCATCCCTTAAGCAAAATTGATAATCGCTGCCTCTCTGTATAGGGGTATTGACCCATACACTCCCTTTATTACTTCTAGTTTTTTTGATGCCTTTTTGTATCAATTTTCCTTCTGCATAAAGGTCGACATAAACCCAGTCCATAGGTTTTCGGCTACCACCACTCCAAGATAGTTTGATGCTCTTGGGACGGTCATAACGAAAACGAGTGCGCATACGTACCATTCTGGCATGCATAGGAGTGTAGACTTGTTTAGCAACTACCTTGATGCGCATTTTCCCATCGTATTGGTTCAGGTCTTTTCCTGCGTTCCATAGTATTTTTTTCTGTGGACCGATAGAAGTGTTGTGAACTTCTCCATGAAGGCTTTGGGCTAGTATAGGTTTGGAAAATCTGGATTTGAGGTAATAGACTTCTATATCGAAACGTTCTCGAATATCCTCTTTTTCTACAAGGTCAAAATTAATCCATACCTGATCATTTTCCACACGGGTTTCGAGGTTATAGACAGCTTGTGCATTTAGAGAAGTGGCGGTTATTAAAAAAAGAATACAGCACTTTAGCAGAAATCTCATGATTGGTTTTAGTCTTAGTTTTAGGGGAATACTAGTGGACTAAACGCAAGTAAACTTATAGTTAAGTGCTACTTTTAAGGGGTTTAAGGAGGAAGGATTGCTATTCAGGGGTTTCTATTCCTTCCTCCTTCTTCCTTGATCCTTTATCCATATGGAAGTAGTACCTTTATTTCTATCAGAAAACTTAGTGTTTAGATCATTAGTCTAGTACAGGGTATCACTCTGTGAAAAAATATAAATAGATATCCTGTCTCGCAAATTAATAATCAAACAAGTTATTAATCAAAAGACAAATTCTCAGAGCGTATAGACAAGGCAATTTTTAACAACTTGTTTTTTAAAAAAAATTAAAACCTGACGACTTACGTTAAATAATATAAAAACAGAGGGTTAGGGTGTATCCTGTACTGTGATTTCCTCGTATTTTCGGATAGAAATCACCAAGTAAACCTTATATATTTTTTTGGTGAATGGCTTCTTGTTATAAGATCCCTTTTTATTAAAGCCTTTTAGGTTAATCCTGTTGTAATTCACTATAGTTCATGGTGTATAACCGATAAGTAATAACCGACAAGCGATCAACGAAGAATATAACAAGAAGCAATAAAGGGATGTTGTATCAATAAGGACTTGATCGTATCCAAAGTGATCTTGAATAAAAATATTTCTAGTAAAACAATTAACAACTATGATGAGCAATCGAAAACTATTTATGGCTTTAACAGCCTCTGCAATGATTGGAGGTATGTTATCCGTGGCAACTTTTAAGGCATTGGAAAGCGATGATCCAAAGAATGACCCAATCACTTCCACAGCCCTGCCAACTAATTTTACAAAACCATTAAATACACCGTCGGATTATGTCGTTCCTGAAGGTTTGAACTTTGTCACAGCAGCGAAAAGGGTAACTCCTGCCGTAGTGCATATTAAGACGTTTAGTAAAGCCCCCCAGGGAGGTCCTAGAGATGAGTTCCTGAGAGAGTTCTTTGGTATACCAGAACATGGAGGTGGCCAAAATATGCGTAGGGGATCTGGTTCTGGCGTTATTATCTCTTCCGATGGATATATTGTAACCAATAACCACGTAGTAGATGGGGCGAATGAGATTGAGGTGGTATTGGAAGATAAACGTTCGTATAAAGGAAAAGTATTGGGAACAGACCCTACGACGGATCTGGCCTTGGTAAAAGTAGAAGAAAAAGACCTTCCTTATCTGACGTTTGGAGACTCTGACGATGCCCTGGTAGGACAGTGGGTATTGGCAGTTGGAAACCCATTTGATTTGACATCAACGGTGACGGCAGGTATTATTAGTGCCAAAGCACGTAGTATTAATATTCTGAGAGGAAGAGCAGATCTGGCGATTGAATCTTTTATACAGACAGATGCGGCCGTAAACCCTGGAAATAGTGGTGGGGCCTTGGTTGATCTAAATGGAAATTTGATCGGAATCAACACCGCAATTGCTTCCCAAACAGGATCGTTTACCGGATACTCTTTTGCCGTACCGTCAGAGTTGGCTCGTAAGGTGGTAGAAGATATTAAGGAGTTTGGAGAAGTACAGCGCGCTGTGATGGGAATCAGTATTCTGGATGTTAACGCAGCCCTTAAAGAAGATAAAGGATTAGATAAAATTGAAGGTGTATACGTCGCTGGTGTAGGGGAAGACAGTGGGGCAGATGATGCAGGTATAGAAGCGGGTGATGTGATTCTTGAGATCGATGGTACTAAAGTGAACACGGTATCGGCTTTGCAAGAGTTGGTAGCCAGAAAACACCCGGGGGATAAGGTTGATGCTGTGGTGAAACGAGCTGGAAAAATGAAGGAACTCGAAGTAACCTTGAAGAACAGAAATAACTCTACGACTTGGGCAACGTCTTCTAATGTTAAGAAAGAACTGACAGAGCTTTTAGGGGCTAACTTCAGAGTATTAACGGATGAAGAAAAAGAGAAATTTGAGTTAGAGAATGGTGTAGTGGTAAGTCGTGTGTATCCTGGTAAATTGCAGGAGGCGGGTATCCGTAAAGGATTTATCATTACTCATGCAGACCGACAGGTAATAGAAGATGTAGAAAAATTGAATGAAATACTGAATGAGAAAGATGCAATTCTATTGGAAGGGATCTATCCAGGAGGTAGTAAGAAATACTATGGTTTAGGCTTACAGTAAGAAGTAAATGGATTATTTGGGGAGTTTCTTGTCCATTTATATTTGTTAACGCAAATCTCTTTCTGTAAATAAGGCTATTGTAAATAATTACACTACCTTAAATCACATACAAAGTATATTATAAGAGATTAAAGATCTTCTCATTTTATATTAACTAGTTTGCTTTAAGTTATCGAAAAAAAGGCCTCTTCTGGAGGCCTTTTTTCATGTTGGAGTGGCTTGCACTTTAAATCTTGTTCATGTTGTTTAATTGAGCTTTGCTCGTTCATGATGTTTAGTTGAAAAAAAGTGTATTAAGTTCATGAAATGAGTTTAACAAACAACTAAACATTATGAACGTAGTTGCGAAGCAACGACAATTAAACAATATGAACAGAGTATAAGGTGCAGACCGTTTGAATAATCATCTTTTGGAGGTTTTCAGCAGTCTAAACCCAAAGAAAGCCCCACAAATCCCTCCAATCACATGCGCTAGTTCAGAAATGTTATTGTCATCCATCATTCTTAATAGTTCTTGTCCTATAAATAAGACGACAATTAATAAGAAGGAAATAGGAATTTGTCCCCTTTGTACATTTACTACGGAGATCAACAGGATAAGCATAAAGACAATACCACTAGCTCCTACCAGCATTTCATGACTGTATAAGATCAAGTGAATAACCCCTGTGATCAAAGAAGTAACGACAAGCATCCAGAACATTGCCTTGGAGCCATACTTCTCTTCCAGGATAGGGCCTAGCAGTAAAATATATAGCATATTACTCATGAGGTGATCCCAATCGCCATGAGCGAGTACATGGGTAAACAAGGTAAAATAGTCTATAGGGTCGGAGTATTGGAAATCTCCACCTATGGCAAAGGCCGTTGTCAGGTCTATAAATAAAAAAGACTTGATCAGCATAAAAATGGTACAGACCAGTGAAAAAGTGAGAATGACTGGTGCGTTGTATTGAATTTTCATATTTACAGTTTATAGGTGTTTGTTATTGTTATCTGCTGTCAATTTAAGCCTTCTGTTATCGTGACGGATTAAGTCTTCAATCCATCTGACACTGTTCGTAAGCATCTAGTACTGGTCGTAGGCTCCTGTCCAATGCCGTCAACTTAAGCTGAAAGTAAAAAGGTAGAAACTGCTCGTAGGGTCCTCCCTACGACTTACAGCGGGTTTGCAGTGCTGTATCATCCCCCACACCCAATCAACCGATTAAAGCCTTGATTAGATAAAGGGGAGTAGTCGTCTTCTTCTAACGTGTTCTCTTCCAGCTTATTTTTAGAAGCAGAGGAATCTACCTGAGGATGGTAGATAGCCCCTCCACAGTTATTATACTTTGCTCCTGTAACAGATTGGAGACAGTTCGCTTGTTGCTCTACTCTTAATACCGCTAAAAAACCAAAGATCAAGGCTTCCTTGAAGGATACGGTAGCTGCATCGGGTACAATAATGCTATGTGAAGGACTATAATGTTTGATACGTTCTACTAAATGCTTGTTGAAAGCGCCTCCACCTGTAAGTAAGACTTTTCCTTTGGGCGCATGTGCTTGAAGTACCTGTCCAATTTGCATAGCCGTGTGTTCTATCGCAGTAGCCAATAGATCTTCCGTAGCATTGATTTGCTCTAATAATGGATAGATAAATTCAAGAACCCATTCTTTTCCCAATGACTTTGGAGCAGGTTCTTGATAGTAAGGCAAAGCATTAAGTGCGTCTAAAATAGATTGCTGTACTGTGCCCGTAGCAGCTAGGGCACCGTCTTTATCATATTCCAGTTCTTTGTGTAGGCGCATATAATGGTTGAGTGGCATATTGGCAGGGCTAATATCAAAAGCCTGCATCTCACCTTGCGATTGATAGGAGATATTGGCTATCCCTCCCAGGTTGATGCAATAGTCATAGGTAGAGAATAAGAGTTGGTCTCCTATAGGAACCAATGGGGCTCCTTGTCCTCCTAAGGCAAGGTCTACCGTTCTAAAATCACACACCACGGGTAAGCCACTTTGAACGGATAGGTTGGCTCCACTTCCAATCTGAGTCGTAAGTCCTTTTTCGGGTTGATGAAAAATCGTGTGTCCATGACTGCCTATAAAGTCAGGTTGTATTTGATGCTTTTGAATAAACTCCTTAACGTAGGATCCTAGAAGGTCTCCCAAGTCTTTATCGGTGAGGGCATATTCCAGGGCAGAAGCATTTTCCACTTCCGATAGTCGGGTAATCCATTCTTTGGAGTAAGCGATGGTTTCAGTAATGGGCATTTCATAGCTCCACTTTTCATTTTTATAGGTAAACTCGCAATAGGCAAGATCAACACCGTCCAGACTAGTACCAGACATCAATCCAATAACACGATATGTTTTGCTCATTTCAGTTATATCTTTTTATGTGATGTGTACCCCATAAATTATACCTTTTTATAGGGTTAATGTAAGTTTTTATCGTATTCGTATACCTGATGAAGACCCTAAGCCTTCTTCCTTGTACCCCCAAATGTACCACCCCAGTATTTGCCTTACCTTAAAAGAAGGCCCTACCTTTCAGCTACTAACTCTTTTTTATAAAGAAACCAATAAACAATATGAAAATGAAAATTACTTGCTTATTACTTCTTGTAGTAATGAGCTGGTCACTATTGCCTGTACAACAAGTGACAGCAACTACTGTAGAAGTTATCGATTGTAACTATCCGGATTGGGATGCTACGATTGCATATCCAAGTCCCAACACCAAAGTAGTATATGATGGGAAGTTGTGGAGGAATAAATGGTATGCCAATATAGGAGAAGAGCCAGGAGCAAATACCTGGGGCGCTTGGGAAGAATTGGGGACTTGTGATGATGGAAATTTGGCTCCTGAAGTATCTTTTATCTCACCGGCTAATAATGCGACTTTTGAGCTGGAGACTACCTCTTCCATAACAATCAATGTGGCAGCTTCGGATGCAGACGGTACAGTCAGCAGTGTTTCTATAGAAGTGGATGGACAGTCTTTTTCGGGAACTTCAGCTACCTGGACACCAACAGCAGCTGGTGACTATACGATTTCGGCCACTGCAACAGATGATCAAGGAAAATCAACGACTGCAAGCATCGCCATAACGGTTACTTCTACTGCTCCCGTAGCACCGGTAGTAAGTATTGATAGTCCAGTAGATGGAGAAACGATTCGTATGGAGAGTCTTTCGGCAGTAACGATTAATATTTCTGCATCAGATGAGGATGGTATGATAAGCAGCACCTCGATAGAGGTGGATGGACAGTCTTTCAATGGAACAACAGCTTCATGGGTACCTTCAGCTTTTGGGACCTATACTATTGTTGCTAACGCTACAGATAGCGATGGATTAACAGCAACAAGTAGTGTATCAGTAACGATTGCGGAGCAAAATAATGGATTATGTAATTACCTTCCTTATGAGGGATACCCTACAGTATACCAGACAGGAGATATTGTGGAGTACAACGGGGATACTTATGAGGCACAGGTAGATAATTTGTATAACATCGAACCAGGAACGGCAGATCATTGGTGGAAACCATTGGGGCCTTGTGTGGATACGAACAATGCTCCTGAAATTACAGTAGCTGATCAGGAGAGCATAGGACTGATTGCGGTATCACTTAACGCAGCGGTAGTGGATGCTGATGGAACGGTAGATGCCGTATCGTTTGAAGTGGACGGCACAACTTTGTCAGGAGTGGCAACAGGAGATAACTATGCAGCTTCCTGGACCCCGGCTTCTTACGGAGCCTTTACTGTAACGGTAACAGCAACTGATGAAGATAATGCGAGCAGTACAGCAACTTATACGCTTACTGTAAGTGAGCCTGAAGGTCCACAAGCACCGGTGATTACTGCTATTTCACCAGCAAATGGAAGTAATATCAAGCAAAGTAGCTTGGCTCCTGTAGCGATTACCGTAAGCGCATCGGACATTGATGGAACCATAGTATCCACCAGTATCACAGTGGATGGACAAACGTTTAATCAAGCAAGTGCTTCATGGACACCATCAACCTTTGGAGCATATAGTATTGTAGTAACAGTAACGGATAATGACGGCTTGTCAACAACAGAAACCGTGAGTGTGACAGTTACTGAAAACACTGCGTTTACAGATAAAGTATTGGTAGGGTACTGGCATAACTGGAACAACGCCAGCGCACCATATATCCGCTTGAGAGATATTAATCCTGCGTATAACGTTGTATGTATTGCTTTTGCTGAGCCTAAGGTAAGAGACGTAGATAATACGATGATCTTTGACCCTATGGATCTGGATGCTTTCCAATATCAACCTACTGATAAGTCAAGACAGGAGTTTAAAGAGGATGTTGCTTACTTGCAGAGTCAAGGAAAAAAGGTATTGATTTCATTGGGTGGCGCAAATGGCGTAGTGCATTTGGATAATGATACCGAGAAGCAGAAGTTTACAGCTTCCATGATTGATTTGATTGAAACTTATGGTTTCGATGGTGTGGATATTGATTTGGAAGGATCTTCTTTGACATTAGATGCAGGAGATGATGATTTCAAAAATCCGAAAACCCCTCGTATCGTAAACTTTATTGACGGTATAAGAGGAATTCTGGATCACTTCAATGGTTCTCTAATTTTGACAGCTGCTCCTGAGACCGCTTATGTACAAGGAGGGGCAATTTCTTATGGAGGATCTTGGGGTGGTTACCTTCCTATACTTTATGCATTCCATCAGGACTTCAATTATGTACACGTACAGCTTTACAATACAGGAAGTTTATTGGCGCTGGATGGACAGGCATATAGCCAGGCAAGCCCTGATTTTATTGTAGCGATGACAGAGATGACGCTTCAAGGCTTTGAGAGTAAAAGTGTAGCAGGATTCTTCCCTGCCTTTAGGGATGATCAGATTGCTTTAGGCTTGCCATCTACACCACCAGCGGCTCCAGCTGGAGGATATGTGACACCAGCAGAAGTACATAAGGCATTGGATTACCTTACCAAAGGGATTTCTTTTGGAGGAGATTATGTGATGGTAAATCCTAATGGATACCCGAATCTTAGAGGAATGATGACCTGGTCTATCAACTGGGATAAGACGGTGAATTATGAGTATGCTAATAGCTATACGTCTTATTTCGGAGGGGCTTCAGCACGTTTTGCTGAGTTGGAAGTAGCCAAAGCTGAGGGAGTAAAAGTATACCCTAATCCGTTTAGCAATTATATCAATATAGAACTGCCTTCAACAGCTACCAAAGGGGTATTTGCAATCTATGATATAAATGGGAAGCAAGTATACTGTGGAGGAATGGAGAAAGTAAATGCTAAGTTGAGAGGAAGTATCAATACGGAGAACCTGGAGAGTGGTTTGTATTTCCTGAGTATTCAGACCTCTGAAGAAGTTGTGACGAAACGTCTACTAAAACAATAAAGGTAAAAAGTAAGAGGTAAGAGGTAATTATTACCTCTTACCTTTTACTTTATACCTTTTTAGAAGTAAGCACATGTTTTTTTTCAGTGGTTACCTCTTTTTCTATACCAAATAAAAAGCGATGTGTATTATGCACGCCAATCTGGTACATATAGTCAGCGCCCATCTTTCCTGCAAAATCATCCAGCATTCGCTGATATTTCCCTTCTTGCAAGAGCATATAATAGTCAGATCCAAAGAGTGTACGATGACGTACGGTTTTATTCTGGGTCATCATAGTCTGTAGGGCAGCTCCTAGCTCAGGAAAAGCCATGGTATAGGAAAAGTCTGCATAAACATGAGGGTACTTTTCCATAAAGCCCAAAATAGTGTCTACCCAAGTATCATGAATGGTAGAAACCTGATAGGCATTCCACTGATCAGCTCCCCCAAAGTGTGCCAGATTAAGCTTTAGGTTAGGATAAGCTTCTAAAACGGTAGTCCAATGGATAGGGTCGTTAAAGGTGTCCGAATAGTCTTGTGGAGTCTCTAATACGACTTCGTTACTTTTATGTACTTGTTGTCCATCTTGATCTAGCTCGGTATACTCTACGGTAAGCACATTACTGCTAGCCTTTACACTGGCACCACTACAATGGGCAATGACAGGAATTTGCTTTTCCTCACAAATCTCTAGCATTTGCATCATACGAGGGTGGCTAGGAACATAGCCCAAAGAAGGATAGATTTTTAGGCCTGCAAACTGATAAGGTCCATCGGCAGCAAAAGCTTGATGAAATTTATTCAGTGCATCTTCTCTTCTAGGATCTATAGCCGCAAAGGGGACAATCCTTGTAGGGTGCTTGTCTCTTAATTGCTTGATGATCTCCATTTGCATTTCCCACTCATGCATTACGTTTCCTTCTATACCAATGGACATATCCATGGTTAACACCCCAAAGATTACATCATCTCGATAAAAAGAACATAGATGCTGGAAAACCTCCTCGCTGTGCTCAGAGTTTATTTCATCAATAAAATCAGCTAATAGACTGAGACTATCTTCTGCGTCCCAGGGAATGATGGCATCTAGAATATTTTCAGTCCACTGTAAAATGTTGGCGTGCATTGGGAAACGTACTCCCAAAAATTTGTCAGGGACATCTTTATAATTAAATAAATGGGTGTGTACGTCGACAAAGGGCAGTTCGTTGGCTAGTAAGGTTCTCATCTTTTCTGGAATACGTTCCAGTGGGCTGGATAGGATCGCCTGTTTAATTACTTGAATGTTCATGCAGTTCAAAATTGAGAAATAGTATAATGATAAAAGTGAACGCTTCTATTACAAAATTGATCGTTATCGGACAATTGATAGAAGTGTGATAAATTGAAATATTATTGTATGCAACTGTTTTTCAGTTGGTTATATTTAGTGGCATGTAAGTGGTATTATACAAACCAACTTATGATTAGAAAAAGAGAATCTAGTGTCAATTTTTTCTCTTAATACATATTGAAAAGTTAATCTTCACTTTACATCAAAGGCCTAATTATTAAAGATATTGAGGAGAAATTGTTCTCCATCTAAAGAGTCAATTAAATATAATTGAATTGGTTAAAATACTGAAAAGACGCTCCTTTTGGGGGCGTCTTTTTTTAGTGGAATCAAACTAAAGCTCCCTGACAGCTGGAGCCGGCTCCCGCTGTGCAGCCAAAACAATGATGGGCCACCTTAATAGCCCTTTGCTGAAGAGTAGCTAGTTGTAGGTCGTTAATATGTGGGGCAAAAGAAGCGTTGATAGGCATTTCCAACATCTGATTGAAATCACAATCGTAGAGATAACCATCCCAACTGATGGATAACGTATTGGTACACATGACACCTAAAGCAGCCGATGGATTGAAGTTATCGACCAGTTTCTGCATATATTCTTCTACCCTTCCTTTTTGGATTAGCTCTTCTAAAAAGCGGTTGATTGGTAAGTTGGTAATGGTATATAGATCGTTGAAAACAATATCATAGTCTTCTTTAAGAACTTTCTTATAATCCTTTTTCAAAGCTTCTTGTGAAGGGGGAAGAGAAGGACCTCCCGGATTATAAACCAAATGTAATTGCAAAGGAGAGCCTTCTTGACCATATCCTAGTTGATTCAATGCTTTTAGGGCTTCTATAGAGCGATGAAATACCCCTTTACCTCTTTGCTTATCAGTATTGTCAGCGGTATAACATGGAAGAGAGGAGATTACTATTACCTGATGATCTTTAAAAAACTTTGGATAGGTACGATAATGTTTATTGACTGTCAGAATCGTGAGATTACTTCTTACAATAACTTCTGCTCCTAAAGCACGCACTTCAGTAACAAACCATTGGAAGTGAGGGTGCATTTCGGGTGCTCCTCCGGTGAGGTCTACGGTATGAATATCTCCTTCTTTAATAAGGTCAAGGCATTTTTCCATAATCTCCTTAGGCATAATCTCCTTTCGGTCGGGGCCGGCGTCCACATGGCAGTGATTACACACCTGGTTACACATTTTCCCCAAGTTGATTTGAAGGATTTCCAAGGCGTTAGGGGTAAGTGAGGAAAGTTGATGTTCCTGTAACTTCTCAGAAAAAGTAGGGACGTTGCAATTGGCTAAGGTTTCAAGTTGTTGCTTAGGAGAGGGAAGCTTTGTTTTAAGCATAGAATTTTTGGTTTGGTATAATGATAATCGTATAACGCGATTTTTCTAAAAAGAGTTATAAAAGTTATTAACAAAATGCTAAGAACCAAAACAGGAGGAAAAGGCTTTATTTAAAGGTAAGTCGAAAAGGTTTTTAAGGTGAAGTCTGTAATCAGTTGTGTAAGATATATAATTTACTGGATGTATATTACGGATATCTTTTATAAACAATAAGCGGTAATCGATAAGCGATCAACCAAAACGAATGCTATAGTATCTATCTTTAATGACTATAGGTACTGCTTTTATTTTAATAACGACAAATAGACTATGACAAATCCACAGGTAATCGAGTATGTTGGCTACTTGGCTTCGGCCTTTGTTTTTTTATCCTTTTTGATGAAAGATGTAAAGCGTTTGAGGGTAATTAATATTGTAGGATGTAGTTTCTTTACGTTTTATGGCGTATTGGGAGGATATTGGCCTGTAGTGATTACTAATGTAGCAATTGCTTTCGTAAATGGATATCATATTCTAAAGCCTGTTGTCTTGCAGAGAAGGGGTTCTGATATGGAATAATCCTCTTTGACAGTATATTGTACCTTTTTCCCTAAAAATCTTACCTTTGTAAGGTTCTAATACTGCGATGGTAATTCGCAATAATACACACAGAAACATGATCGATAAATTAGAAGCGATAAAAGCACGTTTTGAGGAGGTTTCTCAAGACTTGGTAAAGCCAGAAACAATGGCGGATATGAAAGTATACGCCAAACTAAATAAAGAATATAAAGACCTGGATAAGGTTGTAAAGAAGTACGAGGAATATAAGGCGGTGCTGGACGGCATTCAAGGGGCAAAAGATTTGTTGTCCAATGAAAAAGATCCTGAGTTCAGAGAAATGGCCAAAATGGAGCTGGAAGAGTTGCAAGAGCAACAACCTGGCTTGGAAGAAGAGTTGAAACAACTACTGATTCCTAAAGACCCTAACGACAGTAAGGATGCGATCCTGGAGATCCGTGCCGGTGCAGGTGGTGATGAGGCTGCTTTATTTGCCGGAGATCTTTACCGTATGTACCAGCGTTTTGCGGAAGCAATGGGCTGGCAGATGAGCTTAATGGACTTTACGGATGGTACTTCTGGTGGTTTCAAGGAAATTGTGGTATCACTTTCTGGTGAGGACGTATACGGAAAAATGAAGTATGAGTCAGGCGTACACCGTGTACAGCGTGTTCCTGCAACTGAAACACAAGGAAGGGTACATACTTCTGCGGCTTCTGTAGCGGTACTTCCTGAAATGGAAGAAGTGGACGTAGAGATCAATATGAACGAGGTGAAGAAAGAAACCTACTGTTCTTCTGGTCCAGGTGGACAGTCCGTAAACACAACGTACTCAGCCGTTCGTTTGACGCACTTGCCAACAGGTATCGTAGCACAGTGTCAGGACCAAAAGTCACAGTTGAAGAACTTTGATAAAGCCTTGAGTGTACTACGTGCCCGTATCTACGAAGTAGAGTTAGAAAAGCACAACGAGGAAGTAGGAGCTGCCAGGAAATCAATGGTAGGTAGTGGTGACCGTTCCGATAAGATCAGAACATATAACTACCCTCAAAGCCGTGTGACTGATCACCGTATTGGCTATACCGTACACAACCTTCCAAACGTAATGGACGGAAATATTGGTGACTTCATTGAGCAACTTCGAATTGCTGAGAATGCAGAAAGAATGCAAGCCGGTGGAGAATAAACGTTGTTGTTGAATCGTTGAATTTCATCTTCGATGAGTTGAATTGAGCTTCGCTCGTTGATTCGAGTTGAATTGTTGATTGAGGTGTATACTGATACTTATACAACATATCAACTCGAATCAACTCATCGAAGATGAAATTCAACGAGCGAAGCTCAATTCAACGATTCAACAAAAAAAGTAAGCCCTTTCAGCAACCGTTGAAAGGGCTTACTTTTTTATTTTTTGTTCACTTTCTCATTTCACTTGTCTTTGTTCTATAGGGTAATTTTTATATTTGATTGAAAACAACCTGAATTCATTGAACAAAAACATTAAAAAATGAGAAAATTACTTTACCTCTTTACGAGTATTTCTTTGCTATGGATGACCTCTTGTGAGGAGATGACCCCTTGGGACGAAGCAGCAGCTGTCAATTGTTTGTTGACGGACGTAGATAATGAAATTTATTTCTATGCATATGACATCAGTAATCCGACTGTATTTGAGGAAGGTACAGTAAATATTCCTGAGTTATATACATACAACGATATGGAGCAACTGACCAAAGTTAGAATCTACGATGGGGAAGGAAGCTCTGCCGTGATCAACTTTGAATACGAAGGCGATCGAATAGTGGAGGCAAATAGTGGAACGCCAGGTGTTGCTTTTTGGTCTATTGTATTTGTCTATGAAGGCGATCGTATTGTAGAGGCTGTTGAGACTTATACAGAGAATGTTCCAAGCAGTAACCTTAAGGTGATCAAAGCGAACTCTATCCGTCGTGTGATGAATATGCAGAGAGAGAAGCGTGCAAAGTTGAATGTATCCAATGGACGTATTGCAGAGGAATATGTTGAAATAGGAAAATATGTTTTTGATTATAATGAGAATGGAGATATCTCAACGATAGCAACTTTCTTCGGAGAGGCGGATCGTTTTGTTTCTGCAGGTACGTATGATTTGACTTATGATGAGATTGGCAACTTGATAGAGTTATCAAGTACGGGTGAAGGGTACTACTGGTCTGATCGCTATACCTATGATGACATGATTAATCCTTTCGTAAAGACTTATCCTTCTCCAGTGATCTCTTTATTGGTGATGGAGGAGACGATCAGTGCGCATAATACATTGACCTATGATGAGTATATTTCTGTAGATGATCAGGAGTTTAGTAGTGTGACAGAGTATGCTTATGAGTATAATGAGGATCGACTACCAACGTTGCAAACGACAACTTATACAGAAGAGGAAGAAGGGGTGCAGGTTGAAGTAACCTCAAATCGTATTTTTTATTACGATTGCGAATAAATAGTGCTTATTAATTTTCAATTTTCAATGATTCAATTACCATTAACTGAAAATTAATCATTGAAAATTGAAAATTAATCATTGAAAATTAAGTGCATCAATTTAGCTGTTTATTAGCGATTCAATCGTCTCCTTCGCTTTTGCCAGATTCCTCTCTGCCTGCTCATTGCCTGCCACATCAATATCATTCAGTGCAGCAGAAACTTTTTGAACAATATCTCCTATCATCTCGGTAGTAATCGCCTCATTCATCTTCAGAAAAGTAAAGGCCTGTTGAATCAGCATGGCGATTTGATTTTCGTCCGTAGCGGTCATGATCTGATTTTTGAACTGTTCTGCGATTGTTTTTTCGTCAAACATACTTGTCTTCTTTTATTGTTTGGTGGATATATGTGGTATAAGAATGGATGATTAGTGAATCAACACTTGTTTTATCCGATTCCGATCTACAAATTTATTAAATATTACCATATTGTACCTTTCCAATTTTGGCACATTTCCTGTAAGTTTTTTGACCATATGAAATATCTTACACTAGAAGTGGCCATGGTACGTTATAGCAGAAGCAGCAATTAATAAGATAAAATGAGAAAGATACTAATCACCGGAGGCGCCGGTTTTATACCAAGCTCGTTAGCATCCAGATTATTGGAAAACCCAGAGAACTATGTTGTGTTGATGGATAATCTACTGACTGGAGATTTGAGGAACGTCCCTCAGCACCCCAATTGTAAGTTTATCAAGGGAGATGTTAATAATCATCAGGATGTAGCAGCTATCATGACCTCTTATGGGTTTGACTACGTGTTTCACTATGCAGCAGTGGTAGGGGTAAAGCGTACCTTGGAGAATCCGGTAATGGTGTTGAATGATATAGTGGGAATAGAGAATGTACTGTCACTTTCTAAGAATACGGGAGTGAAAAGGGTATTCTATTCTTCTTCTTCTGAGGTGTATGGAGAGCCGGTTCATTTGCCACAGCATGAACACACGACACCACTCAACTCACGCTTACCTTATGCTGTAGTCAAAAACGTAGGAGAAGCCTATTGCCGATCGTACAAGCAAGAGTATGATCTGGACTACACCATTTTCCGTTTCTTTAATACCTATGGGCCAAAGCAAAGTACGGACTTTGTGATGTCAAAGTTTATTGATGCAGCGTTGAGAGGAGAACCACTAACAGTGTATGGAGAGGGTGATCAAACCCGTACGTTCTGTTATATAGATGATAATATTGATATGACGATTCGTCTGTTAGAAGAAAACCTGGGAATGGATGAGGTAATTAATGTAGGAAACGATGTGTCTACAACGATTCTTGAACTAGCTACTAAAATCAAGGAAGTAACGAATAGTTCCTCAGAGATTGTACACCTTCCTCCATTGAAAGAAGGGGATATGAAACGCAGACAGCCAGATATTGATAAGATGAGGGAGATTTTGCACAGAGACTTATTGCCATTGGAAGAGGGTTTACAAAAAGTAGTAGAGGCTAGGAAGGCTTTACTATCTCTCTAAGTTGGAATAGCTTTTTTGTTCATTATGTTTAATTGAGCGAAGCTCAATTAAACATAATGAACAGACTAGCTCAGTAGTGCTTCAATATCTTCCTTATTCAAACGCTTCATAAAGCTTTCCTCCGTAGAAATCAGGGAGTCTGCCAGCTCTCTTTTACTTTGCTGCAAGGCAAGAATTTTTTCCTCTACAGTATCTTTCGCAATAAACTTATAGATAAAGACCTTGTTTTCTTGTCCGATACGGTGGGCACGATCCACCGCTTGTGCCTCAATGGCAGGGTTCCACCATGGGTCAAGGATAAAGACATAGTCAGCGGCTGTAAGGTTCAGGCCTAGACCACCGGCTTTTAGGCTGATTAAGAATACCTGACGTTGAGGGTCTTCCTGAAAGGCATTGACTTCTGCTTGTCGGTCTTTAGTTCCTCCATCCAGGTACGAGTATTGAATACCTTCCTCATCCAAGTAACGTTTGATAATCTGTAGGTGCTTAACGAATTGACTGAAAATAAGCACTTTATGATCTCCTTGTAAGGTGTTTTCCAGCGTTCTTCGTACGGCTTCCATCTTACCGGAATCTCCCTCGTACTTCTCGTTCATCATCTTTGGATGGTTCGCTAACTGTCTTAGTTCAGTAAGTCCCTTGAGAAGCATCATTTGGGTACCACTGACCCCTTGCTCTTCAATTTGATCCAGAATTTCGTTACGATAAGAAGACTTGGTTTCCTCATAAAGTTTACTTTGCTGCTCTGTCATGGTACAGTATTGTACCTTCTCCACTTTACCGGGGAGCTCTGTGGCTACTTGTGACTTATGTCGTCTAAGAATAAAAGGCTTAATGATACTATGAAGCTTTTTATACTTCTCTTCATCTTTTTTTCGTTCAATAGGCTGTAAAAACTCCTTTTTGAAGAACGTTTGGTTGCCCAGCAATCCAGGGTTTACAAAACTCATTTGTGACCATAGATCCATGGTCGTATTTTCAATAGGAGTACCGGTTAGGATTAATCGTCTCCTTGATTTTAGTTGCTTGACTGCCTTGGCAATATTGGAGTTAGGATTCTTGATCGTTTGTGATTCATCCAGAACGATATAGTTGAAGAAGTACTCTTTCAAAATATCAACATCCAATCGAACGATACCATAGGAAGTAATTACCAGATCATATTGACTGAATAGTTCCGGGTTTTTATTTCGATTAGTTCCCGTGTAATTAAGGACCTTTAAGGAAGGTGTAAACTTCTTGGCCTCCATTTCCCAGTTATACAACAAGGAGGTAGGCATGACTAGCAAAGAGGTTTGAGGAGTATCCAACTCTTGCTCCTGCTGTAGTAGTGCTAGGGTCTGTACCGTTTTTCCTAAGCCCATATCATCGGCCAAACAACCCCCAAAGTTATATTCTTTCAGGAAGTTCATCCAGTTATATCCTGCTTTTTGGTAAGGGCGCAAGGTACCCTGAAACCCTGTAGGCTCTTCAAAGTCTTCAATGGTTTCGAAGTCTCTCAGTTGCTCTAATTTACGGTCAAAAGAGACCTTTGCCAGATCACTTTCTTTGAGTTCATGGACTACAGACAAGTGATGCTTTTTAAGGTGCTGCTCTGTTCCTCCTTCCATAAAATGAAAGAGGTCTGCATATTTTGAGAACCAAACCGTTGGAATAACGGCTACTTCTCCACTTGGAAGTAGAAACTCGTGTTTTCCCTGTATAATTAGCTTACGGATATCCATAAATGGAATCTCGAATGCACCAAATAGTACTTTTGCCTTAATATCAAACCAGTCTTTATTCTCACTGATCTCTATATTGATGGAGGATTTCCCTACAAAGTAGCGCTTCTCCTCATCGCTTTCTTGCTTGACCAGAATGTTTTCCTGATCCAAAAAGTCTTTATGTTCCGATAGCCAATTGAAGGCATTGGCTTTGCTCATGCACATGGTAGGGGTATGGTTTAAATCAAGCCCTTGATCTTCCAGTAAGGATAATACTTTTTTCTCCAGCGCTTGATGTCTCTTGGTTTTTGAGAACAGGTATTCGTCTCCATTTTTTTCTAAAGAGACATACCATTCTTTTTCTCCATTACCATTGGAAACCATGGTGTCATCATAGAGAAAGTGAAGCTCAAAGATTACCTCAGAGTTGTCCTCTCCCATATTGTTGACTTGTTCTATAGTATGAAAGGACAATAGGGGGGTGATTTTTTCTGTTCTTTTGGCTTCCATGACCATACCGTAGCCGCGCATCTTCACGTCAGTCGTTTCGGCCAAAGGAATAACGAACTTCTGGAAGTAGCTCTCTTCCATTTTTTTAGGAATAGCGATAAACTTCTTTTTGAGGAAAGGCTTGATCTTATTGCCTTCTATTCCTCCTTTGAAGTGTATGATTTTATCATCCAAGACAACCCAGGCAGGAGTATTGCACAGCAAGTAGGCATCATGGTGGTGTAGTTTTTCAATGCGTTCTCCTTCAAAAAAGATATGGGGGAAATAATGAGTGTTTTCTTCATTACGATGAAAAACAAATCGGACCTCCGCAGCTGTAGGTTGTAGACGAAGTGTTTTGGCAGTGGGCTCTCCATCATTGCCCATTTCAAAAACTAATTTGCCAGGTAAAAGGTCAAGAATCTTTGCTCGTCGCTCTTCCAGGTAGGCTTGTATGCTTTCTTGTAATAGTTTATTGCCTTCTCCTTTTTCATAGATTTCATGGAAGAATTTATTGACGGACATTTTCTTAACCGCAAATTTCTTCATGATTGCTCCCTGCTGTATTTCATCCATCAAGCGTATAAGCTTGTAGTCTCGCTCATCTAGCGCATTCTCAAACTCACGAGCATTTTGTATCGAAATATTTTGATGTTGTAAGGTCAATTTATTTTTGCCGTCCAATTGCACAACAAAAGATTCGAACAGGTATCCTAGATACTGATGCTCGTAAAGGGAATAAACGATTTGAAAGGGTTTGCGGGTCGAAACTTTCATAACTCAGCTGAGACAATAAATAATACACTCCATGAATTCATGTAAATCTTCAAATTTAACTATTATTTTTAATATTTAGAAATATTCTCCAAGAGTGCTTCTAAACATATTTAAAGCGTCTTGAGGTAATCTTATATTTGTGCCTCAAGATTACTTATGATTTGAAAACCAATGACAAATATCAATAATATATTTTCCACCAAGATTGAATTTCTCAAAGGCGTAGGCCCTAAAAAGGCAGAGTTGCTAAACAAAGAATTGGGTATTTTTACGTTTGGAGAATTGATTGCCCATTTTCCTTTTCGACATGAAGACCGCACACAGTTTTATCGGGTGGGAGACTTGCATGAAGAGATGCTTTATGTACAAGTGAAAGGAAAGTTACTAAGAAAAGAGGTGGTAGGCAGTGGAAGGAGTAAGCGTTTGGTCGCTTACTTAAAAGACGAAACCGGAATGTTGGAGCTGGTTTGGTTTAAAGGTATCAATTGGTTGGATAAGCAAATCAAGGATGGGGTAAGCTATGTGGTCTTTGGAAAGCCACAGCGCTTTGGACATAAATGGAGTATTACCCATCCGGAGATGGAAGTGATCACGGCAGAAACCAAGGTGGAAGGAGGTTTGATGCCTGTGTATCATACATCGGATAAGATGAAGACCAAAGGATTGGACAGTAAAGGAGTAAGTAAGCTTACACGTGCCTTATTGGAAAATACCTATGATCAGATTCAGGAGACCTTACCGGAGTATATCTTGAAGCGATTTCATTTCTTGTCTAAGAAACTGGCGGTAGCTTATGCTCACTTTCCTAAAGACCCTACCCTATTAGCCGATGCCAATGCCCGTTTGAAGTTTGAGGAGTTATTTTTCATGCAAATGAAACTGATCGCTTCTCGGATGGGTAAAAAGACAGAGAAGTTTCGGGGACAAGTATTTAAGAATATTCCCACTTTAAATCTTTTTTATAAGGAGCATCTGCCATTTGATCTGACCAACGCCCAAAAAAGGGTGATCCGGGAAGTATTTAAGGATATGACTTCAGGTTATCAGATGAATCGTTTGTTACAAGGGGATGTAGGGAGTGGAAAAACCATTGTCGCTTTTATTTGTATGTTGATCGCATTGGATAATGAGGCGCAGTCTTGCATTATGGCTCCTACGGAAATTTTAGCACAACAGCATTATGAGGGACTAAAAGAACATGCAGAAAAAATAGGGGTGACCATTGACCTTTTGACAGGTTCCACCAAAGCGAAGAAGAGAAGAGAAATAGACGAGACCCTTCGGGATGGTTCCTTGAAAATTATCGTAGGAACCCATGCCTTGATTGAGGCGAAGGTGGATTTCAAGAACCTTGGATTATGCGTGATCGATGAGCAACATCGTTTTGGAGTAGCACAAAGGGCAGCCTTATGGAAAAAGACTAGTGTGGCGGCACCACATATTCTGGTAATGACTGCAACCCCTATTCCAAGAACATTGGCGATGACGGTTTATGGAGACCTGGATGTTTCTGTGATTGATGAATTACCGGCAGGACGTAAGCCTATTGTTACTTCTCACCGTACAGATGCAAATCGTTTGAGGGTATTTGGGTTCATCAAGGAAGAAATTGCGAAAGGAAGACAGGCATATATTGTCTATCCCTTGATTGAGGAGTCTGAGAAGTTGGACTATAATAACCTGATGGATGGATATGAGAGTATCTGTCGGGCTTTTCCGGGAGTGCCTATCAGTATTGTACATGGTCGTATGAAGCCTGAGGATAAGGATTATGAGATGCAGCGTTTCGTAAAAGGAGAAACCAAGATTATGGTGGCCACTACCGTGATCGAAGTGGGGGTAAATGTGCCCAATGCTTCCGTAATGGTAATTGAGAACTCTGAGAAATTTGGACTGGCCCAGTTGCATCAGTTGAGAGGTAGAGTGGGAAGAGGAGCAGAACAATCCTATTGTATTCTGATGACTGGCAAAAAGCTTAGTAAGGATGGAAAGTTTCGTATTGAAACCATGTGCCGTACCAACAATGGATTTGAGATTGCTGATGCCGATTTGAAACTAAGAGGTCCTGGAGATATTGAAGGTACACAGCAAAGTGGTATTCTGAATCTTAAGTTTGCAGATTTGGGGAGGGATGCGCAGGTGTTGCAAGAAGCCAGAGCATTGGCGGAGCAGATCCTGGAAGAAGATCCCGATTTGGAGAAAGAGGAGCATGCAGTGATTCGTAGGCAGCAAGCCCGTTTTGCCAAGAAAGAAACCAACTGGAGTAGAATCAGCTAGTAGTGCCGCGCTACTGGCGCGGCATTATAAGGGTCTGTAACACCTGTGTACGTGAGGACGTACCAAAAAAAAGGCCTGCAACAGTATCGTTGCAGACCTTTTTATATCCCTAGTAAAGTATTTCTCTCAATTAGTATGACTTCGTGATATCGATAAAGTCTCTAGAAGCTAGAGAAGCTCCTCCGATCAATCCACCGTCAACATCTGCGCCACCGAAAATCTCGTTCGCATTAGATGGCTTACAGCTACCGCCATAAAGGATAGAAATCTCGTTAGCTACATCTGAACCATATTTAGATACCAACATGGCACGAATATCCGCATGCATTTCTTGCGCTTGTGCTGAAGAAGCAGTTTTACCTGTACCAATAGCCCATACTGGCTCGTATGCAATCACTACTTTCTTGATTTCCTCTTCTGAAAGGTGGAATAAAGACTCCTCCAATTGCTGTCCTACTACTTCTTTTTGCTTTCCTGCTTCTCTCTCTTCCAATACCTCTCCTACACAGAAAATAGGCAACATCTCATGCTTCAATACGATGTCTACTTTTTTCGCTAGCTCTGCGTTAGTCTCTTTGAAGTATTCTCTACGCTCGCTATGTCCAAGGATTACATAGTCTACACCGTAAGATTTAAGCATAGCCGCAGAAGTTTCTCCTGTATAAGCACCGCTTTCTTCTGTATGACAGTTTTGTGCTGCAACAAATACATTAGATGCTCCACCTACTAAGGCTTTTACACTTCCAATATGTACAAATGGTACTCCCATAATTACAGTGACGTCTGCAGGAGTTTCATCTTTTGCCATGTTTACCACTTCTGAAGCCAATTTCAATGCATCGTCTTTCAGGGTATTCATTTTCCAGTTACCGGCTACGACTTTCTTTCTCATTGTTAGTGTGAACGGTTTAAATCGTTAAAATTATATTTATCGACTAAATATAGGGAAGTAAACGGGAAAAAGTTTAGTAAGATAATAAAAGTCATCTTTTCTATGTCCACAAACTCCCCCTTACGATCATAGTCATCAGAAGTGTACCTGCAGCACTTCCCTTTTCCCTTATACCTATTACTTTATACCTTTTACTTCCTCCCTTTTCTCTATCTTTGAGAAAATTATTTATCCGTTTATTTAAGCAGTAATTGATATGGGATTTATCACCATTAGTTTTCAGTGTACAGAAGAGCTATCAGAGATCGTACAGGCTCTTCTAGGAGGGATTGGTTATGAAGTGTTCTTGGATAATGAGGAAGGATTCGATACCTCTATTGAGAAAGAAAACTACGATCAGGAAGCCTTTGAAGAGGTGATCGCACCTTTTAAGGAGCAGGTAACCTATGAGGTAAGGGAAGAGGAAAAGCAAAACTGGAATAAACTTTGGGAGAGTAATTATGAACCAGTAGAGGTAGCGGACAATATATTGATACGTGCCTCTTTTCATCAACCAGAGAAGGAGTATGACTATGAAATTGTGATTACTCCTAAAATGTCTTTTGGAACGGGGCATCACCCAACGACGACCCTAATGCTACGAAACCAGCTTACTGTCAACCATAAGGATCAAACTGTCGCTGATTTAGGGTGTGGAACAGGTATTTTGGCGATTATGGCCATGAAGTTGGGAGCGACATCTGTCGACGCTTGTGATATCGAGGATTGGTCTGTAGAGAATGCCTTGGAAAACGCTTCTTTGAATGAGGTAGATGTTAACGTAACAGTGGGTACTGTGGAACAGATGCCGAAAAAAGATATTTATGATGTAGTGCTGGCTAACATTAATCGAAACGTCTTGCTTTCTGAAATGCCAATATATGCGGGAATGCTTCGTTCAGAAGGTAAGCTCCTTCTAAGTGGTTTTTATACGGAGGACTTACCGGTGATTCAAGCTGCCGCAGAAAAAGAAGGCTTGCAGTATAGCGCTCACAAGACTCTGAACAATTGGGTGAGTGCTGTTTTTGAGAAACAATAAAAAAATTAAGTCGTACGATATTTTTCTTACACGAATATGAGAATAATACTTCTTTGCTTCATTTTACTTCAATTCTTGGTAGGTAGTGTTTGGGCACAACAGAGTAGCCGTCCAGTGTTATTTACACAGCCAGATAGTCTTTGGATGGATGTAAGTAGCCTGATCGATATACAACAAGCAGGAAGTGAAGAAGAGGTAACAGAAGGCTCTGTGCTGGACTCCTTGTCGACACTGCTGTCAGAAAAGGAGCAGCTTAGGTTTTTTGAGGCAGCACAGGCGATTTATAAAAAATCTCCCCAACCAGCAGAAGAGTTAAAGCTATTCTATGAGTGTATTCGTGTAGGAAAAGTCGGCTTATTGAATGAGGAACAATTGGAGCGCCTGATGGTTATTGTGCGCTCTACTTATGGTTTCTACCCTTCTAAGGTAGGTAAGCATTTCTTGCATAACTCCCTGCGTTTGATGACGGAAGGGGTATTGCAACGGTCTACTTATTCTAGTACATCCCTGTTGAAGGGAAATATTGACTTTGGATATATTCCGGCAGAAGGGGAAACATTGTCCCAGGATATGGGGGAATGGTTCCAATGGGAAGAAGATAGTACGGCGACCGAGGTTGTAGAGCAGGAGGTAGAAGAAGAGGATAATATGGGAGAAGTAACCTGGAGTAGTGATCAGGTTTACTTTGAGAGTAGTGATGAGCAAAGTGAAGATACAGCATGGGAAGAGGAGCAGGAGAAAGAAGAGTTTGTTGCGATCCCAGAGAATAAAAAGCCCATGAGGGTAGGACCTTATTTAAAGCTAGATGAAGCTACACTGACATTTCAAGCCAATGAGGATTCTCTGGCATTGGAGGAAATAACGGCAGAGGTTTTTTATCTGAGTGATTCTATACTGATACAAGAGGCAAAAGTGTATTGGGAAAATGTGGGGTATCCTAGGGATTCAGTATATGCGGTATTAAAAGATTTTTCCTTTGAGTTGGGTACCCGAAAAATTGAGGCCCATTCCTCTAATCTTTTTTATTACAATTATGGAGATACGTTATTGGAAGGTAACTTTCAATATAGCCTGACTCGAATTAATCAGACCCCTGAGAAGGCAAAATATCCTTACTTCCAATCCTATTATCATAATGTAGTGATCAAAGAGCGAGACTATGAACTGACAGGAGGAATTACCTTGGAAGGAAGAAAGTTTAGTACAGAGGCTCTCGGAGATCAATTGTCCCAGCTAAAAGTTTTCAAAGAGGATACATTGATGATTACTTCCAGGGCAAAAATATTTAAAAAAGGGAGTTATGGATGGGAGTCTGAAGAAGCTAATCTAAATATTAATTACCTGGAGAAGGATTCTATTGTACATCCCAAAGGACAATTGGAATATAATTACCTGAATAAAACATTATTTTATCTGAAAGCAGATGGAATTTATGAGTATAGTCCATACATATTTTCCTTCCATAAGGTAGGAGTATATTCCAATGCATTGCACTGGAACCTGCAAAAGGGAGAGATGAATCTGGAGACATGGAAAGCCTCTGAAAGAGTCCCTTCCTATGTGAACTCAGAACATTATTTTGACCTGGCAAAGTATAAGGATTTGGGAAGTTACTACGATTTCCACCCTTTGGCTTTAGTGTATTGGATGGCCCGTAAGCAGAATGATCCTTTGGTGGATATTGAAGAGTTGAGTGAACGTGCTGATATTCCTTTGAATTTATTGGAAAGATCTATCGGGTTGTGTGTTGCCGAAGGCTATATGGATTATGATCAAACGGCCGGAGAGGTTACACTTTTACCTAAAGGTGTATTTGTTCATCATGCTTATCTTTTTTATAAGCGTATGCACCGCCTAAAGCGCAAAACTATTCCGGTAGCATCAAAAGACGCTGACTCTACACAGGTGGCGAAAACGACTAAGAAATTATTTGATTATGATAACCTTAACCTGGAATCTACAATAGAGGGTGCGCCCAACCTAACGTTGTACTTAAAGGATAGTACCTTGAAAGTAAGAGGAGTGGAACGATTCTCAATGAGTGACACTCTACGCATTCAGGTAACACCAAGAAATAAAGAAGTCCTGTTGAAGGAGAATAGAAATATGATGTTTGGAGGAGAGGTAAGGGCAGGAAACTTGATCTTTAGAGGAAACCAGTTTGACTTTGATTATGACTCTTTTCAGGTAAACCTTACTGATATACAATCTGTTTCCTTTTGGCTTCCAGGACAACAAGAAGAAGCGCCTAACTCTATCGTAAATACCGGTGGAGTTCTTCGTATGAATGGCAATAACAAGAGTGGTATGCGTCAGAGTAAGGCGAGTTTTAGAGCGCCAGAAGGGGGACGTATGGACTTTGATGAGCAAGTGAACTCTGAGTTGAAGCCGGAGATGATAGAAGCACTTCCTGAGTCTAAGAGGGTATATATGAAAATTCCGAACATTAATGTAGATAACATTAATGAGGAAATGGATATGACCTTCTCTGGAGAGTTT
This sequence comes from Algivirga pacifica, assembly GCF_039543525.1. Taxonomy (NCBI): domain Bacteria; kingdom Pseudomonadati; phylum Bacteroidota; class Cytophagia; order Cytophagales; family Flammeovirgaceae; genus Algivirga; species Algivirga pacifica. Next base: position 187,008 of record NZ_BAABJX010000052.1, read on the forward strand.
TACTCTGGAAATATTTTTATCCCCTTTGAAGATACAATTCGATTAAATATGAGAGATAAGGCTTTCGGGTTTAAGCGAAAGCAGCAAGAATATCCCTTGTATGAAAAAGATAATGCGGGGTATATAGGAACATTGATACTGGACTCTAAAGGACTGAGAGGAAATGGAGAGTTGAATTACTTGGGAAGTAATTTCCGTTCGGATGATTTCCAGTTTTATACCGACTCCGTAACAACTGTAGGTAACTCCGCCCGTATTGAGTCAGAAATTCACCCAAGGGTAGATATGGATGCCTATAGTATGACATGGCATGTTTATCAGGATAGTATGGTATTTAATACCATGAAAAGAACAATTGACGATACAGAGCCTCCATTTAGAATGTATGCAGACATGCTTCAGGGTGGTGAGAATATAGCATTTACAGGAACACTCGCCCTAATGCCGAGTAAGGTTGCTGGAGATGGAAAGATTGAGACACAAGAGTCCAAAACAGAGTCACATAACTTTAAGTTTAGAAAACGAACGTACGAAAGTGATAATTCTACCTTTACAATTAAGGGAGAAACGGTGGCTGATAAAGATGGACTAAGAGGGGTACATATGCATGTACTGGGAGATTTGGAAAGAAATGAGGTGGTGATTAAAAAGGAAGGACAAGACTCTCAGTTTACATTTCCTAATAATGAATTTAAAACGGAAATTGAGGAAGCCCGCTGGAAGATCCTGGAGAAAAAAGTATATATGAATAGCCAGGGGGACCGGAAAAACTTTGCTTCTACTAAGAATGGAAATTCCCCATTGATTATCCCTGGAAAGCATGCCATTTATGATCTTCAGGATTATTCTTTGTCAATTGGAGGGGTAGAGAATATTACGGTGGCTAATAGTTATATCTATCCGAGTGAAGAGGATAGTGTGGTGATGGTTGGAAAAGGAGGTGAAATTGAGAACCTGGAGAATGCAGAAGTAGTATTTGATAAGGATAATCAATATCATCGCTTGACCAATGCTAATATCCAAGTAGTAGACAGTAGAAACTATAAAGGGTCAGGATACTATCTATATCATAATGAAGAGAATGATACCATTACCTTAAGCATTGATGAAATAGGACAGGAGTATGTAGAAGATGGAGAAGTAGAAACCACCATTATTACAGCAAAAGGAGAAGTACTGGAAGAGGATGCTTTTCTCTTTAAACCAGGTTTTCGATTTTCTGGTAAGTATATGTTGAAGCACGATATGCGTTATATGGGCTTTGATGGAAAGTTTCGACTGGAAGTAGATGAAGAAGGGCTCAATTGGTATACGTATAAGAAGGATCTTTCGGACCCAGAAAATGATTCTCTTCCGGTAATCATTGTGGATGAAAACCTTGAGATGTTTGGACAGAACTATAATCCTAAAGTGGGTATTTACCTGAATACTCTTGCTATGCCTCAAGGAACGTTCTTGCACTATGATGAAAAGCTGGATAAAGGGAGAGCCATTGTAAAAGGAGTAGGAAAGCTATCTTTTAAGGATGGATTGTATCAGGTCAAAGGTGATGGAGATATGTTGACTAATCCTTATTATTGGAACCATATCACCTATGACCATATGGCGAATGAAATTCGTTTTGAAGGGAAAATGGAATTGATCAAAAATGTCAATATCAAGGAATATCAAGTAGATTTTTATGGGAAAGGACATATGAATGTACCTCCTTTGGGAGAAGAAAGCTTAGATGCTCCTATTTTTGAAAGCCATGCAGCTATATATCTCCGAGCAGAAGCATTAAAAAAAGGAAAAAGTGCTATCAAGGAAGATATAGGAATTGACGATGATCGAGGAGATAGTTATGAGCCTCAGGGAGCAGTGATTTTATCACATCATCGTCAAGAGGTGTTAGCATTACTTCGTCCGTTGATTGACAATGGAGATACGGAGTTATTTGGCAATTTTGGAGAAACGATGGAGACAGGAGAGCTTCTGTATGATATTGCCCGTTTATCAGAGAACGGTATTCTTATATCTAACGCACATATCAAGTGGTCAGAGGAAGGAGCATTCTATAATGAAGGGACGATTGGTTTAGTAAGTGCTTTTGGCGTGATGATTAATCAAGAAGTAGATGGGTTGATAGAGATTCCAAAGGCTGGGCAAAGAGGAGATGACTATACGTTCCGCCTGTACTTTGAGAAAGAAAGAGTACAGTACTTCATTTCAGTAGAAAGAGGGAAGTTATCAGTTTGGTCTTCCAATGAAGAGTTTATGAACGGTTTTGCTAAGTCCAAAGTAGTCAACTTGCTAGAGCAGGATGATGTGATTAAGTTCCGATCGAACTTTAATATTGTATACTTGGATAAAGAGCCAGGGTTTGGAGACGATTTTGGCAATGACAATTTTGACGGAGGAGGAACAGGAAGCCCTATGGATGATCAAGTACAACCAATGGATGATGACGATGGTGGTTTCTAAGTAAAGGGAGAATTCTTTAACGAAGCACCTTTGAATTTTTATATAAATTTTATTGTTTAGAGCTTATTTGGAAGTTCCTTTCTGAAGGGGTAGTCCAAACAAGCTCTAAGCTTCCGTTGACAGATTATTGTCTTTTTTAGGGATTGGTACTTATACTAAAATTCATTTTTACCTATGATCAGAAAAATCTTATTCGTGACTTTCTTATTCTTTACCTTACAAGGGTGGGCCCAGGATAAAGGGAAGAAAACTTCACCTCAGGATTCTGTGGCGGTAGATTTATCCTCTATGGAGGAAGGGGTACCAACCATTGAACTGAACCCGGGCGCCAAATTGGAGGAGGAGAATAGGAAAAGAAAGAAAAAAAAGAAACGCAATGTCTTTTGGGGAGTAAAAACGAAACGCAAGTTTACCAAAACAACCCGCAATGGTAAGACAACTTTTGAGCTATTTTATGTACTTAAGAGCTGGGATAGTCCCAATGCTTACCCTTATCAAAAGTATTATTATAATTCCGATGCTCGCGCTGTCGTACAAAAACAAACAGTTTTCAAGAAACACGGAATGCCATTGCATGGTCCATATTATAAAATTGTAGAAGGAGATACCGTAGTGACCGGACAGTTTTATAAAGGAGTCCGTACGGGGCGTTGGACAGCCTATCAAAAAAATAATGTCTTGGATGCTATGATGGTACAGGACAAGAAATACTATTATATGGGCTTCCCCAAAGATGCAGAGGTCTCATATTACGATGCCGACCAGAAAAGAGTAAAAGAGGTTATTCCTTATCAACATGGGCTAAAGGATGGCTATTACTTGAAATACTATCCTAGTGGTGCTTTGGAGATTGTGGGCCTATATAAAGAAGATGAAAAAGTAGGGATCTGGATGGAATACTATGACCGAAAGGATCGCATAATGAGGCGAAAGGAGATACAGCATCGCAAAGATCCTTTTGATGAAGGTTTTGAGCCTTATGTTCGTAAAGAGTGGACCAAGACCGGTAAGAAAACATATGACCATAAAAAGTAATGAAATAAAAAAGTCACCTTGAATCACAAAGAATCAAGGTGACTTTTTTTTAGAATAAATTGATGAAATACCTAATTCCCTCCCCTATGGTCCGTCCATATAAATAAAATTTGTGTAGGATTCTATCATCTTTACTCATGGGACGTACGATCATTCCTCCACCTTGAATATTGGTGTATTCAGTTGTTTTAAGTTCTTGCATAACGTTGTGTCTTTGGGTTAGTTAAATCGATCTGGTTTATTTGTAAAGTACAGATTCAGTTTCATTGAATAATCCGTACATGATGCCACGATAAAAGCTGCGAAAAATCTGACTGAAGGAAGGTCCGAGATCTAGTCCTCCTTTGATGTTTTGTAGTTGCTCTTCTTTTAAGGGCTGTAATAGTGTTGATTCTTTCATAGAAATGAATGGTTTAGATGAATAAATGTGTCAACACTTCAAAGGTGGGGGACCAAAAGACAATAATATGGGATCGGTCTTAAGGATTCTTAATATTGAAGGAAATAACGCACTATATTTCACCTTCTATGCCCATTCCAAATAAGGCAAAGTCATATTTCACAGGGTCTTCCGTAGAGAACTTTTTGAGGTTATTCGTAAGCTCTAAGGCAGCCTTCCAGTCACTTTGTGTTCGGTGCAATAGTCCTAGTTTTTTCGCTACCCGATCCACGTGAACATCCAAAGGACAAACAAGTTGTGAAGGTTGGATACTATCCCATATCCCAAAATCGACACCTTGAGCGTCTTTTCTCACCATCCATCGCAAAAACATATTAAGTCTTTTGCAAGCTGATTTACGGGCAGGGGTTGCAATGTGCTTTTGCGTACGCTCTGGCGCATCCGGAATACTAAAAAAATAGGTCCTGAAACCAATCAGGGCTTTCTCTACAGTATCATCCTCCTTAGTTATAAATTGACTAAATGCACTCTCCAAGCTATCGTGTTGCTGATAGTGGAACTTGAAAAATTCAATAAAATAAAGCGTATCGGTATCATTGAATGTACGGTGTTTAAATCCCAATAGCTTTTTAAGATCATCTTCTTGATGATTCATAATAAAGTCATAAGGAGCGTGATCCATACGTTCAAGTAGATCGTGACATTTATTGATGATGGTCTTTCGTTGTCCCCAAGCCAGCAAAGAAGCCCAAAGTCCCATGATCTCAATATCCTGTTTCTGTTCAAATAAATGAGGGATACTAATGGGGTCATCTTCAATAAAGGAAGGACGGTTGTATTGCGCTACTTTCTCTTCGAGCAGCTCAAAAAGGTTAGAAGACTTCATAATTCAGTTACAAAGTAAAAAGGAAGAAACTGGTCGTAGCGTCCACGCTACGACCTACAGACGACTTTTTAGTCCCTTTTATATTTTATTTTCTCTTCAGCTTCCATCTTCTATGAGACCACAACCAATCGGCAGGATGCTCACGAATGGTTTTCTCAATCTCCTTGGCAAATTGACTCACAATATCATCCTCTTTCTTATAAGGGGGCTTACCTACAGGGATCACATCAATTTGATAGTATCCTCTTTTTAGACGATGCATATAGGCATAGTAGGCTGGAAAGTTATATTTCTTAGCCAAATAAGTAGGCCCAAAGTAAAAGGGAGTATCTAGCCCTAAGAAGTCAACCCATTGGGCTTGCTTGGCATGTTGAGGGCTTTGGTCACCGACAAGGCCAATACCGATGCCTTTTCCCACCCTGTTTTCAATTTCCTTGGCAGCTACATCTTTTTCAATAACCTTTCCGCCGAAACGCTCACGGATATAAGTCATGAGTTGGTCAAAGAACGGAGAGGATAACTGCTTATAAACCGGATCAATACGGATACCATAGGTAGCAGAAGGACCGAGAGATTGCCATTCCCAATTACATTGATGAGAGGCTAACAGAATAATACTTTGACCACTATTTAGGGTATTTACGACCTCTTCAGGGTTACTAACATAGACCCTTTTCTCTAGTTCCTCTTTGGAAATACTAATACTCTTAATGATTTCGACAACAGTATCCGTAAAGTTGAGGTAATAGTCTTTGGATATTTGCTTGATCTCTTGTTCAGGTTTTTCTGGGAAGGCCCTATTCAGGTTTTCCAATACCACTTTCTTGCGGTATCGAACGACACGGTATACTAAGAAGAAAAGAAAGTCTGATAAGACATAGAGTACCGAAAAGGGAAGTTTAGATATTAGTTTTAATGCCCACATATTTTAAGGTAAAAGGTAAAAGGTAAAAGGTAAAAGGTAAAAGGTAAAAGGTAGGGGCGACCCTTGTGGTCGCCCTATCGCAAAAGAGTTTCAGTATAATGTACTTTGACTAATGGTCGCCCTATCGCAAAAGAGTTTTCAGTGTGATATATCTTGACCAAAGGCCACGCAATAGTCCTATTTATTCCAAAGATAATAAACAAAATAAACCTCTACCTCTTCCCTTTGACTTTTTACTTCTTACCTTATAGCTTCCATCCAAAAGAGGTTCTCAGGATATAATCGAGATCACTACCGGAAGCGACGGGGCGACTATCGTAGTTGATATTAAAGCCTACACTGATGTAAAAGTTGAGAGGGAGTTTAATGTTACTATTAAACCCTTGGTCAATCCTCCAACGGTTGTCTTCTGTCAAACTCCTATAGACAATCACATTAGTTAGTAGACTCCAGTCTCCTACGTCAAAAAGGTTAAACTCAGTGCCCAAGAAGGCTTCTGCACTTTGGAGATCTTGTTCATTTTCTTCTTCAAAGTTTTCGTTATTAAAGGCGAGTCCACTTTCTACCCCCCAATACGTACGGTTACTTTGTATTAAATAAACTCCTATACCAGCCTTGGCCAAAGAGCGTAGTTCTAAGGATTGTTCTGTATTGGATAAGAAGCTTAAATCTGTGACTACATACCACCCTTTAGATAGCAAATACCGAAAGCCGATATTGCTATTCATCCGTCGTATGTCGTCAGCTTCTTCTTGTAAGGTAAGAATTAAACTACCCTTAATATCTACCCACCAACGAGTGCTGATATAGCCCATGGTACTACCCAAACTCATTTGTTGTAGACTTTGGGCTCTGGTATAGTTATATCCAAAGTCTAGAGAGGCGTAAGCTCGGTCCCAGAATCCTTCGGAAACACTTTTCAGGTATACGATGTCCTGTAACCGTGTGAGGGTTTGATCTTCCCCTTTGATAATCATGACACTGTCATTGTCGCTATACCCGATCAAGGGGCCTGTAAGTCGGCTACCGTCACTGAGTGTAATGGCAAATTGGGAGTTAGTGTGCACATAGGTGACCTCTTTCCATTTGATCTTGAAGTCATCCTTGCTGTAGTCCGTTTCTATTTTAAAAACGCCTTGATTTAAAGACTTGATTTCACCGGTTAGTGTATTACCGTTATCCAGCCGGATAGAGTCTTGTTGTGCGATTGATATACAGGGAAGGGATAGTAATAGGAATAGAAAATGGGTGCGGAAGAAGTTCATAAGGGAAATAGTAATATTAGGATAAGCGTTTGACTGAATTGCATATATGGGGTACTCCTATTAAATTAATTTTTTGTTTTATACATTGAAATAGATCATGCTTAAAATACTTCATACAGCAGACTGGCATTTGGGAAAAAGACTACACAAACATGATCTTTTATCCGACCAATTACATTTTTTGAATTTTCTGGAAACTTACCTACTGGAACAGAAGATAGATGTATTGCTTGTTTCGGGAGATATTTTTGATACTGCCTATCCTCCTTTGAGTGCTTTGGAAGCTTATAATAATCATCTTGCACAGCTATTCAAACAAGAATATCCTCGTTATGTCATTATTACAGACGGTAATCATGATGGGCGTACGACCCTGAAAGTACCGAAACAGTTATTAGCCTCCTTAAATACCACTGTTGTATGTGAGCTGGATGAAGAGAGAGGAAATCACCTAATACCTATTACCAATACAGATGGAACACTAGCAGCCTATGTGGTAGCAGTACCTTTTTTGAGAGAATTAGATCTACGAAAATCAGTATTGATAGAGGGAGAGGTAGATCGCTTACAAGCCATACGACAGGGAATTCAAGGGGTTTATCAGCAGTTAGCCGAGGAGGTTGAACAGGTGACAAAAGAACGAACTATTCCGGTAGTGGCTACCGGTCACCTTTATGTACAAGGAGCGGAAGCAGCAGATTCTGATGCAGAACGTCCTGTACAGATAGGACATCAGGCAGGGGTGCAAACAGAAGTATTCAGTGAGGCATTTGATTATGTCGCTTTGGGGCATATCCATAAAGCTCAGCAACTGAAAGGAAACACAGATATTCGTTACTCTGGATCTCCTTATCCCTTAAGCTTTTCGGAGAGAAACTATACACATCAGATGTGGTTGCTTCATGTGGGAGCATCAGCTGTAGAGAAAGTGGAGTCAGTATTACTTCCTATAGCACGCCGTTTTAAGCAATTTAACGGAACCTTTGAGCAGGTGAAAGAAAAGGTAACGGTTTATGCGGCTCAAACCGATAGCTTATTTACGGATTTACTGGCCTTGCAGATAGAAGAAGAAGCGTATGATCCCTCTCTTCGCTATACAATTGACCAATGGAGAATGGAGCTGCATGAGCAAACAGAGACCGTTCAGATTGTAAAATATAGTTTACACTTTCAACAGGAAACACAAAATGCTGCTGAGTTATTGAAAGGAGAGCGTATCAAGCAAGAGGACTTTAACGCACAAAAGGTATTTGAAGCTCGCTTGCAGGATGAAGTGAGCATGCCGGAAGATGAAAAAGAAATCCTTCGAGAGGCATTTATGCAGTTGTTGGAGCAAAACGGGTAGCGTTTGTTTATTCCGCTACACGGCGTATGTTAATTGAGCTTCGCTCGTTCATGTTGTTTAGTTGTTGTGAATTATGAAAATCAATAAAATCTATATAAAAAACCTGAACTCTCTTAAAGGGGAACATGAGATTGACTTTACTGATCAATACTTGAATGAGGCAGGGTTGATTGCCATTACCGGAGAAACCGGTGCCGGGAAGTCTACCTTGTTGGATGCTATTCTGTTGGCTTTATATAACCGTGTTCCTCGATATGATAAGAACCTTTCGGCTAATGTGCTGCATGCCACAGGTGGATTAGTGACCAAGGGAGAAAAAGAAGCGATTGCAGCAGTAGAGCTAGAACTTAAGGTAGACGGGAAAAAGCAGACATATCGTTGTAAATGGAATGCCTTTAAGGGACAAAGAGGGGATGCAGCCCATAGGATCACAGGGTATCATATGGAGTTAGCGCAATTAGCGAATGGAGAAGAAAAGATTATTGCATCTGGAACCTATCAAAAGGTGGTGCCGCAGGTAGAGAAAGTGATAGGCTTACATTATGATCAATTTATACAGGCCGTCATGCTCTCTCAAGGAGAGTTCACAAAGTTACTGAAAGCTTCCAAGGCAGAGCGTAATACTTTATTGGAGAAAATCACCAGGACATTTGATTTCAGGGATATCTCTATAAAAGTGTATAAGCGTCATATACAAGAGCAACGTACACTGGAGCAATTGCAACAGCAGTTAGCTTTATATAAGGGGTTGACTGAGGAGGAGGTACAGCAGAAAAAAGAAGAGGAAGAGGAGAAAAAGATATTACTGCAAGAAAAACAGGAGGTATGGAAGCAGTGGAATGAGTATTTATCGTCCTTTAGGCAACTGGAGCTTTTAGAAAAAGAACATACAGCACTGTTGGAAGACTATGCTTCTTGGGAAAAGAAAAAAGAAGGATTTCAACAGGAAACAATCAGAGTGGAGCTTCATGAAAAAGTAGCACCGCTTAAAGCCTTGTGGGAGCAACTGAATCATAAAAAAGCACAGCAATCGGAAGTTCAACAGCAAATTACCCAGCAAGAACAGGTTTGGGAAAGAACGAACACAAGTTTACAAGAGATACTCCCTAAACAGCAACAGTATATAAAACAATTAGAGACCTTCAAGGAGAAAGAGCAGGCGCTGGGTACAGAATGGAAACAGGTAGAGGAGCTGGATAAAATGTTGGAAAGACAGGTGACCTTGAGTAATAGTGAAAGGAAGGAGCTGGAGCAACTAAACGGAAAGAGGGAGACAGTTCAAAAGAATATTGAGCAAAAAAATGGGAAGATTCAGCAAAAAGAGGAAGCAGTAGCTCAAGCAAATAATTGGTTGCAGCAGCATCAGGTATTGGGAGAGTTAACAGAAAAATATGCGGTACTGCAAACATATCAGTTGCGCTTGCAAGAACAACAAAATGTATTGCAGCAACAGGTGGAGGAAGTTTCCAGTACACAGACGAGGCAAAGGCTATGGGAGGCGATAGAAGGAGGTGACATGATCACACCATTAAGCTCCTGGATGGATCAGTTGAAGAAAAGTGTCATTCAATTGAATGAGCAACTTCCTTATACTAATTGGACGGAAGAGCAATATGCCAATGCGATAGGTTTATTAGAAGAGGCTTTTAGAGTTCAAAAGCAAGAAGAAACCATAAATCAGAAGCTTCAACTTCTTGAGGACAGAGCAAAGACGTATCAGTTGAAGATGCAGTCATTGCAAGGGGAATTAGAAAAAGCAATACAGACACAAGAATATGCCGGACTTTCTTATAAGGAGATCTCTGTCAAATGGCAGCGTGTACAACTAGAAAGCAGTGAGAATATTGTTGCCTTGAGAAAAGCCCTTCGTCCTGAGCAACCTTGTCCGGTATGTGGAAGTAAAGAGCATCCTTATGGACATCAGTCAACTGCAGAAGAAGAACGAGCGACGGTAGAAAAAGAGTTGAAACATTGGGAGGTGGTGTTAAAGGAGTCTCAAGAGTCAACCAATAGCTTGAAGAGAAATTGTGGTGAAGTGGAGACAAAAATGGAGATGTTGGGAGAGCAGAAAATGGAGTTGCAGAAGGAGTACACTCAGTTGAAAGAGCAGGAGGATAAATGTATGCAGCAAGTACAGAAGGTAATTCCAGAAGATACTATAGAGAACAGGAGTGAAAAGTATGAGCAATTGAAGGAGGGGAGTAAATGCTTGAAGCAAAAGGCACGTTATGAGCAGTTACTCTTTGAGTTGAATGCGATTAAAAAAACACAGTTGAAGTATGAGGAGGTGGAGGCACAATGGGATACTATGGTGAAGCCTTTTACAACTTATATTGACGACCCATCAGACGCTTTAGGTTTCCTCAAAAAACAAAAGGTTGCTTATGAACGAAAAGTATTGGTTTACCAAGAGGAGAAGCAGGAGTTATTACTGTTACAGCAGACATTGGGGCAACAGCAGCAACAATTACAAGAAATAAACGAAGAGGAAGCGAAAAGAGAGGCCGCTTACCAAAAATTACAAGAACAAAAAGAAAAACTTCAGCGACAGCGTTTCTCCCTTTTTGGTGATAAAAACCTTGCTATTGAGAAAGAGCAATTTCATCAACAAAAAGAGGAATGCGCAACGGCTTTACAACAACTTAATGCTGAAGTGACCAGATTGGAGACTTCCTTGAAGCACCTTGTTGATAGAAAAGTACAATTGGATTCTCAGCAAAAACAACTGCAGGAGGAGTGTGCAATAACAGAAATCAAACTGAAAGAAAAAGCGATAGAGAGAGGAATACAGGATTGGGCCACTATAGGAGAGCAGTTATTGACAGAAGACGAATATCAAACGATTATCAAGCAACAAAGTAGCTTAAAGGAAGAAGGAACGGTACTTATAACCAAACTGCAGGAGAAAAAACAAGGTATATCCAGTTATCAACAAAAATTACAAGATGTAACATTGGATAAACCCACCTTGGAAAAGGATCTCGCAGCGTTACAAATCACGATTGATACGCTTCAAGAAGAGATTGCGAGTATTAAGGCTGCTTTCCAGCAAGATAAAGAACAGCAGGTCAAAAGAACAAGAATCCAGAAGAAGATAAAAGACCAAGAAAAAAACTGCCATATATGGCATACCCTAAATAGCATGTTAGGGTCGAGTACAGGAGATAAATTTAATAATTATGCCCAGGCTTTAATGTTGGGAATATTGCTGGAGTATGCCAATAGACATTTGGCGCAAATTAGTAAACGATACCAATTTGTAACACAAGTATACCAGACACCTACCGATGATTTATTCGTCTATGATAAAGATATGGGAGAAGAGGTGCGAGCGGTGAGGACATTGAGTGGCGGAGAAACCTTTTTACTAAGCCTGTCCCTTGCGCTGGGACTTGCAGATATGGCAAGTAATAATATCCGTATCGAAAGCTTATTTATCGATGAAGGTTTCGGTACGCTGGACAAAGAAACCTTGGAGGATGTACTGGCAACATTGGAAAATCTACAATATGAAACACAGAAAAAGATTATGGTCATTTCCCATGTCCCTGAACTGCAGGAAAGAATAGGAACTCATATCCGCTTACAAAAAAGCGGGAATGGACATAGTACAGTAACGATTGGATAGAATATCCCTTGTAGATCCTCGCCTCAGGGCGAGGGTTTGCAAATCGATACTAAGGAATATTCTTATTACTCAACCAATATTCCATAAGAGAGTAGTTGGTAGAAATAGGAACCATAGTAGCCGTTAGATCCCCCTTTAAAAAGGAACATTCCTCCACATTTTTCATGATAACTTGTTCTTCTTCTTGGGTATGGGAGGTATAAATAAAGTAAAACTCATCATCCTTGTCGATATAAAGAAAGCCAACATAGTCCTCGATCGTTAAAAAGTAAATCCCATAGTCATAATGCGTTTGGCATTCTTTGAAAAAGCTATCAGAAGAACCTTGATAATTGATAAGATGATGCTCAAGCTTAATGGTCTCCGCTTGTTTTAGCGCACTTTTTCGGGCATAATCATAACGATTGAGTCTGATCCCCATGTGCAATAAGGTTGTCATCACAAAATAGGAGTCATTGATACTTCCTTGTTGTGGGTAGAAGCTTTTACCATCCTGACTCCAAGGAGTCCCAATCCATTGAGGGATAATATTGGTAACAAAATTATCTGTGAAAATATGCCCTACTTCTTCCATACTGATAAGGTGTTCAGTATAAAGATGTGCTGTTTGTATTCTTTCTTTCTCAATGCTTTCACGTAAAGCAAGGTAGTCGTCTTTTACTTTTTTGAGAGGGGTAGGGACAGAAAAACCACTAAGTAAAAAAACAGCAATTATTGATAATATAATCCTCGTCATACTTGTCAATGTAGTTACAGTACTTATAAAAGTTGGTTGATTGAAACAAGTTATGGGTGTCGTGCTAGTAGTGTTTTTAAATTATAATTTTTTTACTGAAAACTAGTAATTTTTTGAGAAATAATCGTACCAAAAAAATGCTTAAAGCAAGGGGGGGTATAGAAAACTGTAATAACATGGCATATAGGTGTGTTTTTAGTCGATGACTTTTGCTCGGTATAAGTCACTGTTTTATCGCAATAAATTATTGTAATTGGAGGATTCGAGTTAATATCATCAACTATTTAAAGCGTATGAAAAGTAATTATTTAAAAATCACTCCCTTATTTATAGTGTTGTTGGCAGTGAACTTTTGTTTCATGAGTTGCGATGATGATGATGGTGTGGGGGCTTCCGTCTCAATTAACGAAACGGGATCAGATTTTGGAGGGGACGTTACAGGAAATGGTGGAAGTACCCAGCAAGTGTATACCTGGAACAACCCTGAGTTTACGGTGGATTGGAATATGGACATTACGGCAACTCCCGGAAGTAGCTTCAATTTACGGATAGATGACACCGATGATCGCAATGTTTTGGATCAGACATTGCGTGTAGGCTTAGGAGACGATTCTCGTTCTGGAGTGTCTTTACCAGGAGCCCGTGGGCAATGGACGATCACTGTTACATTAACGGATTTTAATGGTGACGGTTCATTTAGTATTAGCCCTGGAGATTGATTGACCTAAGCGTATAGTATAAAAATAGCCCCTGATGAAATATGTCATATATCTCATCAGGGGCTGTTCTATCTATAATGAATCAAGGATTAATCCTCTACCTCGTTCTCCTCTTCTTCATCGTCATCATGCTCGCCATCATTGTCGTCATCCTCATCAACGTCACCAGCAATTTCCAGCTGTCTTGTGATCGTTTCATACAATTCAGCATTCATTGCTTCATTAATATAAATAACGCCATCCTCTGCGACAGTGGCTGTACTCATATCTACCCCGTTCAGGATGATATCAAAATCAAACAATACCAAAAGGTTGCTTACTGTTGCCTCATCAATTTGGAAACCTGTATCGCTTTCTACCTCAAACTCAAACTCCTCATTGGAAGTGAATTCAAAAGCAACAGCGCCTTCTGCTGATTCATACGTTCCTTTAAAGATCACAGAATGCTCTCCTTCCAATACATTATCAATCTCTACCTCTACCTCATTGTAAAGACCCGGCTCAACCATAGACAAAGGTAGCTCTGGAGAAGCTGTACCTGCGACTAAGTCCAAGGTATAGGCTCCTTCAAACTCATACTCCTTCTCATATTCCATCTCATTGCCCATGTCATCCTCTACTTCCCATTCTGCTTCCATTTCAATCGCTTTTAGCCCCATTTGAGCCTCTGTGATTGAGATCATGGTCGTATTCGCCATTCTTGCATTAGATAGTGTGAGCGCACTTCCTGTTCCCTTGAATGAAATTGCAGTGTTTCCTCCGTCCAGGTTCTCTGTTCCTTCACATGAAAAAAGAGCTGCGGATAGTGCTGCTGCTGATACTAGTTTGGTAAACTTGTTCATTATAATCTGCTTTAGTTAAAATAATTCCTATACTGATAAAACAGATAGGGAAACAAAATCCCTACCAGTTTTTTTTTTTGAAAAATAGGCAATCACTTTATAGTTGATTGTTTATGGAATAGGTGTTTGTGCTCTACTTATGTGATATTCTACCTAGAATATGTAATTTGCCAAAAAAGATAAAGAATATGGATAATCAGGTTTATCAGTTCAAGTTAACTTTGGTGGATTCCAAGCCTACGATTTGGAGACGTTTTGTCGTAAATTCTGCTATTAATTTTGAGGAACTACACTATACTATTCAGGTATTGATGGGCTGGTCGGATGCTCATCTTTGGAGTTTTACTAACCCAGAATCTGGAAAAGAAATAGGCCCTGAGCAGGATAATTATCAGGAGACAATTTTAAGTCAGGTGATTCAAAACCCTAAAGATACCCTATTGTATGAGTATGATTTTGGAGATGCTTGGTTGCATGAATTAAAATTGGAAAAGGTATTGCCGGTAGAAGAAGGGCAGTTTTATCCTGCATGTACTGCAGGAGCAGGGGCAGGGCCTTTGGAAGACTGCGGTGGTATTTGGGCATATAGGGATATGATGGATGCTTTCAAGAATCCAAAGCATAAGGAGCACGAGGAGATCATGGAGTGGTTCAAGGAAATAGAGTTGGAGGATTTTGATCCGGATTATTTTGATCAGGAAACAGTGAACGAATGGCTAAAAGAACTGTACGAAGATTAAAGGTATATTAGGATTTTGTCCAATTATTTTAATACAAAGTATAATTCATAACCATCCTTGGTGCGTAATTTGCTATTTTAGAGGGAGATAATCTTTATACTCCCTTTAATTATGCAAAAACTATTACTTCTATTTTTATTATTGAATGGGTATGTTCTGTCTGCCCAGACCCTTCCAGATATAAATCAACTTTTATTTCATGATCCACTGAAAAAAGGCCCGACCTATATGAAGGTGGTCAGTACATCCTATGTAGTGGTGGCTTCAGAGGAAAGGATGTTCTTATTGAATGCCACAGGACAAGCCGTGGATTCTATTATCGTGAATGACTTTAGTCCTTCAGGTACTTTAAATGCGATGTTTCCTATGGATACAACTCACGTATTTACATCAACCCAGAAGCATCTACAGAAATGGGAAATACAACGAGATCGATTGGTGTTGGTACACACCTATGAGATTGACCGAGCATTTAAAAAGCGATATGGGAAAAAGGATTGGTATATATTGACGCCTTATGGAATGCTTAGTAGAAAGGCTAAAGGTAAGACCGATATTTGTGCGGAAGGAGTGTATACCTGGTTTGCCAAAAATGGAGAACAATCCGTTATCAAGAGTCATGAGAGACATTGCGAACGATTCTCAGAGGATTTTCCAGCTTCAGAGGCAATTAGTGTCTATAAACAACAGGTACTGTTGAACTTTCCTTGTTGTAAAGAAGTGGTGTGGATGGATATGAAAAATAATTCTTGGAAAACAGTGGCTTTTCCTTCTTTAGCAACCAAAGGTAATGTGGAATATATGTTATGGGACCGGTTGGCGTATAGACCTTATTTAGTGAAGGCCAATGCGACAGAATCTGTCATCTACAGATTAGATACAGAAAAAGGAGCGTATGAATTAATGACGGAAACTATGGGACAAGTGGTTGGAATTGCTGGTGGAAAAGTATTAACAAAAATGACTTTTTCAGGGGAGGAAACATATTATTGGTATTTTTGGAAAAAGGAAACAGAACAGCAGGAGCCTACAGAGAAGAGGGAACAGTAACTGTATTTTTTGAAATAAGTACGATGCATATAAATTTTACCTATTAGGGGATACACCTTACGTCCTATTCTTCCTTCCTGCCCATTTATGTATTTTGTATTGCGTGACGTTTGTAGCGTATATTTTTAAGAAACGAACAGACGTCTTTGGCTATAATTAACATTAAACCATATATGGAAACTATAATAGATTCGGAAGAAATGAAATCAGTAGAAATCCCAACAGGGCAAATTTTACATGGAACGAGTTATCCCCTAGGGGCTACGGTGCAAAAAAGAGGAACCAACTTCTCCATATTTTCTACTGATGCGACAAAGGTCGAATTACTTTTTTTTGAAGATAAAGATAGCGTAAAACCTAGTCGGGTGATCACGCTGAACCCCGAAGAAAATAAAACATTCTATTATTGGCATGTATTTGTAGAAGGCGTAGGGCATGGACAAGTGTATGCGTACAGGGTACATGGGCCATACAATCCAGAGCAAGGTTTATATTTTGATAAAAGTAAGTTGTTGTTAGACCCTTATGCGAAGGCAATTTATTTGAGTCCTAAGTATAATAGAAAAGCAGCAACTCGCCCCGGCGACAATTCTGCCCATGCTCCTAAAAGTATTGTAGTGGATGACAATGATTATAGTTGGGAAGGGGATCGCCCACTATATCGTCCTTATGCAAAGACAGTTATTTATGAAATGCATGTGGGAGGTTTTACTAAGCATGCATCTTCTGGTATATCAGAAGAACTGAAAGGTACGTTTGCCGGCGTAAAAGAGAAAATTCCTTACCTCAAGGAGTTAGGTGTAACTGCTGTAGAGTTATTACCTGTTCAACAGTTCGATCCTTACGATGCTCCAGAAAATAAAACCAATTATTGGGGGTATAGCCCATTGGGATTTTTTGCACCCCATCATGCGTATGGTACGAACCCTGAGGATCCAACTCAGGTGGTTCGTGAGTTTAAGGATATGGTAAAAGCACTGCATAAGGAAGGGATTGAAGTAATTTTGGATGTGGTGTATAACCATACGGCAGAGGTACATGCTGAAGGGCCTACTTTATGCTATAGAGGGTTAGCGAATCCTACTTACTATATGCTGGATGAGGAAAACCAATATAGGGACTTTACAGGCTGTGGAAATACCTTGAATGCCAATCATTCGATCGTAAGGAGAATGATTATGGATTCTTTACGCTATTGGGTATCGGAAATGCACGTAGATGGCTTTCGTTTTGACTTAGCCTCTGTGTTATCAAGAGGAGAAGATGGAGAGCCTTTGAAAAACCCTCCAATTTTATGGGAAATAGAGTCGGATCCGGTATTGGCAGGGGCCAAGATGATTGCCGAGGCTTGGGATGCTTCAGGTCTTTATCAGGTAGGAAACTTCATTGGAGACAAGTGGAGTGAATGGAATGGAGTTTTTAGGGATACCATGAGAAGATTCGTAAAAAGTGACGGACACGTAATTCATGATATGATGGATTGTGTTGAAGCCAGTCATAAGATGTATCACGCAGAAGGTAGAGATCCTAACCGAAGTATTAATTTTGTGACTTGTCATGATGGTTTTACATTAAATGACTTGGTCAGCTATAACCAGAAGCACAATATGGCTAATGGGGAGATGAATAGAGACGGGCATGGTCATAACTTGAGCTGGAACTGTGGTGTAGAAGGCCCAACAGTGAAGCCGGATGTAGAAGTATTGAGAAAGAGACAAATCAAGAATTTCTTTTGTATGCTATTGCTATCACAAGGAACCCCTATGATTTCGATGGGAGACGAAGTGAGGCGATCACAGCATGGAAATAATAATGCTTACTGCCAGGATAATAGTATTGCATGGTTCAATTGGGAAGATGTTGAGCGACACCAGGATTTATATCAGTTTGTGAAAAAACTGATCAAGTTTAATCTTTCTCATGATGTATTTCAGCGGGAGGTATTCTGGAGTTCCAATGTGCGTAAGCGTTTGCCTATTATTACTTGGCATGGGGCGAAAGACTTTGATACTCCTGATACACATCCAGATAGTAGGAGTATATCTTTTATGTTGACAGATACGGAGTCAAAAGAACAAATATATGTCATGTTGAATGCTTTCTGGGAATCTCAGGAATTTGAGGTGCCGGAGCCTTCATTAGATGTGGAGCATACCCATTTCTGTCGTATTATAGATACACATCAAAATGCTCCTTATGATATCCTTGATGAACAACAAGCTCCAGTAATTACAGAAAGTACTTATAGAGTAGGACCTCGTTCCATTGTGGTGTTGAAAGCTGTGTAAAGAAATTAACTGCTTATCAACTGAAGGAATTTATATGCTAGATAGAGATCAACAAAATAACCCAAAAGGTACTGGGATGGAAGCTATAGCTTTTTCTCAGTACCAACCAGAGCTTACGATTAATGCAGTGGGGTGTGAAGAAGGGGTTCCAGTGACGGCTTATGTAGAACTGTCTATGATCGTAAAAGGAGGACTGGTGAGTGTGTTGTTATCAGCGCCAGTCATTATGGATGAAAAGCAACGAATAGAACTATATATCAGTAAATACATTATACTACAAGGGCAGGAGTCTCGTAGTTGGAGTGGAAAAGTTGATATGGGAATTTTAGAGCCAGGGCGGTATGAAGTAGTGATCTATTTGCAAGAATGGAAACAAGGGGAACAAAGGCCTAAGGATTATCAGTTGGATCAGGTATTCATTTTGGATGCGGAATGATTAATCAGGCGTTATGTATTGAGCCTTTATATTGTGATAATGACGAATGTAAATTATTGCAGTATAAAGGCTTTTATTATTTTTGTGCTTTCGGGTATTTTTTAATTAAACTGACTATTTGGAATAGATGATTGCAGTAATTCAAAGAGTAGGTAAGTCACAGGTAAGTATTGATGGTGAAGTTGTTGGTAGGGTAGATAAGGGTTTAAATGTACTTTTAGGTGTAGGGCATGAAGATACAGCAGAAGATGTACAATGGCTAGCAAATAAGATTGTCAATATGAGAATCTTTGGTGATGAAGAGGATAAGATGAATCTTTCTATTAAAGATGTAGGAGGTGATATCCTATTGATTAGTCAGTTTACGTTGCATGCCAGTACAAAAAAAGGAAATCGTCCATCTTATATTGATGCAGCGAAGCCAGATAGAGCAATTCCTTTATATGAACAGATGAAGGATACTTTAGAGGAATTATTGGGTAGAAAGGTGGAAACAGGAGAATTTGGAGCAGATATGCAGGTAGAAATCATGAATGATGGACCGGTGACGATACTTGTAGATACCAAAAATAAGCGATAAAGAGGGTGCTTTGGTGAATAAGCGTTAAGGGGTTGAATTATTCAGAGGTCAAATAGTGTTTTTCAAATGATTTCGCAGTAACATGCAAATGGAACGCATTGCAGGGAGGTAGTGAGAAAATATAGAAATATTTCTCTAAATCTTTGTATTACAAAGAAAAGGGTGTACCTTTGCAATCCCATTACGAGGGAAACTGTGTTTATCTGACATGAACATAAGTCCCAAACAAGAAATCTGAGTAGTAGAATTATTTGTTGGACCCTCATAGGGATGTTTTTGTGTATAGAGCAAAAACGATATTAGCTGTGCGCTATTTTGTAGAGTATTTTTGCGCCGGAACGGTTCCGGTGTTTGTTAAATAGATTTTTGTCATGTTACAGCCGAAACGAGTAAAGTACAGAAAGAGACAAAAAGGAAGAGTGAGAGGTGTTGCTCAAAGAGGACACACGATTTCTTTTGGTAGCTTCGGTCTGAAAGCTTTGGAGTCTGGATGGATCACATCAAGACAAATTGAAGCTGCGCGTATTGCGATTAACAGAGCGATGAAAAGGGAAGGACAGGTTTGGATCCGTATTTTCCCTGATAAACCAGTAACATCGAAGCCTGCAGAGGTTCGTATGGGTAAAGGTAAAGGTGCTCCTTCATATTGGGTAGCAACAGTGAAGCCAGGAACAATCCTATTCGAGTCTGATGGGGTATCTCTAGATAGAGCTCAGGAGTCGATGAGACTTGCTGCTCAAAAGCTTCCTATCAGCGTGAAATTTGTGGTTAGACCAGATTACGTAGGATAATCATCATGAAGACTAAAGAATTAAAAGAGCAAATCAAGAAGATGTCCGCAGAGGAGTTGAATGCAGAGCTTGCAGCTTCTCAAAAGCAGTTGGACGAGTTGGAATTCGCTCATGCTGTAAATCCGATTGAGAATCCGATGCAAATCAGATCTCTAAGAAGAAAAGTTGCTTCACTGAAGACAGAGCTTCACGTGAAAGTTACAGCTGAGTTGGAGGACAAGGTGAAAGCAGAGGGCGTTACTCGCGAAACAGTGAGTGAGTTTCTACAGAAAAACAAGTTTGCAGCTCCTGTGAACAAGAAAATGGTTCTAAGAGCAATTAGCAAATAATTAAAAGAGCTGATTTAAGATGCAAAGAAATTTCAGAAAAGAACGTACCGGTGTGGTAGTGAGCAACAAAATGGATAGCTCTATTGTAGTAGCTGTTGAGACTCGCCAGAAGCACCCTATCTACGGAAAATTCGTGAAGCATACTTCAAAGTTCATGGCGCACGACGCCAAAAACGAATGTAACATCGGTGATACCGTGAAGATCATGGAAACTCGTCCTCTTTCGAAGAGAAAGAGATGGAGACTGGTGGAAATCGTTGAGAAAGCGAAGTAATTGCTCGATATAAACTATTTGGTTAGACATCATAAAATCCTAATAAGGATCATACAATGATACAACAAGAATCTAGACTGAACGTGGCGGATAACTCAGGTGCAAAAGAAGTGCTGTGTATCCGTGTACTGGGAGGTACTAAAAAACGCTACGCGACTGTAGGTGACAAGATTGTTGTTACTGTGAAGTCGGCCCTACCTTCAGGAAACGTGAAAAAAGGTACAGTTTCTAAAGCTGTAGTGGTAAGAACTAAGAAAGAAGTTAGAAGAAAAGATGGTTCTTACATCCGTTTCGAAGATAATGCGGCGGTACTTTTAAATACAAATGACGAGCCAAGAGGTACGCGTGTATTTGGCCCAGTTGCGAGAGAGCTGCGTGAAAAGCAGTTTATGAAGATTGTTTCACTAGCACCAGAAGTGCTATAACTTGATTCATAAGAGACATGAAATTTCATATCAAGAAAGGAGATAAAGTAACGGTTACTTCAGGAAACCACAAAGGCCAAGAAGGCGTGGTACTGAAAATGGACCGTGAAAAACAAAGAGCTACCGTTGAAGGTGTAAACCTTGTAACGAAGCACATTAAGCCTACAGCTGAAAAGCCAGAAGGTGGTGTGGAGAAAAAAGAAGCACCGATTCACATTTCTAACCTAGCGTTGATCGATCCTAAAACAGGAGAGCAAACTAAGGTTGGTCGCAAGCAAGATGCTGAAGGCAAGCTGAAAAGATATTCTAAGAAAACTGGAGAATTCATAGACTGATGGCAAATCCAACAAGACTTAAGAATAAATATAAAGAAGAGATCGTGCCAGCTTTGATGGAACGCTTTCAGTATAAAACTGTTATGCAAGTTCCTAAGCTACAGAAAATCGTTATCAACCGTGGTATGGGTGATGCGGTAGCCGATAAGAAGTTGATCGATACAGGAGTTGAAGAACTTTCTGTAATTGCAGGTCAAAAGGCGGTTCCAACTATCGCGAAAAAGTCGATTGCGAACTTTAAGTTGAGAGACGGAATGCCAATTGGTGCGAGAGTTACCCTTAGAGGGGAGAGAATGTACGAATTCCTGGACAGGCTGATTACTATTGCTCTGCCACGTGAAAGAGACTTCCAAGGTATCAAGACCAAGTTGGACGGTAGAGGGAATTACACTTTGGGATTGAAAGAGCAAATCATCTTCCCAGAGATCTCAATCGAAAAAGTGAAGAAAGTGACCGGTATGGACATTACATTCACTACTTCAGCCAACACGGACGAGGAAGCATTTGAGCTTCTTAAGCAGTTTGGAATGCCTTTTAAGAAATAAAAAACTTAGATACACAATGGCAAGAGAAGCAGTAAAAGCTAGAGAAAGAAAAAGAGAGCGCATGGTGGCAAAATATGCCGAAAAAAGAAAAGCGCTTAAAGAAGCTGGTGATTGGGTAGCGCTAGATAAACTACCTAAGAACGCCTCTCCAGTTCGTTTGCACAATCGTTGTAAATTGACTGGTCGTCCAAAAGGATACATGAGAAAATTCGGTATCTCTAGGGTGACTTTCAGAGAGATGGCTTCCGCTGGTAAAATTCCTGGCGTAACTAAAGCAAGCTGGTAAGATTTAATCATTTGAGGGACATTCACGCGCACATCGTGTGTGTAAAAATATTAAGATAAATGGATCCGATAGCAGATTACCTGACAAGACTTAGAAACGCTATCCGCGCTAACAAAAGGATCGTGGAAGTGCCTGCGTCTAACTTAAAGAAGCAAATGACTAAAGTGCTTCATGACAAAGGGTTTATCCAAGGATATAAGTTTGAGGATGGTGTGAACACTCAGGGTGTTATTAAAATTGCATTGAAATACAACCCTGCAACAAAGCAACCTGCTCTAGTAAGTCTTGAGAGAGTTTCTCGTCCAGGTCTAAGAAAATATACGAAGGCATCTGATATGCCTCGCGTATTGAATGGCTTGGGTGTAGCGATTTTGTCAACATCGAGAGGTGTTATGACTGACAAAGAAGCAAAAGAGCTTAACGTAGGTGGTGAAGTTCTTTGCTACGTATACTAGTCGGTATACGTCACAAGTATTTTTGTTTAAAATAGCTGACCGCTTCAGCATCTTGCTGAAGCCTTAAGCGAAAATGGAAGACAAATGTCAAGAATTGGTAAAAAACCGATTACCCTTCCTTCAGGTGTTGAAGTAAAATTCAACGAAGGGGTAGTTTCAGTAAAAGGACCGAAAGGGGAGTTGTCTCAAGAAATGAAAGGAGGCATCGAACTAGAGGTAAATGAGGGAGAGGTTGCTCTTACTCGTCCAAACGAAAGCAAAGAATCAAAAGCAATGCATGGTTTGTACCGCGCTTTGATTCAGAATATGGTAGTAGGTGTAACAGAAGGTTACAAGAAGTCTCTAGAGCTTGTGGGTGTAGGTTTCAAAGCTACAAACCAAGGCAACCTATTGAACTTGGACTTAGGTTACTCGCACTCTATTATTTTCCAGATTCCTGCAGAGCTTTCAGTGTCTACAGAATCTCCTAAGGGTGCAGCTCCGATTGTGCACATCGAGGGTATCGACAAGCAACTAGTAGGACAAGTAGCTGCGAAGTTGAAGTCTCTAAGAAAGACAGAACCTTACAAAGGTAAAGGTGTCAAGTTTGTCGGTGAGGTAATCAGAAGAAAAGCAGGTAAAACTGGTAAATAATAAGCGACATGGCTACTAAGAAAGATCTAAAAAGACTTAGAATAAAAAGGATTATCAGAAAAAAGGTTTCTGGTACTGCTGAGAGACCAAGACTTTCTGTGTATAAATCCAACACAGCAATTACTGCGCAGTTGATCGATGACGAAAAAGGTCATACAATCGCAGCAGTATCTTCTAAAGAAGTTGCTCCTGAAAGTAAGTCAGCTAACATCGCTTTAGCTACTGAAACTGGTAAAAAGTTGGCGGAGAAAGCTATTGCAGCAGGAGTTTCTGCTGTAATCTTTGACAGAAACGGATACCAGTATCATGGTAAGTTGAAAGCTTTAGCGGACGGCGCTAGAGAAGGTGGACTGAAATTCTAAAAATTTTTGAAGAATGAAACAAGACATCAAAAAAGTAAAATCAACGGACCTGGAGCTAACAGAGAAGGTAGTTGCGATCAAGCGTGTAGCGAAGGTAGTAAAAGGTGGTAGAAGATTCAGCTTTTCTGCAATCGTTGTAGTTGGAGATGGTAATGGCTCTGTAGGTTACGGTCTTGGTAAAGCCAATGAGGTGACTGACGCGATCACTAAAGGTATCGACGACGCTAAGAAAAACATGGTGAAAGTTCCTGTATTGAAAGGTACAGTTCCTCACGCTATGAAAGGTAAGTACGGCGGCGGTAACGTTTTGATCAAGCCAGCTTCTAAGGGTACTGGAGTAATTGCCGGTGGTGCAATGCGTGCCGTATTGGAATCTGCAGGTGTGCATGACGTATTGGCAAAGTCTCAAGGTTCTTCTAACCCTCACAACGTAGTAAAAGCCACTTTCGACGCTTTGTTGAAAATGCGCGATGCTTACACCGTTGCTGAGCAAAGAGGAGTATCTTTGAGCAAAGTATTTAATGGTTAATTAAATAATTTGAGAAGATGGCGAAAATCAAAATCACTCAAGTAAGATCTACGATCAAGAGACCTGAGAACCAGAAGCTTACAATCAAAGCATTGGGCTTAGGTAAAATCAACAGAACCGTAGAGCATGAGGCTACTCCTCAAATTTTGGGGATGGTAAACAAGGTAAGTCACTTGGTTATAGTTGAAGAGTTATAATATCTTTTGTACTTTTGCACGTCTGCACTAGTATTTT
Organism: Algivirga pacifica; assembly: GCF_039543525.1. Lineage (NCBI taxonomy): Bacteria > Pseudomonadati > Bacteroidota > Cytophagia > Cytophagales > Flammeovirgaceae > Algivirga > Algivirga pacifica. Next base: position 211,544 of record NZ_BAABJX010000052.1, read on the forward strand.
GTGGATATTTTGATTTATAATTATTATGAAATTACATACATTACGTCCAGCAGCAGGATCTGTAAGAAACAACAAGAGGGTTGGTAGAGGACAAGGTTCCGGCAGAGGGGGTACTTCGACAAGAGGTCACAAAGGTGCGAAGTCCAGATCTGGTTACAGCCAAAAAATTGGTTTCGAAGGAGGTCAAATGCCTCTTTACAGACGAGTGCCAAAGTTTGGTTTCAAAAACCCTTTTAGAGTTGAGTACACTCCTGTGAACTTGGATACTCTGCAAAAAATCGCTGAGGCTAAGGGCATCACAGCATTTACTCAAGAAGAACTTGTTAATCTTGGTCTTGTGAACAAGAATGACAAAATTAAAGTATTGGGTAGAGGTGAGCTTAAAGCTAGTTTAGAGGTATCGGCACACGCATTTTCTGCTTCAGCTAAAGCAGCTATTGAGCAAGCGGGCGGAAAAGCAAATACACTTTAATAAGCATGAAGAAGTTTATCACGACACTAAGGGACATTTTTCAAATCAAGGAACTCAGAGATAGAATTTTCTATACCCTGGGTTTTCTTGCTGTATTTAGACTAGGGTCATTTATTTTGTTGCCAGGCTTGGATCCGGAAATTGTTTCGGCTGCAGCAGGTAATCCAAGTAATGATCTTATGGGATTCCTAGATACACTTTTAGGGGGAGCATTCAGTAGAGTTTCTATCTTTGCTCTAGGTATCATGCCTTACATCTCTGCATCTATCGTGGTGCAGTTGTTAGGAATGGCTGTCCCGTACTTTCAACGACTTCAGAAAGAAGGAGAGTCGGGTAGAAAAAAGATCAACCAAATTACAAGGGTATTGACCATCGCTATTACGTTGGCTCAATCTTCTGCGTATTTGGCTACGTCTGTTCCTGAAGGAGCAGTGATCGTTTCTCAACAATTCTTCTATGTGTCGTCAGTAATCCTTCTGACAGCAGGTACAGTCTTCTGTATGTGGTTGGGTGAGCGTATTACAGATAAGGGTATCGGTAATGGTATCTCTATGCTGATCATGATCGGTATTATCTCTGCGCTTCCAGCAGCAATCATGCAAGAGATTGACAGTAATAGCAATGCGCTATGGTTGGTGATTGAACTCATTATGATGTTCTTCGTAATCATGGGTGTAGTGTTGTTGACAACTGCCATCAGAAAAGTACCAGTACAATATGCTAAACAGATTGTAGGAGCTGGTGGTAAAAAGAAATCATTCAAGACCGGACAGAGATCTTATATTCCTCTTAAGGTGAATGCCGCAAACGTGATGCCTATCATCTTTGCTCAATCTTTGATGTTCTTGCCTTCTCTTATTGCAGGTTTATTCGCTGAAACTAGCGATACTGCAGTTTGGATTGCAAACAACTTCTCAGATTACACGTCGGTTGCGTATAACACAACCTTCGCAACGTTGATCATCTTGTTTACGTATTTTTACACGGCAATTACAATCAATCCTGATCAAATGGCAGATGACTTGAAAAGAAACAATGCTTTCATTCCGGGTGTTAAACCAGGAGAAGCAACGTCTCATTACATCAGCTTGATCTTGGATAAAATCACACTTCCTAGTGCTATATTCTTGGCAGTTATTGCAGTACTTCCTGCTTTTGCACAGTATGCAAACGTAACCGCTAGTTTGGCACCATTCTTTGGAGGAACATCATTGATCATCATGGTGGGAGTAATCTTGGATACTATCCAGCAGATTGACTCTTACTTGCTAATGAATAGCTATGATGGCATGATGCAGTCTGGGAACGTTAAGGGAAGACAAAATGTTGCAATAGCTTAATGAAAGTCTATTATAAAACAGAAGATGAAATAGCTCTTATGCGTGAAAGCGCTGACCTTTTGGGAAGAGCTCATGCAGAAGTTGCGAAAAACATCAAAGAAGGGGTGAGCCTTAAGCAACTTGATAAAATTGCTGAGCAATTTATCAAGGACCATGGGGCTAACCCCTCCTTCTTGAATTATGGAGGATTTCCGGCATCACTATGTATGTCATTGAATGATGTAGTAGTACACGGAATTCCGAATAATTATGAGTTGAAGGATGGAGATGTGATCTCTATTGATTGTGGAGTATACCTGAATGGCTTCCACTCTGATAGTGCATACACCTACCCTGTAGGAAATGTTGCACCTGAAGTGATGAAACTTCTGAAAGTTACACAAGAATGTTTAACTTTGGGGATTCAACAAGCCAAGTTGAATAATCACATCGAGGATATTGGTTACACCGTACAGAAATATGCCGAAACACACGGATATGGTGTGGTAAGAGAACTAGTAGGACATGGATTGGGGAGAGATCTTCATGAAAAGCCGGAAGTTCCTAATTACGGTAAAAAAGGACGAGGACTCAAAATCAAAGATGGGCTAGTTATTGCGATTGAGCCAATGATTAACTTGGGGACTAGAGGAATCGTACAGGATGCAGATGGATGGACAATCCGTACCAGAGATGGCAAACCGTCTGCTCATTATGAGCATACTGTTGCGATACATAATGGGGAAACAGAAGTGTTGACCACGTTTAAATACATAGAAGAAGTCTATAAATTCTAATATGCCAAAACAATCTAATATCGAACTGGACGGAACAATTGTCGAAGCTTTGCCAAATGCAATGTTCCGCGTAGAATTGCAAAATGGGCACCAAGTGGTAGCTCATATTTCGGGTAAAATGAGAATGCACTATATTCGTATTCTACCTGGGGATAAAGTGAAATTGGAAATGTCCCCTTACGATTTGACCAAAGGTAGAATTGTCTATCGTTATAAATAATGTAACGAAAAGGGACGAATAGAAAGGTTAATTGTTATCGTTTGTTAATGAGCGGGTAATAATAGAACTATTCGGGTGTACATTTGCCTTTTACCTTAGTGACGAAGAAACACTTACCTAAATATATAAACTTTCAGGGGTTATTTTGTAATCTTTAAATTAAAGAGAAATGAAGGTTAGAGCTTCAATTAAGAAGAGAAGTGCTGATGATAAGATCATCAGACGTAATGGAAAGGTATACGTAATCAATAAGAAAAATCCTCGTCATAAGCAAAGACAAGGGTAATGGTACCTTACCGTGTAACTTTTTTACAATTTAAATTCACAGTAATTAAATAAGTAATGGCACGTATTTCAGGAGTTGATATTCCGGATAATAAAAGAGGCGTTATCTCTTTGACGTACATTTTCGGAATCGGCAAAGCATCTGCTGCAGGTATTTTAGCAGAGGCGGGTGTTGATGAAAACAAAAAAGTAGCGGATTGGAATGACGAAGAGTCAATGAAAATTCGTGATATCATCAACAATGGCTACAAAATTGAAGGTGAACTGAAGTCAGAGGTTCAGTTGAACATCAAGCGTTTGATGGATATCGGTTGCTACAGAGGTTTGAGACACAGAAAAGGTCTTCCTTTGAGAGGTCAAAGAACAAAGAACAACGCTCGTACTCGTAAGGGTAAGAGAAAGACAGTAGCAAACAAGAAAAAGTAATTTTTAGTATATTCAACTGGATTAAGCAATGGCTCAGAAGAGAAAAGATAAAGCTAAGAAAAGAGTTGTTAAGGTTGAAGCTCAAGGCCAAGTGCACATCAAAGCTTCTTTTAACAATATCATCATCTCTATCACTAACCTGGAAGGGCAAGTGATTTCTTGGTCTTCTGCGGGTAAGATGGGATTCAGAGGTTCTAAAAAGAACACTCCATATGCTGCGCAGCAGGCGGCTGCAGACTGTGCGAAAGTAGCACACGATCTTGGTCTAAGAAAAGTAGAAGTTTTCGTTAAAGGACCAGGTTCGGGTAGAGAGTCTGCCATCAGAACTATTCAAAACTCAGGTATTGAAGTAACGACTATCAGAGACGTGACTCCACTACCGCACAACGGATGTCGTCCTCCTAAGAGAAGAAGAGTCTAATCATAGGAAACGGCTAAATGTGTGGGTGTATACATTGAATAGATAGTTGGCCATTAGCCGTGGCCAAGATCATTATTTTTATTATATTATATTAATTTTAGAATAAGAAATGGCTAGATATACAGGACCTACCTCCAAAATTGCTAGAAAGTTTAATGATCCAATTTTTGGGGCGTGTAAAGAGCTTAAGAAAAAGAACTATCCTCCGGGACAGCACGGAAAGAATAGAAGAAGAAAGCAGTCTGAATATGCAGTTCAGTTGGCTGCTAAGCAGAAGGCAAAATACACTTACGGTGTATTGGAGAAGCAATTCCGTAACCTTTATAAAAAAGCATCTTCTAAACCAGGAATCACTGGTACGATTTTGCTTCAATTGTTGGAAGCTAGATTAGACAACACTGTTTACAGATTAGGACTTGCTCCTACTCGTAGAGCAGCGCGTCAGTTAGTTTCTCACAAGCATATTACTGTGAATGGCTCTATTGTTAATATTCCTTCATTCTCTTTGAAAGTTGGTGACATTGTAAGTGTTAAAGGTAAGTCACAAGCTTTGAAAGTTGTTCAAGAATCAGTTTCTGGTCGTCAGCGTTCTGCTTACCCTTGGTTGGAGTGGGACTCAGACAAATTTGCTGGTAAATTCTTGACGTACCCTGAAAGAGATGAGATCCCTGAAAATCTACAGGAGCAATTGATCGTCGAATTGTACTCTAAGTAATAAAATTTTCGAAGCAGCTTTTGAAAGGTTTCTTTCAAAGGCTGTTTCAACTATCATATACATAATCTCCAGAAAAACCAACATCATATATGTCCATTTTAGCTTTTCAAATGCCTGATAAGGTGGTGATGGAAAAAGCAGACGATTTTCATGGTCTCTTTGAATTCAAACCACTTGAAAGAGGGTATGGCGTTACCGTAGGTAATGCGCTGAGACGAATTCTACTCTCATCCTTGGAAGGTTATGCAATCGTGGGGGTGAAGTTCCCTACTGTGTTGCATGAGTTTTCGACTATGGAAGGGGTAGTGGAAGATGTGACGGAAATCATTCTGAATTTGAAGCAAGTTCGTTTCAAGAAAGTTTCCGATGATCCTAACTTTAAGATCAACATCAGTATCAGCGGAAAAGACAAATTCACCGCAGGTGATATTACGCAGTTTACAAACGACTTCGAAGTATTAAACCCAGATCACGTGGTTTGTCATGTAGATCCTTCGATTAATCTTCAGGTTGAACTGACGTTAAGCAAGGGAAGAGGCTATCTTCCTGCGGAAGAGCAGCAAAATGGTGAGGATGTTGTAGGTTATATTCCTATTGACTCCATTTTCACTCCAGTGAAAAATGTAAAGTATCACGTAGAAAACTTTAGGGTTGAACAAAAGACTGACTACGAGAAACTGATCATTGACATTGAGACAGATGGATCTATTCACCCAGAGGATGCTTTGAAAGGAGCTGCACATATCTTGATCCAGCACTTCATGTTGTTCTCTGATGATACAATGACATGGGATCCTACTGACAAGAAGGATGAAGAGCCTATCGATGAGGAATTCCTTCATATGCGTAAGCTATTGAAGACTCCATTGTCTGAGCTTGATCTTTCTGTTAGAGCTTATAACTGTCTAAAAGCTGCTGATGTGAAGACGTTAGGTGATTTGGCTTCTCTTGAGATCTCTGATATGATGAAATTCAGAAACTTCGGTAAGAAGTCCCTGACGGAGTTGGAGCAGTTGGTAGCGGAAAAAGGATTGACATTTGGTATGGATGTTACCAAATACAAACTGGATGACGATTATTAATAGCTAGTATACTTCGGTAAGTGTTTATTTTAGTGGCTTCATGGCCAGAAAGTGCCAGTACCTAATACGGCTGGTACTATAAAGTTTATAATGTTGTAAAAATGATAGTACCTAATACGGCTATCGTTAATAAGAATCTACGATGAGACACGGAAAAAAATTCAACCACCTAGGTAGAAAAACTGCTCACAGAAAAGCAATGCTTACAAACATGGCTAATTCTTTGATTGAGCACAAAAGAATCAACACTACTGTAGCGAAAGCAAAAGCACTTCGTCAGTTTGTTGAGCCTTTGATCACTAAAGCAAAGGATGATAGCCAGCACTCTAGAAGAGTTGTTTTCTCTTACTTGCAAAACAAGCAAGCAATCGATGAGTTGTTTGGAACAGTTGCTGACAAAGTAGCTGACAGACCAGGTGGATATACTCGTATTATCAAGACTGGTAGACGTTTGGGTGATGGTGCTGAAATGGCAATGATCGAGTTGGTTGATTTCAACGAAATCTATAGCCCTAAAGGTACTACTGCTACTAAATCGAAGAGAAGAAGAAGAAAGAAAGCTTCTGACGCTGCCGATGCTAGCACTGAGTCTAACGAATCAGCTGAGTAATTCTTATGCGAGTCGTTATTGAAAATATAAAGAAAGGGAATCAGTCGTTATGACTGTTTCCCTTTTTTTATGAGCTAAAAATGTACTGAGTTGAACAAACATTGGTACTTTAGCTGTTTTATGATGTGAAAATACTGATATTCAGTGAATTTCTATTAGTTGACGATTATTATCCCTTATTTCTTTAACAATTTTATCGTAATATTTTTACCTTTGCGCAATTTTAAGGTAATAAAAAGTCTGTAGTATACATGGAGAAAAAAACAGCAATCTTGATGCTCGAAGACGGCACGACCTTTCATGGAACAGCCGTAGGTAAAATAGGAACCTCAGCAGGTGAAATCTGCTTTAACACGGGTATGACTGGTTATCAGGAAATCTATACTGATCCTTCTTATTATGGACAAATCATTGTCAATACAACTTCACATATCGGAAATTACGGTACAGTGAAAACGGAAGATGAATCATCAGAGGTACAGATTAGAGGACTGGTCGTTAAAAACTTCTCAAATGTTCATTCGAGAGTTACTTCTGAAGGATCGTTGCAAGAATATTTGGAGCGAGCTGGAATCGTAGGTATTGCTGATATCGATACACGTAAATTGGTACGTCATATTCGTCAAAAGGGAGCAATGAATGCCATTATCTCTTCTGATTCTACGGATTTGGAGCAAATTAAAGAAAAGCTTGAAGCGACCCCAAGTATGGAAGGTTTAGAGCTTTCTTCATTGGTAAGTACCAAAGAAAGATACTTCGAGGGGGATCCTCATGCCCCATTGAAAGTGGCTGTATTGGATATTGGTATCAAGAAGTCCATTTTGAGTAACCTGACAGAAAGAGGTATTTACTGTAAAGTATTCCCTGCAAAAACACCATTTGAAAAAATGAAGCAATGGAATCCTGACGGTTACTTTATTTCTAATGGTCCTGGAGATCCTGGCGTAATGGATTATGCTGTAGAGACTGTTAAAGAGATTCTGAACGAAGAAAAACCGCTGTTTGGTATCTGTCTTGGACATCAGCTATTGGCTAGAGCTGCAGGAATCAGCACATATAAGATGCACCATGGTCACAGAGGGTTGAATCATCCAGTGAAAAACCTTGAAACAGGCTTAAGTGAAATTACTTCTCAAAACCATGGGTTCTCTGTTAGCAGAGAAGATATTGAGAACAGTGATCACGTCGTGATTACACACGTTAACTTGAATGATAATACAGTAGAAGGAATTCGTTTGAAAGACAAGCAAGCATTCTCGGTACAGCACCACCCAGAAGCTTCACCTGGTCCTCACGATTCTAGATACTTGTTTGATAAATTTGCGGAGATGTTGAACAACAACGCATAGTTTTATTGAAAAAAGTTTTTTGATGAGTCACTCTAAATGAATATTTGGGGTGACTCATATTTTTTTATCGAATGATGATGGAAGTTTATAATGCTACAAATTAGTAGAATGACTTTCTGTAGACCTAACGTTATCATATCAAAATACTATAAAAGATCTCGGATATTGTGAAAAGTGGGGTATTTTTTGAATCATAGCTGGGAACCTTCGTTTTTTGTTTTATGATTATTGTAAATTTATGATAATCAACCAGGTCTTAATTTTTTTAAGAGAGGAATACTCAAAGAACCTTCTCTAGGAATCTCTGGGACATTTGCTTAATTATAGAATACACAGACTACCACTATACCATTTATCATGATAAAATACATTTATCACCTTTTACTTTTATTGATCCTGCAGGGAGGAGGGGTATTAACTTATGCCCAAGGCGTTTTAGCTGATGGAACATTGTTGAAACTGGAGATAAAAGAACATGGAGTATATAAGATAGATGCTTCTTTGTTGAAAGCTGAAGGGATCCAATGGCAAGATCTGTCTGAAAATCAGATTCGACTATATGGGGTGAGTTCTTCAGGGATGCTTCCACAGCCGAACTCAGAGCTTATAGCGCAACTGGTAGAAATACCATTAAAGTTTTCAGGAGCAAAAGGAGCATCTTTAACAGATCAGGACTATTTTTTATTTTATGGGGAGGGACCGTCGAAAGTTTATTTTGATACCTTAAAAGCTCTTTGGAGAGAAGAGACCCATCTTTATGATATTGCTAATTTCTACTTTCTAAAAGTATTACCTTCTTCGGGTACTGAAGCGAAACGTATTACTAACAATAGTAGCGCTACGGATCAGGGTACAATAAAAAGTTTGACACATTACGTGAGGATGGTCCATCACGAAAATGAGCAGCGGAAGCTTTTATCCAACCCTTCAGGCAGGTATTGGTATGGAGAACGAATTTCAGGGCAATTGACATTAAATTTTCCGGCAACGTCTAAAGAGATTAATGGAAGTGTTAAAGGGCTCTTTTCCATAGCAGCAAAATCAAAACAATTATCAACGGTTGATATTACATTAGGTCAATCAATACCATTCGGGAAAGTGGAAATTGCTGGAGCTCCAAGTTACAATTCATATAAATATGGAAGGCAAGGAAACATTTCAGAGGTATTACTAGATGCTGAAGAAATCCTTATTGATGAGGATCTTGCTTTGGAACTTACCTTGCAGACTTCTGATACAGAAGGACAAGCATATTTAGATTTTGTGACACTCAATTATCATCAACCTCTTATATTTTCAGGAGAAACATCTTTTTATCATTTTATAGATTTACAAGAATCACAAGAGTATCAATTCTCCTTGCAGGAGGTGGAGTCAATCGATGAGTTGTGGAATGTGACAGATCCGCTAGCCGCCAAAGTACTAGCCAAAAACTTAGCAGGTGAATATGCGACTCAGTTTGCGCAGTCGGCCGTTAGGTTGATTGCTTTTCAGAGGGAGAATGTCAGATTACCCACCCTTATTGGGCGTATTGAAAATCAGGATCTAGAACAGATCGCTACACCTGATTTACTGATCGTTACTCATTCGGATTTTGTCGCAGCAGCACAACATTTAGCAGACTTTAGGAGGGACGAAGATGGCCTTCTTGTTGAAGTTGTAGAGGTTGACAAGATATACAACTTGTATTCAGGAGGAAAGCAGGACCCTGTAGCTATAAGAAATTATGTAAGAAGGAAGTATTTACATTCCAATAAGCTAAAGTACTTATTATTGGTAGGAGATGCTTCTTTCGATTATCGAGGGTTCCAGTATCCTTCTTCTAGTTGGGTACCTATTTATGAATCAAGAGATGGACTGTCACCGACTAAGACATTTTCTTCTGATGATTTTTTTGCTTTTATGGATGAAGACGAAGGGGTTTGGCTAGAAGATTTTGAAACGACCATTTCTGATGAATACGATATGGAAATTGGAGTAGGAAGATTACCCGTTACGACCCTTGAACAAGCCCAAACGGCTGTACAGAAGATTATTGATTATCAATTGACGCCTACTACTGCTGGTAAATGGAGAAGTCAAATCACGTTTGTAGCAGATGATGGTGATGGAAATATTCATCAAGAGCAGGCAAATAGTTTAGCTACTTATATAGACGATGAGTTGTCCACATTTTCTCCTTACAGAATATTTCTAGATAATTATGAAGAAGTGTCGACAGCCAATGGAGCGGTTTCTGATGATTGTAATCAAGTGCTTTTAGAAGCTATCAGACAAGGTTCTTTGATAGTGAACTATAGTGGGCATGGATCAACGGCTGTATGGGCTGATGAAAGAATCTTGCGCTATAATGATGTCTTAGACTTAAACAATAAGAATAGGTTACCTCTATTCGTAACGGCCACTTGTGAGTTTGGTCGATACGATCATCCTGTGATAACTTCAGCAGCGGAGGAATTGCTATTAAACCCTAAAGGAGGTGGAGTAGCATTATTGACGACCACTAGACCGGTAACCTCACACACGAACTTTAAACTGAATAAAGCCTTTTATGATGTTTTGCAAACATTATATCGTAGAGGAGAGAAGGTGCGTTTGGGAGACTTATGTCGATTGACGAAGAATAATAGCTTGGCAGGTGTATCTAATCGTAATTTTGCTTTGCTAGGAGATCCTTCTATGGCATTGGGAATGCCTCCAAATAATATCCGATTGCAATCGGTAAATCAATCGTTAGCAACTTCAGTAGATACTTTAAGGGCTTTACAAGAAGTAATGTTAACGGGAGAAGTTGTAGAAGGAATAGACCGAAGGGATACAACCTTTAATGGAACGGTTGAAGTAACTTTATATGGACAGAAGGAGAAAAAGCAGACGTTGGGTAATGAGGGAGAAGAAAGTGTTTTTTCATATGAGGCCCAGGAAGGGATAGTTTTCAGAGGAAAAGCATCCGTAAAACAAGGACAGTTTACTTCCCGTTTTATTATTCCTAAAGATATCGATTACACAATAGCTCCTGCAAAACTTAGTTTTTACGCTTTTGATAGTTTACATAGAGATGTTGCCGGTGCGCATAATCAACTACTCCTTGGGGGAAGTGCGGATCCTTCATTGGTGAACGAGGATACCGAAGGACCCATTATCAATGCCCTGATAAACGATGTTCCCTATGTAGAAGGCGTTACGATAGGACAGAGTGCATTATTATCCTTGGAACTACAAGATGCTTCTGGGATTAATGTTTCCACTTATTCATTGGGACATGAAATATGGTTAGAGATTGATGGAGTGGGGGAGTTTGACCTTACACCTTACTATAGTACTGACCCTGATACTTATCAAACGGGAAGGTTAAGTTTTCCTCTAAATGAGTTACCTGAAGGGGAGCATGAGTTAATTGTAACAGCATGGGATACTCACAACAATTACAGTGAGACTTCTTTAAAGATTAATGTAGCATACTCTGAAAGCCTAGTCTTGCGTGATGTTAGGCTTTATCCGAACCCTATTATACAGGGACAGGATATCAATGTTCGTTTTGAACATGATTATGAGGGAGAGGCCATGGAAGTTGATTTGATGGTTTACAGTATGGAAGGTACGTTAGTTTATCAGGATTCTGAGTTGATTCCATGGACAGAACGAGAACAAGTATTAAGTTGGAAAGGAGAAAAGGCCTTTTCTTCTTACCTACGAAAGGGTATCTACATTTGTAAAATAAAAGTTCGAAATAAAGGTCGTAATTTACAAGGAGAATATTATCTAAAAATGATACTTAACTGAGTGAAAACGTTGAAGTCAGATTGTAATAGGTGAGAATAATATACTTATTGGGTGATTCGTTTTCATTATTAAAAGGATATATTAATATTGTAAATTTGGATCGAATAATAATACTAAAGGATTGCCTATAGATCAGAACCTTTACGCTTAATATTTAGCTACTTATTGAATTTTAATGATTAAAATGAATATGATGAGAAATGGTTTTATAGCAACAGCATTGTTTCTGTTGAGCGCTATTACAGCCTTTGGACAAGGAACTTCTTCAGGATCAGGATCTGTATTAGGGCAGGAGCAAGATGGCAATCCGATTATTACCGCAGTACCTTTTTTAACGATTGCTCCAGATGCTAGAAGTTCTGGTATGGGAGATGTAGGGGCGGCAACTTCCCCTGATGCCAATTCAGTCTACTGGAATGCTTCCAAGTTGCCTTTTGCAAAGGATAAATACGGAGTATCTTTGGCTGTAAATCCTTGGTTACACAAGGTCGTTGATGATATGTTTATCAGTTATTTATCAGGTTATTATAAAATCAATGATCGACAAGTGATTAGTGGTAGTATGCGTTACTTTGAGTTGGGTAGCATTGATTTTACGAATGAGTTCGCACAAGTGACCAGAACATTTGATCCAAGAGAATTCTCGTTTGATGCAAACTTCTCCATGTTACTGTCAGAACGATTCAGTATGGGACTTGGTGCTCGTTATATTTACTCTAACTTGGCGGGATCAGTCAACTCGAGTTCTAATGGTTTAGATAGCCGTCCGGGACATTCTGTGGCTTTTGACTTAAATGCGTATTGGCAAAACCCTGACCTGGAAATTGCAGGGTATAAAACATTATGGGCATTAGGAGCAAATGTATCTAACGTTGGTTTGAAAATGAGTTACAGTACGAACTCTCAAGAAGATTTTATCCCATCAAACCTTCGTTTAGGATCAGCGTTGACAGCAGAACTGGATCCTTATAACAAGTTGACTTGGGCTTTTGATGTGAATAAGTTGTTAGTACCAACACCTGAGTATGACGAAAATGGTGTCAATGTGAATGCTGATAAGGCATTATTCTCTGGTATCTTTGGTTCATTTGCAGATGCTCCTGGTGGATTCTCAGAAGAGATGAAGGAGTTTATGATCAGTACAGGTTTGGAGTATTGGTATAATGAAATGTTCGCTGCTCGTTTTGGCTATTTTTATGAAAGCCCTCAGAAAGGCGATCGTCAATACTTTACATTGGGGGTAGGAATTCGTTACCAGATGTTTGGGTTTGATTTTTCTTACCTGATTGCGAACAAGAGAAACCACCCATTAGAAGATACTCTTCGATTCACAATTATGTTAAATATGGCGGGTAAGCAGCAAAAGTCTTCACAAGGACCAGGTTCTTTGGGGAATGATATATAATTGCTAATAATTTATTATTTTCTAGAGTGGGCAGATGTACTGACATTTGTCCACTCTTTTTCTTTGACGAATATTTTCAATAACTACTTAGTGGTCTAACGCTAAGTTTTCTGATAAAAATAGAGGAACTCCTTTCAGGTGGATAAAGGATGAATAATCACCCCTGAGGGTTTATATTCCTCCCTCCTTAAACCATTTGGACGTAGCTCCTTATAAGTTAACTTAACCATCAGTCCAATAAATAGGTTAGGATCAATCAAGGCTTTGTTGCAACGATATGAAAAAGGCATGAAAAAGTGGTAAGTTTAAGTGCGAACCAAAAC
>NZ_BAABJX010000053.1:0-49600 GCF_039543525.1 Algivirga pacifica
CCCCGTAGCTTTCGTTTGTGACTGCATGTTTGCAGTGGATGACTCTTTTTGCAGTAAATGTCAATTAAATTTTTAATGATTCAATTATTAATTTTTAATTATCAATTAATAATTCTTCATTAAAAATTAAAAGTATTGATGGTGATGATAGCGTAAGTGAACACCTCTTCCCATTCCGAACAGAGCAGTTAAGCCTTACAGCGCCGATGGTACTGGGATAACACCCGGGAGAGTAGGTCATTGCCACTCCTTATAATGATTAATTATTAATTTTCAATTAGTAATTAAGTATAGAGCCTTATTCAGCACGAGATGTTGGATAAGGCTTTTTTTATTCTCTATAAGAATAGACTTATTTGAGATACTAACTTAGATAGGTGCTATTTTCCTAAATGAGTATTCCAAATAAGTCTTGAAGAGGAGACTCTATTAAAAAATATAGATAACCACAGAAAGGTCTCCTATTATAATAAAGTACTTAAAGAGTGCTCTTTTTTATTCACTGAGTATTACTTTAAGCTATCTTAAAGCAAGAGTATTTACAGTGTTATTGTTTGCTTTTGAATAAGTAGGGCAAGTTTTGTATGTACGGCAAGAAGCAAACATAGATGCAATTCCTAATGCCAGAATAAAAAGCTTTACTTTCATAATATTATGTAGATTATTAGTGAGAAAATTGATTTAGTATTTAACTGAATGATATCTATTATGTCGTTTGAACCAAAAGGTTACAACCTCGCACATCACTATTATCAAACCTTCCTAAGACTTTAAAATCATATTGATTTACTCCTTTGCCACCAATATCTTTTGTTTCAATAAAGGAGCATGAGTCAATATTCGCCAAGTCTACAATATTCATCCCTCCATTTCTCTTTTGTTGTTCGATAGAGAATGGATCATTAATTTCTCTGAATAGAATTCTTAATGAGTTAGGACCTGTAAAGATCTCCTTTTCTTGAGAGTAAGCTTGTGAAAGTAATTCAGTCATTCCGTATTCTGAGTGAATAACGTTAGAATTGAATGAATATTGAAGGATTTGATGAACTTCACTTCTAAGCATTTCTTTACGACGCCCTTTCATACCACCAGTCTCCATGATCGTAATACCAGAGAGGTCTATAGAATAATGCTCAGCTAGATCTAGGAGCGCAAAAGTCACACCAATTAATAAGACTTTTTTCCCCTCATTTTTCAATTCTTGGAGTAATAATATTAGTTTATTAATTTCATCTAAAAAGAAACCAGAAGGTGCTTGGGCCGCTTTTATAAAATGATCTACCATAAAGACTAAAGAAGAATCTCCTTTTTCTAAATAGTTAGGTAATAGAGCAAGAATATGTAAATCCTGAATGGGGCCATAGAAAGACTCGAAGGTTTTTTTAGATAATTCTTGATAAAAGTAGGGGTCACAAACAAAGTGCTTACTTCTTTCTGTACCAGTGGTACCACTACTTTGAAAAATTACTTGAGGTTTACAGCCTTTACATAAGATTTGATGTCCTTTAAAAAAGTCGATCGGTAAAAAAGGAATTTCTTCGATTCTTCGTATTGATGAAGGACTCTTCTTAAGGTAAGAAAGATACTCTTTATATATAGGGTTTTGCTTCGCCTGATAGCGAAATACTTCCAGTGCTAAAGACTCAAAATCAAATGATTGTCCAGATAGAAGAGTATCTTTAACAGATTGTGCAAACTCCATGTTTATGTTATTCATTTAGTGAGTTAGCAAGTTAGGGACTTTTCTAGTATAAATACAAAAGAAGTGTAGAAGATCCGTTTCTGATTGGAATTACACATAAAAAATGGTTACATTCTACCATGTACTAAAACCTTGGTTCATAGATAAAAATGAGAATAATGAAATATATTAATGCCTTATTAATCTTATTGTCAGCAATAGGAGGTGTTGCCTGTATTGGTGAGCCTGAATTTGCGTTAGAGCCCCATATTAAGTTCAAGAGTATTGCAAGGGCAGCAGGAGGTCCTTCCATTGATTCTGTTTTTATCACCGTAGAGTTTGAAGATGGAGATGGAGACCTGGGGCTATCAAATGAAGATGTGGGAGGCTTATATGCTGAATACATTGTTGATGAAGTGACCGGAGACACCATCCCCAATGAGTTTTATTATAATTATTTCATTAAAGTCTTTAAGAAAGGAGAAGATAGTATTTATCAGGAAGTAGCCTTTTTGGATGGACAAGATTTTAATGGTCGTTATCCTTTATTGAATAATTCTGATAGAGCACGTCCACTGCAAGGAGAGTTAACGTATACCTTAACATTGTTTGTTGATAATGAGCAACAAGTATGGAACTCTCCGATTACAGAGGGGGATTCATTACAGTTTAGAGTGAGAATAGCGGATCGTAGTTTGAATTTGAGCAATGAAATTACGACAGAAGGAATAAAGGTATTATCGGAGGAAGATGTTCAGGAATAGAATCTTCATATCGCAATTGAAAAAAGACTGGCTCTTTTATATTGGCGAGTTGAAATTACTATTAAAAGTAGAAAGGATGAAGGAGAGTATTCCTTCATCCTTTCTTTTTCAACGAGTTTAATAAGATTGCTCTTATCCTTCAAAGTTTAGAATAAAAGCTATTCTATAAGGCATAATTCGTTTTAAGTTAGGAGCATATATGTTTTCTTGACTATAGTTGTCTGAAAACATATTATTTAGGTTATGTGAGAACCTTACTTCTGGCGCTAGGTTGAACATTTGAAGATAAAGGTTCATTCCAATTCCTATACTAGCTTCCAAATTAAAGCTACTGATAGGTACTTGTTCATCAGAATTGGAGTCGGCATGTTTTCCACTAACCTGTATGCCAGGGGTAAATCCGCCAATGACATAAACGCGATGATTATGTCGACGTTGGGATTTATATTTTAACAGCAAAGGAAAGTCCAAGCTAGTAACTTCTTGAGACTTGTTGATGACACTACTGTCTTGCTGATTATAAAAATTAATAGAGTGTTCGTAAAAAGATACAGCAGGTGTAAAACGGAAATCAAGCAGCTCAGGAGGTAGTGCAAAGTTCAAAATCACCCCTAGAGAGAACCCCGTTTTACTTTCAGATTGAATTTTATAAAAAGTATCTTGCTGATAAAAAGAATCTGAAGGAACTGTTTTTAAACCTCCTTGAAAGAGGCCTAGTTGAAATCCATAATGTACTTTCTTTTCATCAAAATGAATTAAGTTACGAGTAGTAGCTTGCTGAGCCCATAAAGGTTGAGTAATGGCTATTCCCATAAGAATAGCCATTGAGAGAATTATTTTTGTGCTGTATAAATCGAGCTTATTCCAAAAGTTTGTGGATCGCATTTGACGGATTGATAACCAATTTTTCTTAAAACATTATTAAACTGTTCTCCATAAGGAAAAGCTTCAACAGATTCTGGTAGATACGTATAAGCAGCCTGGTCTTTAGAAATGACCTTACCAATAAGGGGAAGAATATTGTTGAAGTAAAAATGATAAATCTGCTTAAACGGGAATATTTCAGGCTGTGAGAATTCTAGTACAACTAGTGTGCCGCCTGGTTTCAGAACTCTAAAAATTTCACTTAGTCCTTTTTCGAGGTTTTCAAAGTTACGAACACCAAAAGCACACATGGCAGCATCAAAAGTATTATCTTCAAATTGAAGGTTTTCAGAATCTCCTAGCTCAAGAGAAATAACGTTATCTAATTTTTTCTGAGCAATTTTTTTGCGTCCAAAAGATAACATTCCTTCAGAGATATCAACACCCACAATCTTTTTTGGAGACAAACTCATTGCTTCAATCGCCAAATCTCCTGTTCCCGTAGCGACATCAAGGATGGTTTGAGGAGAAGATTTCTTTAGCTTTTGAATGGCATTTTTTCTCCAGATAATGTCTATACCCACACTAAGCATACGGTTAAGCAAGTCATATTTGGAAGAAATGTTATTAAACATTGTAGCGACTTGCTGCTTCTTCCCACTATTATTTTCTTTATATGGTAATACTGCCATGATTCATTATTTAGAGATTCTTAAACACGTTGTATGCTTAAGAAAAAAATTGTTTAGGATAAATGTTCGGTAAAAATACGGAAATACCCTGTGAACAAGAAGATTCTAAGAATTATTTTAATTTTTCATATTCAAAAAATTAAGGAAGTTCTATTGGTAATCAAGGTAAGGTGTTTTTACTATTACAACATGTATATCAAGGAGTTTCTTTCATAAAGCGGTGATTATTTTGTATTATTACACACTTATATAATATTTTTTAGTAAGACATTTTTAATACTAGAAGGTACTTTTTAGTAGGAGTGTTTGGTTATTAACAGTTGCATTTATGAAGCGAAAAGCTTTACAATTTTTATTGGTCTGTTTATTTTTTCCGACGGTCTTTTCTTTTGCACAAGATCCTTATGGCGGTCTTGATAAACGCTCATATCGTACGGCTAAACGTTATGTCTCTTGGGCAAAAGAGTATATTCGTGTAAAGGAATATCACTTTGCAGCAGAACTCTTGAGAGAGGGGCTAACGTTGGTGCCTACAAGTAGGGATTTACACTATTTTATGGGAGTCGCCTATCTCAACTCTTCTACAGAAGATAAAGGAAAAGCATTGGTACACTTGAGAAAAGGGCGGGATGCAGAGGATGCCAAGGTGATGATTGACTATTACTTAGGAATGGCTTTTCATTATCAACATCAAATGGATTCGGCTTTATACTACTACCAAAAATATCAAGGTAGGTTAAGTCCTAGTAACGCACAGGATGAAATTCGAGAAGTAGAGCAGCTGATTAATCAATGTCAGTATGGTTCTGTTTTGATGAGTGATTCCTTGGAGGTGACGATTTATAATCTAGGGGATAGTATAAATACGGATAGACCTGAAATAGCTCCAGTAATTTCTGCGGATGAGAGTATCTTGATCTTTACGTCTAGACGTAAGGATAGTATGGGTGAGGAAATGGATCCATTATATGACCTTCCTTATGAAGATATTTATATTGCTGAGAAGAATGACCTTGGTGTATGGCAAACACCTAAAAACATTGGTTCAAAAATCAATACGGATGGTCATGATGCAGCTATAGGAATGTCTCCAGATGCCAGTAAACTCTTTATCTATAAAAGTGAGGATAGTGAAAGAGAGTTATCAGGGGATATTTATGTGAGTAATTTTGATAAAGGAAAGTGGTCAGTACCTCAGCCTTTAGAAGGAATTATCAATACGCCTTATTGGGAAACCCATGCGACTATTACGGCAGATGGAAAAGCGATGTATTTCGTAAGTAACCGCCCCGATGACATGGCTCAGGGAGAACGTGATATCTATGTGGTGAGAAAGTTGCCTAATGGAAAATGGGCTGTACCAGAAAACCTGGGATCACAAATCAATACTCCTTATGATGAAGAGAGTCCATTTATTCATCCTAATGGAAATATCCTTTATTTCAGTTCCAAAGGGCATCATGGAATGGGAGGATTTGATATTTTCTCCTCAGAGTGGAATGAAGAAACACAAGAATGGTCACAGGCTAAAAATATTGGATATCCTATTAACACAGCTTATGATGATATCTTTTATACAGTTTCTGCTGATGGCAACAGAGGGTACTTTTCGTCTATTCGTTCAGATAGTAGAGGTGGGCAGGATATTTATATGGTGAATGACCCTTACCATACGGCCGAAGAGTTGATTGTCTTTAGAGGGGATGTATCGGATATCATGACCAAGGAGCCTTTAGAAGCTATGATTTCTGTGGTGTCTAAGTCTACCATGAAGTTGGTAAGTGAGAAAAGTACTAACCCTAATAATGGTCGTTTTACGTTCTTATTGAACCCAGGAGAGAGTTATGCTGTATTTATCACCAAGGATAACTATCTCTTCAAATCTTATGCCTTGAATGTGAGTGAACAAACAGGGTTCTTGAATGTAGATGAAAGTTTTGAACTGAAAAGAAAAGGAGATTATCAGTCAGAAGAATTGAGCAATACCTTTTTTACAGAATATAACGATCTTACGGCTAATTCATCAAATGAGTTGAAAGTCCTTTCAGAATTTATAAAGAATGAAGATGACTTTGTGGTAGAACTAGTAGTACACCAAGCACCAGAAGAAGAAAAAGCACCTATTGTCGCTAAGTTGGAAACACAGGCTAAAGCAGACGCTATTATTCGAGAGTTAGAGTTCTTTGGAGTGAAAGAGGGAGATGCCATTGGAAAGGGATATGGTTTTGGACAAGAGTTCCCGATAGCAGATAATGCAACTAAACTAGGAAAGTTGAAGAACTCCAGGGTAGAATATGTCCTTCGATTTAAAGACAATTATAATGGACAACTCGATTATAATATGGTCTTAAACGCCTTGAATCGAGAGAAGAAGAAGTTAGTAGCCATACCAGTACCAATGAATGGGCAAGAAGTGGAAATCCCATACGCAATCACCTTTGCGACTGCGAGTAACCAGTTGGATGATGACACAAAGAATGCGATTGACTTGATCGTAGCAATGATGGATAAGTATCCAAGTGTCACATTAGAAGTAGGAGGACATACGGATAGTGTTGGTAGTGCTCGCTACAATATGATATTGGGAGAAAAGAGAGCTGATATTATTGCTTCACAAATTGTGTATAAAGGTATTGAGAGAGACCGATTAAGAGTAAAATCTTATGGAGAGGAAAAGCCTATAGCACCGAATGATACTGACGAAGGTAGAAAGAAAAATCGTCGAATTACCTTTAAGGTAGTATCGGGTGGAGTAGAAGGATAAAAAAAAGAGAGCACTCTTAGAGTGCTCTCTTTTTTATGTATTGTCGTTTTTTAGCAGATCTCTTCGAATACTGCAACTAAGTGACTAGCAATCATATCAGCAGAACGACCCTCAATATGGTGTCTTTCTACAAAGTGTACCAATTCTCCGTCTTTGAATAACGCAATTGATGGAGATGATGGAGGATATGGAAGCATAAATTCTCTAGCTTTAGCAGTAGCCTCTTGGTCAACACCTGCAAAAACTGTTGATAAAACATCTGGTTTTTTAGATGATTGTTTTACCGCTAGTCTTACTCCTGGTCTAGCTGTTCCTGCTGCACAACCACATACTGAGTTTACTACTACTAATACAGTTCCTTTCTCGTTTTCCAAAAGAGATGAAACTTCGTCTGCAGTTTTAAGATCTTGGAAGCCGTCTGCTACCAACTCCTCTTTCATTGGAGCTGTTAAATGCTCTGGATACATACTTTTATAAATTAAATACTATGAATAATTCTGTAACTATATAAACTCACCCACTGTAGGTGATGAATTTTCTTGATATACCTTATCATAGGCTTTATTACATAAAGCCTAATTCAAGTTTAGCAGATTCAGACATCATTTCTTGAGTATAAGGAGGATCAAAGGTTAATTCCACTTCTACTTCACTGACCTCTTCTATACGTTCTACCGCTAGTTTTGCCTCGCCGGGAAGTTCTTCTGCTGAAGGACAAGCCGGAGATGTCAACGTCATTAGAATATGAACCTTGTTTAGAGGAGGAATGATATTAATATCATAAATCAAACCGAGCTCATAAATATCCACAGGAATCTCTGGATCATATACTGTTTTTATAGCTCCGACAATTCGTTCTTTTAGTTCGCTTTCCTGACTCATAATAATATCTGTCTTCGTCTTTTTACCCCTTTATATATTTTGCTTAGCACTATAAGCAACTGCAAAGAGCTTCATTTGTTTGATCATAGCGGCAAAACCGTTCGATCTTTGTGAACCAATTACACCTCCCATACCAATTTTGTCCATAAAGTAGAGCTCAGCATCAATAATTTCCTGAGGAGTCTTATTGGAAAGAACTCTAATGAGTAAGCTAATCAGCCCTTTGGTAATATCTGTATTACTATCTGCTTTATAGATAATTTTTCCATCCTCAAAGTCTGTGGTTAACCACACTTTGGATTGGCATCCTTTAATGAGATTATCATCTACCATACCTTCCTCTGAGATAGGTGCTAGCTGTTGTCCCAGCTCCATGATATAGAAAATAGTACTCTCTCTATCGCCTCCTAGTATAGAGAAATCGTCAATGATCTGATCTTGTATCTCGTTAATTGTCATAGAATGAAGTCTGCTTAAGTTGTTTGTTCTATTAGACTATCCAAACATTTGGATAATACGCTTAATTCCTTCCACTAGTTTATCTACGTCTTCCAAAGTATTATAAACAGCAAATGATGCTCTTACAGTTCCCTCAAGCCCAAAACGTTGCATCAATGGCTGTGTACAGTGATGACCAGTACGAACAGCGATACCTCTGGCATCCAACATCATTCCTACATCGTAAGGGTGAATCCCCTCAATAATAAAGGAAACAACACTGACTTTGTGATCTGCTGTACCGATAAGACGTACACGTTCAATTTTGCTTAACTTCTCTGTAGCATAGGCGAGTAGTTTATTTTCTTGTTCTGCAATAAATGACTTACCAACTTGGTTGACAAAGTCAATGGCAGCTCCAAATGCGATAGTATCTCCAATGTTGGGAGTACCTGCCTCAAATTTATATGGAAGCTCATTATAGGTAGTTTTTTCAAAGGTAACTTCTTTGATCATCTCACCACCACCATGGAAGGGGGGCATAGCCTCTAGAAGTTCTTTTTTGCCGTAAAGAGCTCCGATACCTGTAGGTCCGTATACTTTGTGCGCAGAGAATACATAGAAGTCACAGTCCATCTTTTGTACATCTACTGTAAGGTGTGGACTAGATTGAGCACCATCAATTAAAACTTTAGCGTCTACCTTATGAGCATCTTCAATGATACGTTCAACAGGATTAACAGTTCCTAATGCATTGGATGCATGTACAATGGAAACCATTTTTGTTTTATCAGAAAGAAGGTTTAAGAATTCCTCATAAATGATTTCTCCTTTATCATTGATAGGAATAACTTTTAGAATCGCTCCGTTTTCCTCACACAGCATTTGCCATGGAACAATATTGGAGTGGTGCTCCATCGTAGAAATAATGATCTCATCGCCTGCTCCAATAAACTTCTTTCCAAATGTTTTAGAAACAAGGTTAATCGCTTCGGTTGTTCCTCTGGTAAAGATGATTTCTTCCTGATGGGCAGCGTTCAAAAACTGACGTATTTTTTCTCTGGTTGCTTCAAAGTCTTTGGTTGCTTGATCCGCCAGTGCATGTGCACCCCTGTGTACATTAGAGTTAACGGTTTTATAGTATTTATCTAATGCATCAATTACCATATTTGGTTTTTGGGTCGTTGCCGCATTATCCAAATAAACCAATGGGTGCCCATTGACATCTTGGTGTAGAATAGGAAAATCTTGCTTTATCGTTAGAACATCATTCATCTGTAATTCTTATTTAGATTAATTACTTCTAAAACTTAACATATTAATGCTTAAGAAGTTCGAGTAAATAGGAGAATTTCACGAAAAAGTGTTGTACTCCTTAGTCGACTGCAAAACTAATGCTTTTTTTCTTAGATGTTAGTGATTGTATGTGACTTATTGGAGGATATCTACCACTTACGAGAGGAGGATCTGTCTTGCTGTAGTGAACGTTAAGATGATTAAAGTTTTTGCAATAGTGTTGCAAAAACATCTAGGAATAGTCATCTTTGCATTACTTAGAGTGTTCGATTTTTAATGGGAGCACATTACCAATACCTCTTTTGAGGATATATGGGAGGTTTTTGCCACTTAAGTACAGCCTAATGATTAATAGAATACGTCAAAAATATGCAGATTACATTGGAATTACGGGATCTACTATATGCCTAATCCATTGTATAGGGACTTCAGGATTAATGCTTTTTAGCTCTCTGGTTCCAGGAATGCATGAGCATCATCAAGGAGTACATGAACATCATTTAGATTTTTGGGGAATGGTTGATGTATTCATGTTGGCCCTTACCGCTTTAGCAGTAGTTTGGGCAAGTAAATCTACTCATCATGGAGGGGTTAAACTGTTATTGTGGGTTTTTCTCTTCTTATTTATGGTGGCCACATTGATTAAGTATACTGCCTTTACTATGCAATGGATAGAAGTAACGGCTTGGATGGCTTCTTTTGGCTTAATTGCTACCCATCTTTACAATTTGTATTTATGTAGAAGAGGGGTGTGTAGAGTTGCTTGAGTCAGTGGATGAAAAGAGATTCTCTTTCATTTCTTAGATATAGATAAAAAAGGAGAAAGGATGAAGGAATATATACCTTGTATAGGGTATTGTTCTTCATCCTTTCTCCTTTTATCTTACCATTGTAAACCCCTTGAAAGGGGTATTTTTATTTAATCACCTCTGTAACTTCTGCTTCCTCCAGCTGATAGTACAGACGGTCAAAAGCTTTATCGTGTAAATTGAATTTACCTTTCACCCTTACCTTTTTATTGAGTAACTCGAGATCCTTCTTCATCGTTAGCCTAATAATTGTCTCAGGTCCTACGGTACCACTGCAGAAAAAACAGTTGGCATAAGGAAACTGGGAAAGTACCATGGTATTGGCATCGGTATCTACAGGAATAATATATCCTTCGATTTCTAGTATTTGCCCTTCTAGCTGATGGATACTTTCATCAAAATTACCTTCCTCTACATTCATGGCCAGTAATTCGTCAAAGTAATTGTTCCACTCAATCTTGCTAAGGTCTTTCCAGGTGATGGGAAGAGGAGTGGGGTTGCTTTGTGCAAAGGCATTGATACAATAGAATATGCTTAATAATAATAATGTATGAAGTTTCTTTGTCATAGCTATGTTTCTTTAGTTTTCTTGTGGTGTTGTTTATTCTGAGAGTGTGGTAGAAATATCAATACGGTAAGCTTGCCATGCAGGAAGCAGAGCAGCACCTATACCGACAGCCAAGGCAATTCCTAAAAGGATAAACTCCTCTTTCATTAGATAGAAGGTTGAAAAATTGAACTTCCAGGCTTCCTCCAAGTAAAAACCAAGAATATACATTCCCAGATGACTGAGGGTAATACCCAGGATATACCCTATCAGAGCGACAATAATTCCTTCCAGTAAAATTAACCCAAACAGTGTTTGTTTTTTTGCGCCCAGTACTCTTAAGTAGGCAATTTCGTACTTTCTTTCTTTAAGAGAGTTATAAAGAGAGATAAAAATACTTAAACCAGAAATAACTATAATAATAACTGCTAAGGTCTTGATCGCTCCAAAACCTACTCCGAGTAATTCCAATAGTCTGGCCGTTTCATAGGTAGGGGAAGCAGCCTGCATATTGGTATTTTTGTTGATAGCCCTTGGAAGCATAATGCCTGCCATAGGACTTTTGTATTGTACTAAGCCTGCTGTGACTTCTTTAGTGTTCTCCTCATGAGAATGTTTTTCATTGTGAGTATGATGTTCCTCTTCGTGCAAATGCCAAATAGAGGCTTTGTCAGTAAGAATTAGTTGATCAACCACAGTACCACTGTACGTTAGTATACCAACCACTTTAAATGCTTGTTCTTCGTGAAGCGCTCCATCTTCTTCCGTTCCGTGAGCCCCTTGAAACTCATCACCAATTGCTAAATGTAGTTTTTTAGCTACGGTACTCCCTAAGACAACCTCCATGGGAGATTTCCATAATGTGCCTTGACGTAACGTAGCTTCAAATAGTGCAGGGTATCGTGTATCTGTACCGACAATACGAAAGCCTTCGAAGTTATCTCCAATAGAAAGAGGAATCACGCTAGAGATTAATGGATGCTTTTCTAGCCTTTGTAATTCTTCCAAAGCAATATTTCCTGTAGGCGTATCAATATGGTAAATACTGGATAGGATAAGTTGTAAAGGACTTCCTTTGGCACCGACTACCAAGCTGATATTGGCTTGATTTTTCTCCAGTGTCGTTTTGATTTGATCACTGACGGTCAGGAGTAAGGAGATAATACTGATCCCAAAACTGAAAAGAATCAGGTTAAGGGTGGTACTCCAAGGAGAGGCGATTAGGTTTCTCCAACTAAGTTTAAATAAGTTCATTTTGAATGGTATGGCTTAAGATAGCTCCAAATATTTTGGAAACTGTTTCTTTAATCGTTGATCGTGTGTCACTATGATAAGAGTTGCATTAGCTTTGGATGCATATTCTTCAAGCATGTCAGCCACTTCTTGTGCATGGTAGTCGTCTAGACTAGCAGTAGGTTCATCAGCAAGAATTAGTTTAGGCTCATTGACGAGAGCCATGGCGACTGATACCCGTTGTTTCTCTCCTTCGGAAAGCTGTGAGATCTTTTTATCTTTTTTAGAAAGTAAATTCAGGGGAGCTAAAAGGGATTTAATTTTTTGTCTATCCTGTGGCTTTTGTGCAAGATATTGTGCGGTAAGTAAATGTTCCTCTACGCTCAGTGATTTGACGAAATGAGGCTTCTGGAAAATAACACCGATATATTGTCCTCTGAACGTATCTAAAGATTTAGATGATAGCTCACTGAGGTTGGTCCCGTCTATCGTAATTGCTCCTTTTTGTGTTCTGAGTAGCCCGGATAACAGATGTAGCAATGTTGTTTTTCCGCAACCGGATTGTCCTAAGATCAAAAAATGCTCTCCTTCAACGATGGAGAGATCGGGAAACGCAATCGTATTTCCTTTTGTATATTGATAAGACAGTTGATGTGTTGTTAGCATAGTATTGATAAATGAAAAAAGCTTTCACGAAGTACAAATTTGTGAAGAACAAGGGAATAAAAAAAGTGCTAGGCTATATATGGTGGATGACACACAACTTGAAATAATGTTTGTATAACAAAGATGCTTTCTTGATATTATACAATGATTTCCAATTGATAATCCAATGTGTTTTTAGTTGTTATGGCAAAGATTACTGATCGTTCTACCTCCAAATCCTCACTTAAGCTATTAGATCGCCTGGCTTATGTACTAGATGATGTTATTCGTATTCCAGGAACTAATATTAGAATAGGATTAGACCCTTTATTGGGGTTACTTCCAATCGCAGGGGATACCTTAACCTTAATTATCTCTTCTTATATGTTGATCGTTGCCGCTAAAAATGGCGCAAGTGCAAAAGTATTGACCCAAATGGCAGGGAATGTTTTAGTCGATTATGTGGGAGGTAGTATCCCTGTGGTGGGTGATATATTTGATGTGGCCTATCGATCAAACCGAAGAAACTATGATTTACTAAAAGACTATATAGACGTACATCCTGAAGAGCAACGAAGGACCAAAAGAGGAATAATTCTATTAGCAGTGGGCTTGATTGCAGGGTTGGCATTCGTATTAGTCGCTGTCATCTGGTTAGTTTATAGTTTACTACAAGCAGTACTATCGTAGTTAAGATTGAAGCTGTTACGGTATGTTTATCGCTTATTGTTTATAAACGATAACCAATAAGCGATAAACGATATATAATTCCGTAGACAGCAACAGGATTAACCTGAAATTCTATATTTATCCATTAAAACAAGTAAGATTAATTCGATCCATATTGACGTATTGTAGCTTACAATAATGTCCAAAGTCAATATGCCAGTGAAAAGCTTTGTGTAAAGGAACTTCCATGATATTACACAGCATAGACCGTATCACTCCTCCGTGGGTAAAGATTCCTACTTTTGTATCTTCTTGGTAAGGCAATTGTTCCAGAAAGGTATTGACTCTATCATGAAAAAGCAGGAAAGACTCTCCATTGGGAGGAGATAGATTTACAAAATCTTCCATAAAAGGCGTTAATAGTTCCTTGGGAATACTATTCCAGGGTTGCATTTCCCAGGCCCCAAAGTTCCATTCTTTTAGTCGCTCATCGACAACTACATCTTGCCCATCAAAAGCCTCTGCCAATAGTCGACAACGTTGCAGTGGGCTATGATAAATACGATTGAAGGTGGTTGGAAGAACCTCTTGTAGACGTTTAACTTCTTGATTAAAAGAATCTTTGACACCTACATCCGTTTGTCCATAGCAAACCCCTTCAGGAATATCGGGGGTCGTATGTCTGATTAGATAAATTTCCATCTTATATTTGTTGATTATTTTGGGTTGAAACTTGTTAACCAATTAGAAACAAGCCCTAAATGGCAATTCGGAGACAAAAATAAATTTTATGAATCGATCTAAGGTATAATAAGATAATTCCTTGATTTTATGTGATTAAAATCATTGTGAGACCTTCTTAACTAGAATACCTTTAGCATCGCTAACAATATCAAATATTTTTAAAAAACCACTGATAATGAATAAGAAAGTCATCCTAATGATCCTAGACGGTTGGGGAATCGCTTTAGACAAAACCGTTTCAGCCATTGATAAAGCCAACACTCCTTTTGTAGATGGACTATACGAGAAATATAAACACTCTAGACTAGAAGCTTCAGGTTTGAAGGTAGGTTTGCCTGAAGGACAAATGGGGAACTCTGAGGTAGGGCATATGAACCTAGGAGCAGGACGTATTGTCTACCAAATGTTGGTAAGAATTAACAATGCGGTAGAAGATGGGTCGTTAGCAGAAACAGCAGAATTGAAAGAAGCTTTTGATTACGCAAAAGCAAATGATAAAAAAGTACACTTTATCGGACTGGTATCTGATGGAGGAGTACACTCTCACGTCAATCACCTGAAAGGATTGCTTTCCGCTGCTAAGGAAGCAGGATTGGATGAGAATGTATTTGTTCACGCATTCACGGATGGTCGTGACTGTGATCCTAAGTCAGGAAAAAAATTCTTACAGGAAGTAGTGGATCATATGGGAGCAACAACGGGTAAGTTAGCTTCTGTGGTAGGTAGATACTTTGCCATGGACAGAGACAACCGTTGGGAGCGTGTGAAGAAGGCTTATGATGTAATGGTAAATGCAGAAGGAACTGCTACAGAAGATGCAGTAGCTGCAATGCAAGCTTCCTATGAAAATGGAGTAACGGATGAGTTTATCGAGCCAATCGTATGTACGGAGAATGGTGCACCGGTAGCAAAAATTGAGGAAGGAGATGTGGTATTATGCTTCAACTTCAGAACAGACCGTGGTCGTGAGATTACGCAAGCGTTGACACAAAAGGACTTCCACGAGCAGAATATGCATAAGCTGGATCTTTACTACCTGACGATGACCAAGTATGATGATACATTTAAGGGAGTAAAAGTATTGTTCCATAAGGAGAACTTAACGAAGACCTTAGGAGAGGTGCTGGAAGGTGCAGGTAAGAGACAAATCCGTATTGCAGAGACAGAGAAATACCCTCACGTAACGTTCTTCTTCTCCGGTGGTAGAGAGAAAGAGTTTGAAGGAGAGAAACGTCTTCTTTGTCCATCGCCAAAGGTAGCAACCTATGATTTGCAGCCAGAGATGAGTGCGAATGATATTAAGGATGCGATTATTCCTGAACTAAAAGCTCAATGGCCTGACTTTGTTTGCTTGAACTTTGCCAACCCGGACATGGTAGGACATACAGGTGTATTTGAAGCTGCAGTTAAGGCTTGTGAGACAGTAGATCACTGTGCTGAAGCGGTGATTACAACAGCGGTTGAAAATGACTATTCAGTAATTGTGATTGCTGACCACGGAAACTCAGATATCATGGTAAACCCTGACGGTACGCCACACACAGCGCATACCACTAACTTGGTTCCATGTATTTTAGTGGACAAAGAATTTGATGGTACCATTAAAGATGGAAAACTAGGAGATGTAGCACCTACGATCTTGAAATTGATGGGTGTTGAGAAACCGGAAGAGATGACTGGAGATGCACTGATTTAATAGCTAGATCCAACATAGCATATATCAAAAAGGGGGAACGATCGTTCCCCCTTTTTCTTTATCTTTTTGGCTATATTATTGTGATCAATTTAGCGTTACGATAATGAAGGACAATTAGTAGACTTTATCACGGTTAATTTAGTATAAGCAGAAAACTCTGAGCTCTTAAAATAGGTCAGAGGTATGCTATAGTTTTTATAATTTTCAATGATCAATGATTAATTTTCAATAAAAAATACACTCTAAAACTAGTTCAGCAGTCTTTTTGAGTGATTCATTTTAATTAAAAATTGAAAATTGATCATTGAAAATTAACCCACTCTAGAAGCAGTTCAGTAGGCTTTTTTACTCATAGATAATTAACCATGATAAACTACAGTATCTGAATAAATTTTTTAGATTGTTCTCTACTGCTCTATAACCCAAAAAGTAATTGTATGAACCACAATACGACTACCCAAATTATTGCTGTAGCCAACCAAAAAGGAGGAACAGGAAAAACCACAACTGTCGTTAATCTAGGAGCTGCCCTTGCCCAAGAAGGCTATAAAGTATTACTACTCGACCTCGACCCTCAAGCTAGTCTGACGTTTCATTTGGGAGCACATCACCATGCTACCTCTCCTATATTAGAAGTCTTTGAAGGAAATAAGGCTTTATCAGACCGCTTCTTGAAAAGGGAAAATATGACCCTCTCTCCAGCAGATCACTCCTTAAGTAATGTAGAAGAATACTTGTTACAAAGTGAATCCAGGGAATACCATTTAAAGAAATCTTTGGATAGCGTTGTGTCTGAATATGATTATATCCTGATGGACTGTGGACCCACGCTATCCATGTTGACTATTAATGCCTTGGTAGCATCCAATCAGGTACTTATTCCGTTGGAATTGGAGGTATTAAGCTTACATGGGCTATCGAAGATGGCAGAAACAATTTTTAATGTAAAGGAGATACACAACAGTACACTTAAGGTATTGGGGGTACTGCCAGTCATGGTGGATATGCGAAGAAATGTTACTTCTGAAGTACTAGATTTTTTAAAGGATAATTTTGGCTTTCCATTGTTCCCTTCTATTGGAGTAGATGTTCGTGTAGTGGAATCCCCTTCATTTGGGCAAAGTGTAGTGCAATATGCTCCATCTTCAGCAGTAACGATTGCTTATAAAAACTTAGCCACTATGGTAATAAAAAGTACACCTACTGCCCATCATTATTAAAAAACGAAAAACAATAACCCCTTAAAGGATCAGTTAGGATAGGGAATGTATGCAAGTATATTCTTTGTTATCCTCTTCAATTTATTACACCAACTTGATGAAAAGGTGTTAATAAATTTAAATTCACAAAGTGACTTCTCCCTTTTCTGAAGAGGGAAAGTACAGGAAGTGCATATGATTGAATCCATGAGAACCTATTTTATATTAACCTCTTTATAAACAAACCTATGAAAGAAACCCAACTGAATCACCTACAGGAACAGGTAGCACTGATGAACGAATTGCTACTGGTTTTGGATGCAGATACATACGGGGTGATCACCCATGCAAATACAGTATTGACAAAGCTTCTTGGTGTACAGGAAAAAGATTTAATTGGTTTGCCTATTAGTGAATTAATGTCTTTGGATTCAGGAAGCTCAGAGTTTAATGAGGTATGGGAACTGGTGCAGAAGGGGGCTTCTTATAAAGGGCGATTTACCTTGAAGACCTCTATGACAAATACATTTGTTGCAGAAGGAAAGTTTAAGGCGGTAATGGATGAGGGAGGCACTTTAGATAAAGTAACTTTTGTAGGGGCAGGGCTTTCCGTAGCCAATGATGAGGTTAAGCAGAGCTATGAGGAGCAACAGATGGCTGATGCGGTGATGGATCAAAATTTTGGAATAGTAGAGTTGAGCGCAGAGGGAGAAATTATGAAGGCCAATAACCTTTTTGTGTCTTTTTTGCGTCTGTCTTTTGAGCAGGTAGATGAGTTGATTGGCATGAATGAGCGAGAGCTTTATACAGCAGATACCCTGGAGAAATATGATGCATTATGGGATAAGCTGAGACAGGGAAAAGCGGGAACGGAATCATTAACCAAGCAGTTTCCGGGAGGAGAAGTGGTGTGGTTGAATATGACTTATGTACCAATCTTGGGAAAAGATGGAAGCTTAGTTAGGGTGGCATTATATGCAGCCGATGTTTCTGAGGAGATGAAAGTAGCCTGGGAAGGACAAAGCTTGTTGGAAGCTACAAAAAACACGGTAGGAAACATCGAAATAGGTCTAGATGGAAAGATCGCAGATATTAATGCTAGAGGAACGGATTATTGGGGGTGGACGATGGAAGAAGTAATGGAGAAGGGATTATCTATTCTGGATTTGTTTGATGAGGAGTTTATGAAAGGTGATCGGGCATTCTCCTTGGAAAAGTTACTGGAAGGTGCAGGTGCTGATGGCTTTTGGATGGCAAAACATAAGAATGGAGAAACCTTTTGGTTCAACGGACTCTTTGTTCCAATCATCAATTATGACGGAAAGCTATCCAAGGTGATGCTTTTGGGTAATGATGATGCTGCCAGCTCTGAGGCATTTGAGACTAAAAATATGCTAGATGCCGTAATGAACTGTATTGACAACGTAGCTATTGTATCGGAGTCTGATCTACATGGTACCATTACGAAGGTAAATGATCAGCTTTGTGAGATTTCTGGCTATACAGAAGAGGAGCTGCTGGGACAACCACATAATATCTTGAGACACCCGGAAACTCCTAAGGAGGTGTTTGCTGAGATGTGGAATACCATACAGAGAGGTGAGGTATTTAAGGCGACTTATAAGAATCGGACAAAAGATGGAGATTTTTATTGGGTACAGTCTTCCATTGCACCAGTACTAGGTTTGGATGGCAAGCCTTTTAAGTATATAGGGGTACGTTTTGATATGACCGACTTATTTAAGCAAAAGTCCAGTCTAGAGTCGATTAATGATGCTATCAACGTAGCCAATGTGATGTATGAGATGAATCTTGAAGGGGAGTTGACTCGGGTTAATGAGAATTTTGAGAAGGTATTAGGGTATTCTCAAAAAGAGAGTATTGGTTTGTTGCATACTTATTTGGTTCCGGATAAAGAAGAAGATCGAATTAAGGAGGAGACATTATGGAATCAATTGAGAAAAGGTGAGTATATGGTTGCTGACTTTAAACGGTTATCTAAGGACGGAAGAGAGGTATGGTTGGAAGGAAGCTATAATCCGGTGAAAGACTACAATGGAGAGGTAGAAACAGTAATTGTTTACGTACAGGATATTACAGAAAGACGCTTAAGAAATGCAGAGAACAGAGGTAAGTTGGCTGCATTGGATCAATCGCAAGCAGTAGTTGAGTTTTCAGTATCGGGACAAATAGAAAAAGTGAATGATGCTTTTTGCGAGATAGTAGGGTATTCTAAAGAGGAGTTGATAGGTATGCATCATAGTATCTTGTGTTTTTCCGATTTTATAGAAACAGGAGCTTATGAAGACTTCTGGAATGAGTTGAGAGAAGGAGTCTACCAAAAGGGGGATTTTAAGCGGAAAGCTAAGGATGGGGAAGAACTCTTCATACATGCTACATATAATCCGATCCGAGATATGGATGGGAATGTCATTAAGGTTGTAAAACTGGCAACAGACGTTACAGAAAGAAAGCGTAGAAATGCAGAAAACAGAGGAAAACTGAAAGCGATTGATGCTACTCAGTTGATTGTAGAGTTTGATAAAGATCGCAATATGCTTGAGGCAAACGATAAGTTTTTGAAGGTGACGGGGTATAGTAGAGAAGAACTTATGGGGCAACCTCACGCGATGCTTTGTGAACAGGAATATGCAGAAAGTGAAGCCTATAATGATTTTTGGGCGGAAATATTGGGTGGTGATTCCGTTGTTGGAGAAATGAAGAGGAAAAATAAAGAAGGGCAGGATATATGGTTAAGAGCAGTGTATACTCCAATCATGGATGATGAAGGACGCTTCCTGAAAGTTGTAAAGTATGCGGATGATATTACAGGTTTTAAAGTAGCTTTCAATAAACTATCAGATTTCTTGGAAGAGTTGTCTAAGGGTAACTTTGAAGCAGAAATCGATACGGGAAGTATTGAACTAAGAGAGGACCTCGCTCATATGATCGAGAATAACCGGAAGATGAGGGATAATATGAAGGAGGTGATTGAGCAAGTCAATTATGTAGTACAGAAAGCGGGTAGGGAAGGAGACCTTTCAGCAACTTTGATATTGGATAATGCGGAGGGTGCCTGGAGAGAATTGATGAATGGGGTAAACCTACTACTGGATTCCATTTCATCTCCGATCATTGAACTGAGTCAGGTGATTGATAAACTATCGGAAGGAAGTTTGGTGGATTACTTCTACGGTAGTGCACAAGGAGACGTAAAAGGAATGACTGAGGCACTTAACAAAGCGATCAGAAACTTGAATACTCTATTAACGGTAATCAATGACCGTTCCGACTTGATTGCAACGCTAGCGAAGGATACCCTAAACAAACACGGTGATATGGACCGTAATACCATGGATGTTTACAAAGTGGTAGAGGAAATATCTGCAGGGGTACAAAAGCAAGTAGGCTTGACGGATGATTCCTCCAGAATGGTTGATAGTATCCTGAGTTCTGCACTTTCTATGGAAGATAAAGCTCAGGTCATTAATAAATCAGCGGAAAATGGTTTGGAGTATTGTCAGGATGGAAAAACCTTGTTGAATCGCCTGATTGATAATATCAATGAAATCTCTTCCTCTGCGCAATCAACTTCAGGGACGATTGGCGAGCTAACGGAACGATCAGAAGAAATTTCCAGAACACTGAACGTAATTACGAATATTGCGGCACAAACCAACCTTTTGGCCTTGAATGCAGCCATTGAGGCCGCTAGAGCGGGAGATGCCGGTAGAGGTTTCGCAGTAGTAGCGGAAGAAATTAGAAAACTAGCCGAAGATTCTAGAATGTCTGCCGTCAATATTGAAAAAGTAATTAAGGACGTGCACAAAGATGTTAGTATGGCTACCAAGGCCATTGAGCAGATGACGAATACGGTAGCACATGGTAATACAGCCACCAAAGATGTGTCGGAGGTATTTAACAGAATTATTACTTCCAATGAAGAGACGCTTGGACTGTCTAAGGAGGTATTGTTAGCTTCCAATAAACAGCAGAAATCGGTTGATATTATTGCTAAGAACATAGAGAAGATTGTTGCTGTGGCGGAGACTTCATCAGAAGGTACCCGACGAGTGGGAGAGGTAATGGGAAGTATGAGTTCTTCTGTGACCGACATGGGTAAAACAAGTGAGGCATTATCGGCAATTGCAGATCAATTGAAAGATGGTTTGGGTAAGTTTAAGTTGTAAATAACGCTACTGGAAGTGTTCAACACTTCCAGTACTTTATCATAGACGATCACAACATTAACCCTAAACACCATGGAACAAAAAGACCCAAAGCATCAAGGCCAGGAAGGCCAACAGAAAGAGAACAAGATCCGTAATAATCAGATTATCGTTTTTAAATTGGGGGGAGAGGAGTATGCCCTTTTTATTGATCAAATTAAAGAAGTGGTCGTTACGCCCCATATATCCAAAGTTCCTTTGACTCCTTCTTATATTCGGGGGTTGGCCAATATCCGTGGGCAAATTTTATCGATTGTAGACCTGGAAGATAAGTTTGGATTGAATGCCTCTGTCAAAGATTCCGAAAGCTATTGCCTGGTCGTGGAAAGTGCTGATTATAATATGGCTATTCTAGTTCAAGAGGTTCCTAATACTCTTTCAGTAGCCGATGATGAGATAGAATACACGAACTCCGTATTTACAGAACAGGTAGAAGGGAAAAGTTATGTCAAAGGCATTGTAAAGTTGGGAGGTCGTTTGATCATCTTGATTGATGCAGCTCATCTATTGACGAAAGATGAGATAGCCGTAAGCTAATAATCTAATTACCATTTAACCCCATACAGTTATGAGCAAACGAGTGTTGATTGTAGATGATTCTGCCGTCATGCGTATGACGATTAAAAACTATCTGGAAAATGCTGGCTATGAAATTGTAGGACAAGCCTCCAATGGAGAACAGGCGATTGACCTGGCCTTGGAACTGGAGCCAGACGTTATCACCTTGGATAATATTCTTCCAGATATGTTAGGGTTGGATATCTTAAAGTTTCTTCGTCAGGAAGAGGAAATATCGTCCAAGATTGTCATGGTGAGTGCGGTAGGCCAAGAAGCAGTAATAAAACAAGGAAAAGAGCTCGGTGTTGACGGGTATTTAGTAAAGCCTTTCAATGAGAAGGATATACAGGATATAGTTGGAGCCATACTGAAGCAAAACTAAGAATGAGCGATAAAGATGAACAGTTAAGAGAGCTATTCCTTGCCGAGGCATCTGACCAGTATGATGAACTCAATACCTTGATTACTCGCTTAGAGAAAAATCATAAGGATCGAGAAGTCATAGAAGCAATTTTTAGGATTACACATACCCTAAAAGCCAATGCGGCGGCGATGGGATTTGATGCTATTGGTAAGTTATCGCATCTTTTGGAGGATATTTTCAGTGTCCTGAAGAAAGAAGAAATGACGATGACTTCTTCTCTTTGTGATACACTCTTTAAGGCAATTGATAAGATAGGGGAGTTGTTAGAAGGAATCCGTACGGGACAAAAAGTTTCTTATAGGGGACTGCAGGTACGTCTTAAGGTTATTCTTGAGAAGAATAATAACCCACATAAGTTTATTCCTACAACAACGACCAAAGAAGAGACTAATGTGGCTTCTCAAAAAGAAGAAAAGGATGAAAAGCGAAAAGAGGAGATCACAGATGTAAAACAAGAAGAAAAACCTCCCAAGGTTGAGGAGAAGAAGATTTCAAGCCCTTCCAAGGAAGTGAAGAAAGAAGCTCATCCGACGGCCTCCTTGCCTCAGGATTCAGGTACAAATCATAATATGGCTTTATCGGATAGGATTCAGGTACCTATCGATAAGTTGGATGTTTTGATGAACTTGGTGAGTGAGTTAGCGATTGAGAAGGATAGAATTATTACCAATAGCAATCGCTTGGGACGAAATGAGTTTACACGTCTTTATCGAATTACCTCTGACTTACAGTATTCGGTGATGGGGGTTAGGCTGGTACAGATTGATGTATTATTCCATAAGTTCCATCGTATTGTACGTGATGTGGCGGCCTTGGAGCACAAAGAAGTGGAGTTGGTATTGGAAGGAACGGATATAGAGATTGATCGAAATGTATTGCAGACAATCAGTGATTCTATGATTCATTTGGTTAGGAATGCTGTTAGTCACGGGATAGAGGATGAGGTGGATCGTCAGAAAAGTGGTAAACAAGAAACTGCTAGAATTACCCTTCGAGCTAGAAATGAGAAAGAATATGTCGCAATTGATGTAGAGGATAATGGAAAAGGGATTAATCCAGAAGTGATTCGTCGGAAGGCTATAGAGAAGCAATTAGATCCTCCAGAGTATGTAGGCATGCTCTCGGATAAGGATGTGATCAAGTATATTTTTGAACCGGGATTTTCCAGTGCCGATAAAGTAACGGCAGTTTCAGGCAGGGGAGTAGGAATGGATGTGGTCAAGAAAGGGGTGGAATCGATTGGTGGGAAGGTATTCATTCATTCTGAACTAGGAAAAGGTACAAAGTTTACACTCTTACTGCCCTCTTCAATGGCAGTGAAAAATGCCTTGTTGTTTATTGTAAATGATGCTGAATTTGCCATTCCGCTATCCTATACAGAGGCAGTGACTTCCGTAGAGCGCAAGCAGATTTATAAAGTGGCGAATGGCTTGATGACCTTATATCAGGATCGAACAATTCCAGTGATATTTCTGGATGATTTATTCAGTTGTGAGAAGAAAGAGCAACTCTATCACAAAAAACTGATGCATCAGAGTTTTGATCAATCCACCGAAGTGATTTCGCTAAATGTGATTGTAGTGGCGGTAGAGGATACCTTTGTTGGACTAGTAGTAGACAAACTCTTGCAGCAGAAAGAGATTATTGAAAAACCACTGAGTAAACCGTTGGATACTGTTCCTTTTGTCAGTGGAGCGACTATTCTCGGTAGTGGAAATGTATGCCTGGTATTGGATATTCCAGATATCACAGATTTCTTGTTGAAACCTAAGTTGAAGATGACAGCAGTAGTCTAGATGTCTAAACACTAAGTTTTCCGATAGAAATAAAGAGACTGCATCTAAATGGATAAAGGAGGAAGGAAGAAGGATAAAGGAATAGGAACCTGTGGATAGTAATCCTTTATCCTTCTTCCTTAAACCCCTTAAAAGTAGCACTTAACTATAAGTTTACTTGGTGTTCAGTCCAATAGTGCTGTGATTATTTAATACGTGATTAGTAAGTCATTTTACTAGACATCCATACTAGTCACTAATCACGAAAGACACTGTTTTAAGAGGTATAGACAAACTTAATAATCAGATCACTAGTATCTTAATTCAATACCGTTAACCCAGACTATGATATGAATATAGAGGAAACCTTATCCCTGGAAGAGCAAGTATTACAAGAGGTCTCCATCGTAATGGTAGAACATATGGGAAAAGCCATAGGGCAGTTGTTGAACGATGAGGTATTTGTCGCTAAGCAGCGCTTTATAAAAACAGATAGAGAGGGGATTTCATGGGATATTCCTACTGAAGAAATTACTGTATTGAATACGGAAGTAGTGGGAGACATTCAGATACAAACCTATATTTTATTAAAAGAA
The DNA here is from genome assembly GCF_039543525.1 of Algivirga pacifica. NCBI lineage: Bacteria > Pseudomonadati > Bacteroidota > Cytophagia > Cytophagales > Flammeovirgaceae > Algivirga > Algivirga pacifica. The sequence goes on from NZ_BAABJX010000053.1 coordinate 24,506, forward strand.
GAATACAAAGAAGAGTTGTGTGATGCCCTACTGCCAGATCATATGAAAGGGCAACCGGATTTGAGGGAAGGAATGCTCTTGGAGATGGATAATATTGCCATCGCAGCGATGGTCACTAAAGTTGCGAACTTACTACAGTGTAATATTTTTGGACATGTTCCTAGCTTAGAAGTATGGACTGTGGATAAACAACAATCGGTGTTGGAGCAAGAGCACAGGGATAGTGAGTTTATGATTCAAGTGAGTTTGGGGGTGTTCAAGAGACAAATGCCTTTGTCAGTGTATGTTTTTTTTAGAAAAGACATTCACTCCATTCTTTCATCATTTGATAGGACAAAGGCTGTGATAGGGGATGGGCGCCCTAAAAAGGATAAGAATATCTTTCAGAAGCTCTTTGGCATATAAAAAGTAAGGGCGACCAAAAAGGTCGCCCTTACTTTTTATATGCCAAACAAGTTTTAAGAGGTTACCCCTTCTTTTTTCTTGGTAGGAATAAAACTAATACGTTTTTTTACTAAAAACGAGATAAACAACAGTACGCCAATCAAAGCGGACAGTTTACCAATATAGTCGCCCATTTTAACATAGGCCGTGAGTTCCTTATTCAAGGACACGTTTCCTTTGACGGCTCCTTGTAGGCCGTAAGCCAAAGGAGTTATAATCTCACCTTTTTGATTAATCATACAAGAAATACCAGTATTGGCAGAGCGGGCAATACTTCTACGTGTTTCTATAGCTCTAAGGGAGGCAAACGCCAAATGCTGTCGGTGTCCAGGCGTATTATTCCACCAACCATCATTGGTGATAATACTTAGGAAGTTGGCTCCTTTTTGTACATAATCTGTGACATATTCTCCATATACGGATTCATAACAGATAATAGGGGCAACACCTATACCTTCTTGATTCTTGAAAGCCACACGTTCTTGCTGTCTTCCTAAACCTCCAAAAGCACCTCCCATATTAAGCATTAAAGGCTTGAAAACTTCCGGCCAGGGAAGGGTTTCTACACCAATTACCAATTGGGACTTATGGTAAAAAGTAGGTTGATTATCCTCTCCCAAAAACATGGCAGCGTTGAAGACATCATAGTATCCTACACTTTTTCGGAAGCGAGCGGTTTCTGTAGCTTCTTCTTGTCCGTAGAGACGATAAGTATCCACTCCTGATACCAATACACTATTAGGGTATTCTTTATTAAAAGCAATGGCTTCTTGTACCGCCCAATCCTTTAAAGGTTTGTGCTCAAAGATATTGTTATGCAAGGCAGTTTCTGGCCAGAATACAAAACGGGTGCTATCTGTCATATGTTCTTTGGATAGCTCAATGAGTGTTTTTACCTGTTGCTGATAAGGAATGTGAGTCGCTTGGTTACGTCCTCCAGTTCTGGCGTTGTATTGGAACTTTTCGGTATAACAATCAACATTAGGTTGAACCGCTAATACTTCAATAGTCTCTCCTTTTTCCTCATAGGTATTCCATAGGAGTAAAGAAACTAATAGTGGGATGAATAAGGTACTGCCTGTAGCGACCCAGTACTTTCGCCCTTTGATGAGATAGAATACGAGGATATTGACGATTAGTATCCACAAGGTACCACCAAAAGCACCTGTGTACTCATACCACTGTATCCATGAAGGGGTAAATCCAAAGGCATTTCCCAAGTTGAGCCAAGGCCAGGAAAGGTCCCAGTGTAAGTGAACATATTCAAAGGCGATCCAGTAAAGTACAAAAGGAAGATATCCCAACTGGTTTTTGGATGCACGTTTACTGATATGGAAAGCCATGATAGGCAAACTCTGTAAGGCTGCATTAGCTCCCCAGGCAGCCAGAGTAGTCCATGAGGAGGCATTCCACAACCACCAATAGGAAGTAACATTCCAGCTTACCAAAAAAAGAAATGATAAGCTGAATAGCGATAGAAATGGTCTTTTGTAATTGGCTTTATAGAGATATTCCTCAATCAATAAAAGAGGAACCAATCCTATAAAAACAAGAAAAGTTAAAGGAGGGTGCCAGCCGAGGCCTAAAAGGGCTCCTCCAAGGATAGCCAGAAGAGGTAAGAGTCTCCTGTGGCGATCAAGGGTTGTAAAAAGCTTGTTCATCAGTAAAATGGTCTAGTAAATCGTTTAATCAGATCTCAAAATCTATAATCTTACTCCTCTCCGTATTTTTTCTTTTTCTTTTTTTCTGGTGCTTTTCCTTCCACAATCAACACAATTTCTCCTTTGACACCTTTAGCGGTAAAATGCTCAATGAGTTCCTGGAGTGTCCCTCTGGCATTTTCCTCGTATAGTTTTGTGATTTCTCGGCTGACACAGGCTTTTCTGTCTTCTCCCCAATACTCAGCGAGTTGCTGTAGGGTCTTTAGTAGGCGATGAGGAGATTCATAGAATATCATCGTACGATCTTCTTCAGCCAGCTCCGTAATTTTTGTTTGTCTTCCCTTTTTGTGAGGTAAGAACCCTTCAAAGACAAAGCGGTCCGCAGGAAGTCCGGAATTAACGAGTGCGGGAACAAAAGCAGTAGCACCAGGCAGGGTTTCTACTTTAACACCTTCCTCTACACAAGCACGAACCAGAAAAAAGCCGGGATCTGAGATTGCAGGAGTACCTGCATCAGAAACCAATGCCATGGTTTCTCCTTTTTTCATACGTCCAATCAAGTTTTGACTGGTTTTATGTTCATTAAAGGCATGGTGACTAAGAAGAGGCTTTTGTATTTCAAGATGCTTGAGCAAATGTCCCGTATTACGGGTATCCTCAGCCAAGATAACATCAACTTCTTGTAATACCCTGATAGCTCTCAACGTAATATCCTCTAGGTTGCCAATAGGGGTAGGAACGATATATAGTGCTGTTTTATTTTCTTCCATAAGTGATTGCGATGCTGCTTTACATCTGGTGTTTTACTAATAATGAGGACATAGGGGTAGTCCTTCTTGATTGCTCAAAGTTACGATAATTCAAGGGATGTTCTCGATAACCTAAGCATATTAAAAAAGGGAGCTCAGCTCCCTCTTCATTTTTCTATTTATGGATATGATATTCTTATTACTTACTTCTGAACACTGATCTTATTCAAAATGCTATTGATAACATCTTTAGTTGTAATGTCATCCGCTTCAGCCTCATAGTTTAGCAAGATTCTATGATTCAATACATCATAAGCGATTTCCTTGATATCCTCTGGTAATACATAATCTCTACCATGGAAGAACGCTAAGGCTTTGGCAGCTCTATGTAGGTTGATACTTGCTCTAGGAGACGCACCAAACTGAATATACTCAGACAGTTTGTCAAGACCATAGGCTTTAGGATCTCTGGTAGCAAAGATGATATCAATAATATACTCTTCAAGACTAGCAGATATGCTCACATTATTGATGGCATCTCTGACTTGGTAAACCTCTTCTTTAGTTAGTAACTGTTGAACGTTGTCGTCAAAGTTCTGGTTGGACATACGTCTCATGACTTCAAGCTCATCTGCTTTCTTAGGGTAGTCAATGTATACTTTCAACATGAAACGGTCTACCTGTGCTTCAGGCAAAGGATAAGTTCCTTCCTGCTCTACAGGGTTTTGCGTTGCTAATACCAAAAACGGACGATCCAGCTGAAAAGTAGTTTCTCCAATGGTTACCTGCTTTTCCTGCATAGCCTCTAGTAGTGCTGATTGCACTTTGGCAGGGGCACGGTTTACCTCATCGGCAAGGATAAGGTTAGCAAATACAGGCCCTTTTTTGACTTCGAAATTACCATTTTTCTGGTTGTAGATCATGGTTCCGATCAGGTCCGAAGGCAATAGGTCTGGCGTAAATTGTATACGGTGGAAGTCTAAGTGAATCACCTTAGCCAGAGTGTTAATGGTAAGCGTTTTTGCCAAACCAGGTACACCTTCCAGCAGTACGTGTCCATTGGTAAATAGACCGATAAGTAGGCGATTGACCATATACTCCTGACCAACAACCACTTTACTCACTTCTTTAATGGTAGCGTTTACTTTTTCTTGTAGAACGCTCAGATTCGCCGAATTTTCCAAAGTACTCATATCTTCAATTTACACTACTGTATATTGTTCAAAAAAATAATCCTTTCTGTCCCTTCTTCCTCTGCACTTTACACAATTATAAGGACTCCCTCATACAAAACCGAAGACGTATTTACTTAGGTAAAAGGTATTTAACATTTCCTAACAGTTGTCTGTCACCTAATAAGAAATTATAACAGGAAAGAAATTTATAAATGATCTTATGGCAGTGGTATTTGTTCATACCGCTACACGGCGTCTGTTAATTGAGCTTCGCTCGTTCATAGTGTTTAGTTGATTTTTTCATTTAACTTAAATGCAAAGCACATTATTCAACTAAACACTATGAACGCAATTGCGAAGCAATAGCAATTAAACATTATGAACAAGAAAGAATCAGTTCGCATAAGGGCTGCCAATGGTTTTTGCTGCATTCTTTGCAGGGAATATGGAAGCCAATAAGGTAATGACTACAATTACTAGCCCAATTTGTATGAAGTCATTTAATCGCATCTCTACAGGGTAGAGGTTCATAGGGTTGAGGTAGTCTCCTGAGCCTAATAAATGGTATTTATCTTGTAAATAACAGAGCATAAATCCTAAGCTTAATCCTAGTGAGGATCCTGAAAAAGCGATGATGCTTCCTTCAATCATGAAAATACTACGAATCATATTCTTAGAGGCTCCCATGGAAAAAAGCATACTGATATCTCGCTTCTTTTCTATGACCAGCATTGCTAGACAGAAAAATATATTGAAAGAGGCAATTCCCAGAATAATCGCAAAAGCCATAAAGACAAATAGCTTTTCGATCTCCAATGCCATAAGTATATCCGCTTGTTGTTCTCTCTGTGTGAGTATTTCAAATTGATTGCCTAGAACCTCCTGCAGTTCTTCTTGTAAGTCTACTGCAGACCATGTTTTAGCGACCTTAATCTCCAGAGAAGAACGATTCCCTGAGTGGTTGAGTAGATGCTCTGTCATGGATATAGGTACAATCACAACAGTAGCGTCTACTTGAGATTCGGCACTAAATACTCCTCCAGGTAAAATCGTGCTACGATTAAAAGCTGTTTCAGGAGTCATGACCCCTTTGTATTGTCTTTTAGGGTACCAGATCTGCAAGGGAGCGAAGGATTGATTAATATTAATACCAAGCTCATGTTTTATTCCTAGTCCTAGAATGGCTCTTTCGGTACCGTTCTTTACCAGTAAGTGTGATCCTTCGATAATGGTGGTGTCTAGATGATTTTGTAGGTAATAATTATCTGTTACCCCCTTGATGGTGATGACCTTTTGCTTATCGTTTGAAATTAATAGGGCATTATCTTCCAGCACCTCAGTGATCTCAGAAATACCTTCTTGTTGTAAGAGTAATGCCTTCAGCTTTTCATCATAGGTAAAGACTTTCCCTTCTTTAGGTTTAATCAGTAATTCGGGAGAAAAACGGTTATACATATTGACGGTAAACCGCTCCATTCCATTGAAGTAAGATAAGGCTATTACCAGAGCAGCCGTACATATACCTATACCGATCATAGAGATATAAGATAGGATTTGGATAAAGTTTTGCTCAACGACAGCATCCAGTAGTTGGTGATAAGCTGTACGGACCCTTTTGCGAGAAAACGTCAATAATGCCACGACAAGCCACAAAAATCTACTGAATAAGGTAAGGGTACCTTTTTGTGAGGTGAAATATCGTTTGGCAATAAAAAAAGAAGTATGGTAGGAAAACATAAGATGCCGTAAAATCTATCGTTCTATATTGGTATAGAAAATTGAAAAGGTTCAATTTAATACGCAATATTTCATAGTTTTATGAGAAATTCTAAAGGGAACTCACTTTTTTAAGTTTTCTTTTCATGTGCTTCTCAAGCAATCATCTACTCAAGCAGTTAAAACCAATGAAAATCCAACGAGCTCTTCTTAGTCTGTTTTTTTTATTAACGATCTTTTGTTCTATCAGTGTACATGCACAAAGTATAGAGTCTGTGACTAAGTACTTTGAAAAACATGACTACAAGAAAGGTAAGGAAAGATTGGATAAATGGATCCGTAAAAAAGGCGCCTCGGTAGAAACCCATTACTTATTATCATTATACTATTCGTATCCAGGAAATATGTCCTATTATTTTTTGGACTCCGCCTATCATTATAGCTTGAAGGGTATAGAGACTTGGAAAGGACTTTCTACAGAGTTAAAGCAAGAACTGATAGATGAGCAAGATTTCTCATTGGTCTTATTGGAAAAGCAGAAAGAAAAGATAGAGCATACTGCGTTTGATATTGCCGTTCAGCTTAATACAGAAAAGGCTTATGCGGAGTATTACCTAGATTACCCTCAAGCCGAGTATCAGGAAGTTGCTGCTGTGAGACGGGATAGTCTTGGTTTTCTAAAAGCGCAATTGGAGGATACGTATCAGGCATATGCATCTTTCTTGAAGAAGTACCCTGAAGCAAAACAGGTAAAAAAAGCCCAAGAAGCTTATCATCTTAATCTTTATCAAACATTAACCGAGGACAACACTGTCGTAAGCCTTTCTGCTTTTATTGAGCGATATGCAGATAGTCCTTATATCAATGAAGCAGAGCAGCGATTATGGCAGGTACTGGTTTATGACCATAGTGAAGAAGCATATAAAAACTTTGTACGAGCTTATCCTCATAGTAGCTTAGCTAAGCAGGGATGGTATGCTTTATGGTACAAATATGAGGATAAGAGTCTATTCTGGAGGCAATATCCTGATGCACCAGCTTATTTTAGGTTGTTGCAACAAGTGGATCGAGAGAGTTATTTGCCATTCTTTGATAAGGATAAAAAACGATATGGTTTTTTTAATGCTCAGGGTGAAGTCAAAGTAGCGGCAATGACTACGACGATTTCAGATGACGCCCGATGCAAAGGTGTATCAGAGGATTATATTATGATTTCTGATGAACAGAATAAGTGGGGAACAGTAGACAAGCTGGGGAATGTCACACTTCCCTTTATTTTTGATGAGATCAAACCTTTTGATCAGGAAATACTTAAGGTGCGAAAAGGAATGCATTGGGGACTGTTCCATAAAGGAGGGTTTGAGGTTATCCCTTGTCAATATGATGTCATTACTCCTTTAATTACAGGCCTTGTGATACTGCAGAGAGATAATACGACTTTCTTGAGCTCTTATTATGATCAGAGAGTGTTATGGGCATTAACCTATAAGGTTAGTAGGCTCAACGAGTACCTTCTCCAATTAGAAGAGCAAGGGAAGTATGCATTACTGAGTATTTTTGACCTGTTCAATTCTTCAGAATGGGAGCCTTTCTTTGAGTATGATGAGATAGAATGGGTTGATGAGAAATACATTTTAGCTTACAAGGAAGATAAAATCAATTTATTAAAGGCTACTGGTGAGCTACTCTTTTCAGAGGTTAATGAGGTAGCATACACTTCGGCAGGCTGGTTTGTTCAAAAGGATACGGTATTCCAATTATTTAACGAAGAGGGCAACCTATTATCAGAGAAACGATATGAAAAGGTTTCTGTGGGGGCAATAGGTACAGTTGTTAAGCAGGGAACACAGTGGGGATTATTGAATGATCAGGCAGAAGAGCTTATTCCTTTAACTTATGACTCGGCCTTTTTTTGGGGAGCGGAAGGTGTGATGCTTTTGAAAGGAAAAGAGAAGTGGGGGTACTTTGGAGAACAGGAACTACTTTCATTAACCCAATATGAAGGAATGCAACTGGTGTTTGGATATAGACAAGCAGAAGATCAATTGCTACGACAACCTTTTATTATTAGTAAAAATAGAAAAAAGAGGTTTATGCTATCTGACCAAGATGGGAATGTATTATTAAAACCTATTTATCAGGAAATAAAAATACTGAATGAAACAGTAGTGGTAGCCAAAAATATGAGAGGGGAATATGAGGCTTTCAACCTTCAGGGGAAAAAGCTAATTCCATCTAGTTATGATGGCATTGTAGCCGCTTCTAAAAAAGGAACTTACGCATTATTGAATAATAAGAAGTTTGGATTATTTGATGTTAAAGGAACATTGAATATTTCGGCAGAGTACGATGTATTATTACAGCCTTTCGGAGAGAAAGAGCCTTATTACATCGCTAAACAAGATAAGTTTGGGATTATTGATCAGCAAGGTAAGACCATAGTGCCTTTTGAGTTTGAGGAATTGACCTATTGGAATGACTCAGTCGCTTTGGTGAAGGCAGATCAATACTGGAAGTTGTATCATATTCATAAGCATTACTTTTTGACGGAATCGTTTGAATCTTATGAAGAGGTCGTTACGTCTTCTAAAGAAAAACTATTGATCACATATCGAAATTCTGGCTATGGGGTTCTTAGTAATCAACAAGGACGATTAATTCTGGAAGAGTTTTCAGATATCATGATCATGGGAAGTGAAGACAACCCTATATTTTTTGTTGAGAGAGCTATCAATCAAGTGGGATTATATGTTCTGCTTTACTTTGATCGTAATGGAGAACTTTTAAGGGAAGATATTCTTCGGGAAAAGCTTTATCAACAGATCTCTTGTGTGGAATAGTGTACTCATTTATAGTAGGCTACCTTTAGATAGGGTTTCGAAAATAGGATTATCAGAGGTTTCTTTTAAACATGCGTTAAAGAGAGGTGTTTCGCAAACGAATGTTAATAGTATATAATTTAGGGTTATACTTTATGTTGATTTTTTCATATAAAGTATAACTTTATTTTTATTTGGCCGTATTTACTAAAAGGTTTTCGATTCTATTACGAGGGCTTTTTTTTCTGAAATAGAATATAAGTGTGGGGGGTGGAGACCTATTTTAGAAAGTCTATATTTTGTGTTATAATTGCGAGCATGACACTTAAAAATTGACTTATTAAGGGATTTTGTGGTGTTTACCAAATAATAGCCAAGTGTTGACGATAAAAGAATTATAGGTTAACTGTGTTACTGATAAAAAGTTAACATAAAGTTAACGCAGCCATTCTGAATCTGGAATGCAAATTATAAGCTAGACATGAAAAAACAACTTATCATACTGACTATGGTCTTAGGTGCTTTAATGGTCAGTACAGGAGCCTCTTGGGCAGCAACAAGTGCCATTACCTCAGTAACGGAAGTCGCAGGAGGGCACGGTAGCGTACCAAGCTGGTTAGTTATCCCATTTGCCACTCTTTTGATCATGATTGCCACAGGACCACTTTTTTACGAGAAGTTCTGGCATCACCATTACCCTAAGGTAGCGATCATCTTAGCGACGGTAGTGGTAGGATATTATATTTTTGGCCTGCATAATACTCATGGTCCGATTCACGCATTCTTTGAGTACTTTCAGTTTATAGCACTGCTCTCTTCTTTGTATATCGCCTCTGGGGGGATTATGATTAAGATTGACAAGAAAAGTGCTCCTATGTTGAATGTGATTATCTTGGTGATTGGTGCTGTAATATCAAATATCATTGGTACAACAGGGGCCTCTATGCTATTGATTCGTCCGTTTATTCGTTTGAATAAGGAACGTATTCAGCCTTACCATATTGTGTTCTTCATCTTTATGGTCAGTAACTTAGGTGGTGCATTGACACCGATTGGTGATCCTCCATTGTTCTTGGGATTCTTGAAAGGGGTGCCGTTTGAATGGACCCTATCACATAGTTTGCCAATGTGGATATTTGCTATAGCTATGCTTGCGGTGATCTTCTACTTTTATGATAAAAAAGGATTGACGAAGAAGAACCCAATTTTTGGTATGGAGAAACCAAAAGAGCGTAGTGGAAAGATAGAGATTGTGGGCGCAAAGAACTTTGCTTGGTTAGTTGTAGTTATCATAGCTGTATTTATCGATCCTGCCAAGCTAAATTGGGTACCGGGTATTATTCAGGAGCATGAGCATTTCTCTATTGGTTTTGCGAGTAATATGCCAGAAGGGGCTACGATATTCTCTTTCGTAAGAGAGCTGATCATGTTTGCCGTAGCTTACCTGTCATTCAAGTTAGCGGATGAAAAAGCAATCAAAGGCAATGATTTTAACTTCGAGCCAATTAGGGAAGTAGCCTTTATCTTTATTGGAATCTTTGGTACTATGATGCCAGCATTGGAGTTGGTAGCAGGCTTTGCTGCTTCTCCAGAAGGAGCTGCCTTGATTAACCATAATACTTTGTATTGGGGAACAGGGGTACTTTCAGGGATTCTGGATAATGCACCTACTTACCTGAACTTCCTGACAGCGGCCATGGCTTCCAAGTCTGCAGATATTAATAGTGTTGCTGAGGTAGTATCTTTTGCAAATGGCGGATATGCCAACTCGGTACTGGAACTACAGGCAATATCTATCGCAGCAGTATTCTTTGGAGCAATGACGTATATTGGTAATGGACCAAACTTTATGGTAAAGTCCATCGCAGAGCAGACTGGTATTGAGATGCCGTCTTTCTTCGGATACATCTTGCGTTACTCTCTTCCTATTCTGTTAGGAGTATTGGTGGCGGTTTGGGCACTATTCTTCCTTAATGAAGGATTGACTCAAGCTTGGAATGCGCTTATAGGATAAGATTTAAGAACATATAAATAGTAAAAGGAGGAGACTATCTTATAACGGATAGGTGAAATCATTTTTCAAATGGATAAAGGAGAAAGGATAAAGGAAAAAATACCTTATGACAAGGTTTTCATTCCTTCATCCTTTCTCCTTCAACATTATAAGCATATATCCTTGAATGATTTTACTTTTTGGAAGAGTTATGAGACAGTCTCTTTTTTCATTTACTTTGGATCAATATTCTCTTAGAAAAATATAAAAACCATAGTAGACGCTTAGAAAATAGACCTATGATGCGATATATTTTGTCGGTATTGACTGCTTTAGTGATGTTGCAATCGTGCAAGGAAGGACCTCAGGTTCCGGATACATCAGGAATTGAGGTGGAGGTGAAGGTAAGGAGAATGGAACAAGAGGTAATGGCCTTGAAAAGTAAGGAGGAGATAGCTCAGTTTTTATCAGAGAATCCAAGAGTAGACTCTCTGTATTTTCTACAGGCTTTTCAACATAGACCTATTACGAGAGAGCAGGAGATAGAGATGATCTGGCGCTTTATTAATAATGAGCATACTGAAAAACTATTGGAGGAGTCCTATAAAGATTTGGAGGATATGACTCCTATTGTAAAGGAACTAGAAGAGGGCTTTAAGTTGATGAAGTACTATTTTCCAGACTTTAAAGAACCTGAGCTTTATACCATGATTTCAGGCTTTGGAATGTCTGGGTTTGGAGGGGACTTTGTGGACGGAAGAGACTTTGTCGTGCTTGGGATTGATTATTTTTCGGATAGTGTCTCTTACCAGCCGCCTCATTTGCCTTTGTACATGTATAAGCGTTACCAACCTTCTTATATCTCGGCAGCTTTGTTGACCTTATTGAGTAGGGAGTATATTAATTATAACCTTAAGGACCGTACGCTAGTTAATGAAATGCTGGCTTATGGAAAGGCGCATGAGATTAGAAGACGAACACTACCTCATGTAGCCGATACGACACTTTGGGGGTGGTCAGCGGAAGAGTTAGAGGGAGCTTATGCCAATGAACAACTGATATGGTCCTATTTTATAGAAAATGAGTTGTTGTTTGATACGAAAGCGATAACTTCAAAGAAATTTTGTGGAGAGGCTCCTACTGTCCCAGAAATAAGTCCTGAATGCCCGGGTAGGATAGGGCGATGGTTGGGATGGAGAATTATCCAACAGTATATGGAAAAATACCCAGAAAAATCGTTACAAGAGGTCTTGGAGATCGATGATGCCAAGGAACTTCTTTATCAATCCGGGTATCGTCCGCCACAAGAGTAGTATAGCAAGAGACTATAGATTGAGAATATTCCTAATTAAATATATATGACTGTATGATGCAGGAACAGAAAATCAGAGTTTACAACTCCCTATCGGGAAAGAAGGAGAATTTCGAGCCATTGAACCCTCCCTTTGTGGGACTTTATTTATGTGGACCGACGGTCTATGGTGATGCACACTTAGGGCATGCAAGACCTGCCGTTACGTTTGATGTAATTTGTAGGTATTTGGAGTACCTGGGATACAAAGTCAGATATGTTAGGAACATTACCGATGTAGGGCACTTGGTGAATGACGCCGATGAAGGTGAAGATAAAATTGCCAAAAAAGCTCGATTGGAGCAGTTGGAACCTATGGAGGTCGTTCAATATTATACTGATCGCTACCATAAGGATATGAAGCGCCTAAATGTGCGTCCTCCTAGCATTGAGCCAAGAGCAACAGGACATATCGTGGAGCAGGTAGAAATGATCAAGAAGATATTGGATGAGGGGTATGCTTATGAGTCGAATGGTTCCGTTTACTTTGATGTGCTTAAATACAATGAGGATAAACCTTACGGTATCTTGTCAGGTAGAAAAATTGATGAGATGATGGAGGGGAGTAGATCATTGGACGGTCAGTCAGATAAAAAGAATGGAGTAGACTTTGCACTTTGGAAGAAGGCCGATGAGCAGCATATTATGCGTTGGCCATCACCTTGGTCAGAAGGTTTCCCAGGGTGGCACTTGGAGTGTTCTGCTATGAGCGCCAAGTACCTTGGAGAGCAGTTTGATATTCATGGAGGAGGAATGGATTTGAAGTTCCCGCACCATGAGGCAGAAATTGCTCAGTCGACAGCTTGTCATCATAAGATTCCGGCAAAATACTGGATGCACAACAATATGATTACCATCAATGGACAAAAGATGGGAAAATCGTTGGGTAACTTTATTACGTTGGAAGAGTTATTTGATGGAAAGCATGATTTGTTAGAATCAGCTTATAGTCCAATGACTATGCGTTTCTTTATTTTGCAGGCGCAATATAGAAGCACCTTGGATTTCTCTAATGAGGGATTGAAGGCTGCTCGTAAAGGATACCGCAAAATGATGAATGGACTGAAGGTCGCGAAACATCTTACTTATGTACCAGAGGAAGGTGTAGAGCAAGATGAAAAGCAGATCAAGCAGATTGAAAGCATCATCAATAGTATCTTCAGAGGAATGAATGATGATTTCAATACGGCGGTGACAATTGCCTCTTTGTTCAATCTACTGAAAAAGATCAACCTTATACACAATGGAAACCTTTCCGCTTCAGCGATAGGAGAGGAGCTATTCAATAAGATGGTGAATCTATTTATCACTATGGTCGTAGAGGTACTAGGATTGGTGGAAGAACGTCCTGATGGTTTTGAGGTGATGCTGCAGTACTTGATTAAGGAGTACAAGCAAGCCAAAGAAGTAAGAAACTATGAGAAGGTAGACGAAATTCGTGCTGAGTTGAAAAAAGTAGGGGTGGTATTGAAGGATATGAAAGAAGGAGTAGACTGGGCTTACGATGAACTATAATTTCTTTCTTCGAAAAGAATAAAACATAAAAAGTCTTGCCTATCTATGGCAAGACTTTTTTCTTTGAACCATTATATTTTTTAGAATATCTGACTGACTTTTCTCTTATGAAACACCTATTTCTGACATCTTTGATATTATCAACCACTTTTACATTATTATTTACCTCATGTAATGGTGGAGGAGAGTCTTCTAATACATCAAAAAAAGCAGAAGTTAAGATGGCTGAAGCACCATCTTTTAATGAAGATTCTGCTTACTATTTTATTGAAAAACAAGTGGCGTTTGGCCCAAGAGTTCCCAATACCAAGGCACATCAGGAGTGTGGAGATTATTTGATTGAGCAACTGAAAGAGTATGGGGCTGAAGTGACGGTTCAAGCGTTTGAAGCGACAGCTTATAATGGAGCAGTTTTGCCTTCCCGAAATATTATTGGAGCCATTAATCCAGAAGCAAAGAAACGTATTATTGTTGCAGCACACTGGGATACGCGCCCTTACGCTGACCAGGGAGAGGAAAGACAACAAGAGCCTATAGACGGAGCTAATGATGGTGGTAGTGGTGTTGGTGTAATTCTGGAGTTAGCAAGGGTTATGCACACGGATTCCTTGAAGCCGAATGTAGGTGTTGACTTTATCTTATTTGACTCTGAAGACTATGGACGCCCAGAGTTTGAGAAAGAATATACGGATGGAGATAGTAGGTATTGCTTGGGTTCAGAATATTGGGCTAGTAATAAGCATAAAAGAGGCTATCATGCTTACTACGGAATTCTATTAGATATGGTGGGAGCAAAAGGAGCAGTTTTTCCTAAAGAAGGAACTTCTATGGAGTTAGCATCGAAGGTAGTGAAGAAAATATGGACAACAGGACAGAAGCTAGGCTACGGACAGTACTTTATCGATCAGGAAGTAGGAGGTATTTTTGATGACCATTATTATGTCAATACAAAAGCAAGAATACCAATGGCAGACATTATTCACCTTGATCCTACGGGAACAGATACCTTTTTTGAGCATTGGCATACCCATGAGGATAACCTAGAGACAATTGACAAAGCTTCATTGAAGGCTGTAGGACAAACAGTACTTCAGGTATTATATAATGAATAATACTGTGAACTAGGGTTGAGGCGACTTTCGCCGCTGGTTGAGCGCTTCGCTGTTGAGTAGCCCTTCGGGCTGTTGAGAAAAGGCAGTACTATAAAATCTCAACGGAGCGAAGCTCCACTCAACAGTGAAGCGCTCAACCAGCGGCGAGAGCCGCCTCAACTGTTGGTTATTTCCTTAATCTTCCTCTTAGACTCTACACTAATCTCTGAGCCTTCCGCAAGCATCACAGAAGATGGCAGGGCGTTATTCAGAAAAGAAAAAGCCTCCCCATAAACCAATCCAAAATTCACATTGATATCACAGGAATGTACTTCGTATAGCTCCCACTGAGGGTGTTTTACTTCATACTCATTTGTTTTTTGCTTTCCTGCGTGTGCATATCCCCAATAATGTTCCGTAATAAACTCCTCTTCACTTCCTTTCTCAATAACGTGAGAAGCTATAGAAGAGATAATCTGAAAGGATTGCCATTGATTCTTACATTTCCATCGATAGACGATTTCCCTTTTTGAGGAAGAAGCTTCCCAGTGGTGACTCATCTTCATGGTCTCATAGTTTTCCTTATAGACTTGATTGGCTACAAAAGTAATGGCTCTTTTAGGAACAATTTCTTTGATAAAAACGACCCCTCTTTTCCATTCATTTCCTTCTTTACGTTTGACGTAAAAGCGGAGGTTCACTTCTTCAAAATTAGTATGGAATGGGATTTTCAGGCCAAGTAATTTTGTGTTTTGAAACATGAATCCCACAAGACTTACGTAACAGTTTCCTTCCCAAAAATCAAGTTCTGTACCCTCTGGGACGAGATCTTGAAGGGTTTCCGGAGGGACTATATAATTAGCAAAGGCTAACTTTTTCCATTCAGCAGTAAGAAAACTCATAAGCAATGCAGCTATTAAAAATGATTGAACACGATCAAAAAGTAAGGGCTATTCAAAGATTGTCCAAAAAAATAAGGAAGTATCTTTACGATAACTTCCCTATTCAATAAAATACTAAATCATGTTTAATTTAATTTGACAGTAGCATCGGGCAATTAATCCAAGTTTCATCGGATTGGATACGCGCACCCGAGTAGTAATGATTTTTTCGGATGGAGTGTTTCTTAATTTTGTTAGAAGTCTTCGGTAATAGACATAGGCAGTATATACACCAAATTTTGCATTTAAAGGGAGCTGCTGTATACCTTTTAGAGCTTCGTTGAAGTCTTCTTCAATTTCCTGAATAATTTTTGCCTTATTTTCTGGAGTAAGGTTTTTTAGATCAATTCCAGGAAAATAAGTACGGTCGAGTACATCTACATCATTTTTGAGATCTCTTAGGAAATTGACTTTTTGGAAGGCAGATCCTAAGCGCATGGCAGAGTCCTTTAAAGCTTCGTAACGTTGCTCATCACCGTTTACAAACACCTTGAGACACATCAAGCCTACAACATCTGCAGAACCATAGATATACTCTTCGTATTCTTTTTGTGTATTATACTCTGATTTATGTAAGTCCATGCGCATACTTTTTAGGAAGGCACGGACCAATTCATCTTGTATATTATATTCTTTTACTACAGCGATAAAGGAGTTAAGAATAGGGTTCATACTAATACCTCTCTCCAGGGCTGTGTAGTAATCTTCCGTAAACTCATCCAGAAGTTGCTCTTTGGGATAGTCATGAAAAGTATCGACGATTTCGTCAGCAAACCGTACAAAACCATAAATACCATAAATAGCACCTCTAATGGAAGGAGCAAGCATCCGAACAGCTAAAGAAAAAGAGGTACTGTAAGATCGAGTAACAATCTCACTGCTTTTGAGTGATACTTCATCAAACAGTTTTTTCATGTTGTTTAGTAGGTTTTAGTTTTGAGATAATTTGATCTGATACAATTTTACCCGAGATCAAGGATGGTGGAACTCCAGGACCAGGAACAGTAAGTTGTCCTGTGAAGTATAAGTTGTCTACTTTTTTACTCTTGATCTTAGGACGGAAATAAGCCGTTTGGAATAATGTATTGGCTAAGCCGTAGGCATTTCCTTTATAAGCATTATAGTCTTCCACAAAGTCGTTAATACAATAAGATTTATGGAAGACAATGTCATCTTGTAAAGATTGCCCCGTCAACTTCTCCATACGTTCGATAATCTCTTTGAAATATTTCTCCCTTAGGGCTTCGCTGTCTTCTAATCCAGGGGCAATAGGAATGAGAATTGTAGCAGCTTCTTTTCCTTCTGGAGCAAAGTGATCATCTGTAATACTTGGGAAACTACCGTAGAAAAGAGGAGACTCAGGCCATTGTTTTAAGTCATAGATATACTCTGCATGCTTTTCGAAATCAGTATCAAAGAAAAGCGTATGGTGAGAAACATTTTCCAGCTTCTTATTAAATCCTATATAAAACAATAAAGCGGAAGGTGCAAAAGTTTTCTTTTTCCAATAAGACTCGGAATACATACGTTCCGATACTGGAAGAAGACTTTCAGTATGAGCATAATCAGCGCCACTCAGTACAACATCAGCATCAAAGGTGATGCCATTGGCAACAACTCCCTTGGCTTTACCCTTTTCAGTAATTATTTTTTCGACATTCTGATCGAAGTAAAATTGAACGCCTAAGTCTTCCGCTAATTTTTTCATGCCCTCCACGACTTCATACATACCTCCTTTAGGATGCCAGGTGCCTAACTCAAAATCTGCATAATTCATGAAATTATAAAAGGCAGGAGTGGTAGAAGGCTTTGCTCCCAAAAATAGAACAGGAAACTCAAGAAGCTGTACTAGACGCTTGTTCTTGATTTTTCTCTTAATACTACTAGAAATGTTATCAAAGAATTTATTAACACGGGTAACGGTCTGCCAAGTAACTAACTCAGAAAGGGAAAAACCTGGCTTATAGACTAAGTCATTAATCGCAATCTCGTAGTTGCTTCTTGCATCCTTCAGAAATTGCTGTAAATGTTTTGCACTACCAGCTTCTACTTCCTCAAATAACTCATAAATTTTATCGACTTCTCCACTCACTTTAAAGGAAGTCTTTTTGTCAAAATACACCTCATATCCCGGGTCTAACCGTTCCAATTGATAATAGTCAGAAGGCTTCTTGTCGAAGTAGGCGAAAAAACGTTCGAAAACATCAGGCATCCAATAAAACGTAGGGCCGATATCGAAAGTAAACCCTTGTTCTTCTAATCTTCTTGCTCTTCCTCCAGCTGTATTGTTCTTTTCTAATACCGTAACGGACATACCTGCCTGCGCTAGAAAACAAGCAGAGGCTAAGGATGAAAATCCCGCTCCGATAATGATAACTTTATTCTCCATAGTAATAATCAGGGTAGAAGTGTCAAAAAAATAACATTCAGGTAGATTGTAATGCTGTAAATCGCCCAAAAATCAAGCGAGGAGATTTACCCTTGGTCTAACATTTTGTGATTTTTCCGCTAACTAATTGTACATAATAAATGTTTCGGGTGATGCGACTATTTTTTTCAATGATGAATTGAGAAAAAGTCATGCTTATATTTTATTGAAAATAAAGTTTTTTTCCTCAAGTTGCTGCATTAAACTTCATTTACGTTTCTGTGCTATGATAAGTAGAACACTATTATTGATACTTTTGTTGGGTATTTTTGCTTGTACAGAGCAAAAAGAGGAAAAAGATTTAGTGGTATTGGAATTGATGGATTTCAATCTTGCGGCTCAACCTGAAATAGGACGGTGGGATGAACGTAAGAATTTGATTTTAAGTGTGCTGCAAAAAGAGGTATTAGATATTATTACTTTACAGGGAATAGATGTAGAGCAGATGGCTTTTATAGAAGCTAATTTACTCAATGTTTACGGATTAGTTTATCGATCAGAAGAAGCCAACCCATCAAAAGGTATGGCAACCCCTATTCTTTACAATAAGAATAAATGGGAATTAGTGAAAGGAAAAACCATTTGGCTATCAGAATATCCCAAGCAGGAGGGAGCCAAAGCGTATAAAGATTCTGTCTCACGTATTTATACTTGGGCTCGTCTCAAAAAGAAAAATGGAACAAAAGAAGTGGTCGTATATAATACGGATATGAGAGGTGTATCACCAATGACCCGTTATTTAAGTACAAGACAAATGGTGATGGAGTCTGTGGATAAAGGGCATCGCCCGTTGATTATGACAGGATACTTTGGAGTGAATCTCGAAAATAAATCCATGAAGTATATGCTGAAAAATGGATTTGTGAATTTCAAGCCAGTATTTCCAGTCAATAACTATCCACCTACTTTTCATCAGGGGCAACCAGAGCGGAGCGAGCAGCTAAAGTGGGGAGATTATATTTTTGTACAACCTACTGTAGAGATTCTTAAAAGTCAGAGGATACTATATCATCAGAATGAAAAATACCCTTCCGGGCATTTTCCAATTTATATTAAGGTTAAAATTTAAAGATGCCTTGATGTCTTGACGAGAATACCTTCCCTCAATGCAGCTGTAGAAATTACGATTTCTTGAATAGATAGTGCTTTCATAATAAAGTGAAGGGCGCAAGAGGCAGGAACAATCATATCTACCCGCTCAGGAATAAGCCCTGGTATTTCCAGTCTTTTATTTCTAGGTGAGGTGATCAAACGTTCGTGTAAGGAAGTATAGTCCTCCATAGAAAGAATAAAAGGAGTAGACGCTTGTGTACCACTTTTCTTTTCTTGTATCAGCTGTAGCGTATCAAAAGTCCCTGCAGAACCAATAAGAGAGGAAGTAGTATGCTTTCCGTCTTTTAGGTATTGTAATAAAGGATTGAGCCGCTCTTTCAAATAATCATTCATAGCAGAAATATGCTCATTGGAAATAGGGTCTTCCAGCATAAACTGGTCATATAATCGTTGGGCACCAATTTCAAAGCTTTGTTTCCACAAAACCTTTTGTTGATCGCAGTGAATGAACTCAATACTCCCACCCCCTATATCCATGATAAGGGTTGGAGTAGTGATCGTGACTTCACTCTTTACACCTTCATAGATATACTCGGCCTCTTGCTCTCCATTAATTACTTCAATGGATATATGGGTAGCTTCTTGTATAAGCTGAAGTACCTCTACTTGATTTTCGGCACTTCTCAAGGCACTAGTGGCAATCGCAGTGATTTGGTGTATTCCTTTTTCTAAGCAAATACCTCTAAAATAGAGGAGGGTATCAATAGCTCTATCAATAGCTTCTGAGGTGATTTCTCCTTTGCTAATCCCTCCTTTTCCTAAACGAACGAAACGGTCTTCTTTATAATATACCAGAATTCCCTGAGGGGTAACTTCTCCAATAAGGAGTTGAAAAGTATTTGTGCCAATATCAATAACAGCCTGCATCTTTCTTCTTAAATTTTATTAGAAAAGATATTATTTTGTTACTTAATATTATTGATCCATACTTTGAAAACAAACAGAGACTGCCAACACCAGACTCTTTACACAAAATAGCTATAAACATATGATCGGATTTGAGGAGTTTTATTTGGATAATGGGTTGAGAGTAGTCGTGCATGAAGACCATAACTTTCCCTCAGCAGTTGTAAACATTATGTATGACGTAGGGTCCAGGGATGAAGAAGAAACACGAACAGGTTTTGCACACCTTTTTGAGCATTTGATGTTTGGTGGCTCTAAGAATATTCCTTCTTATGATGAGCCATTGCAAAAAGTAGGAGGAACAAATAATGCTTTTACCTCTCCCGATATTACCAATTACTATGTTTCCCTTCCTTCAGTAAATATAGAAACAGCTTTTTGGCTGGAGTCGGATCGTATGTTAAGCCTTTCTTTTGATCCTAATGTTTTGGAGGTGCAAAGAAAAGTGGTGATTGAGGAGTTTAAACAGCGATACCTTAACCAACCTTATGGAGATACATGGCATAAGATCAGGGAGATGGCTTACGAAAAGCATCCTTATCGTTGGCCTACTATAGGAAAGGAAATATCGCATGTAGAACAGGCGGTAATGGAAGAAGTCAAAGCCTTTTTCTTTAAGTATTATTGTCCTGCTAATGCCGTATTGGTAGTGGCAGGGAATGTTACCTTGGAGCAGGTGAAGCGATTAAGTGAAAAGTGGTTTGGAAGTATCCCTTCAGGAGTGGCAAATAACCGCTCATTACCGCAAGAACCCAAGCAAAAAGAGGCGAAGATACTTTCAGTAGAAGCAGATGTACCTTTAGATGCATTGTATAAGGTGTGGCATATGGATGCCCGTTTGGGAAGGGATTACTATCCAACGGACTTGTTGAGTGATATACTTGGTAGAGGGAAGTCTTCTTTACTGTATAAGAAACTCGTGAAAGAGGAGAAGGTATTCAGTGCATTGAGCGCATATATTACAGGGTCTTTTGATCCTGGCTTGTTGTGTATTGGAGGTAGGGTGCAACATGGGGTCGAAGCAGAGGAAGCGAATACTCGATTGGAAGAACTGCTCAATGAAATAAATGATGCGACCTTTACGGATATGCAGATGGAAAAAGTGAAGAATCAGGTTACATTTGGATTAAATGCAGGTAAGAGTGAGCTTTTACCAAGGGCCTTGGGGTTAGCTTATGGTGCGGTACTGGGAAATACCAACTTGGTAAACGAAGAGGAAGGACTTATTAAAAGAATAGAAAAGGAAGACATTGCTAGAGTTTTTAGAGATGTCGTTAATAAGGAGAATAGCTCCACATTGATATATAAGGCAAAAAACTAAATCAGATGAACGCTAAGCTTACGCTATTTTTTTCTTTTTTGTTGAGCGGCTTATTCATGGAAGGAGTTTGGGGGCAATCAGCGGGACAGCAATCATTCACTTTTTTAGAGCTGCCTGCGTCAGCAAGACAACAAGCATTAGGAGGAGTAAATGTATCTTCTCAAAATGGAGGGGGAGAAATGTTTTGGATGAACCCAGCACTTTTCTCTAAGGAAAGTGGGGGACAAGTATCGCTCAATTATTATGATTATTATGCAGATATCGGACAGACAACCTTAGCATATGGCCAATCTTTTGGCAAAAGTGGATTTTGGAGTGCTGGTTTTCAGTATTGGGGATATGGGGATATCATGGGAACCTCTTCTCAAGGCAACACTACGGTAGGGTATAAGCCGAGTAGTTATGCAATTACACTTTCTTCGGCACACAGCATAAGAATGTTTGCTTTGGGAGCAAACCTTACATTTGCTCAGGATAACTTTTTTGAATACTCGGCTTCGGCATTAGTACTAGATTTCGGGGGAGTATACTACCATCCAGAGTATGATTGGACTGTAGGGTTAACGGTTGAAAATGCGGGTTTTATTCTATCAGGGTATACTCCTGGAGACGGAGTGTCGTTGCCATTTGATGCTCGATTGGGAACAACGTTTAAGCCGGAGGGTTTTCCATTGAGGGTTTCTTTGACTTATCAGGGTTTGCAACAATTTGACCAAGTACAAGAGATTGAAAGTGGACAAATTGACGCATTAGGTAATCCAATTCAGGAAGAATCGAGTTTTGCTGACAAATTGTCGCGACATTTGGTGTTTGGTGGTGAGTTTGTAGTAGGGAAGATATTCAATGTCTGGGTAAGCTATAATATACAACACCGCAGAGAGATGGTTTTACAGAACTTCGGAGGCGTAAGCGGATTCGCTTTTGGAACAAAGCTTAAAGTGAAAAGCTTCAATCTAGCCTATGCGAGAGGATGGAATCATTCAGTAGGAGGGACGAATAGTTTCTCGATTATTTTCGATACAAAATCACTTTTAGTAAAGAAAAAACGAGTGATTGACTAAATTAAATGAAGGTGGTATAGCATGAACCTATGATGAATACATTTAATAAGAACGTCACCTTTAAAACATAATACTAATGCTAGAGAAGGAAAACTATTTGACACCGAGACAGATTGTTGCAGAACTGGATAAATATATTGTCGGACAAGAAGATGCTAAGAAGAATGTAGCAATAGCTTTGAGAAACCGTTGGCGTAGAATGAATGCAGACGCTGATATGCAGCAGGAAATTATGCCAAATAATATTCTGATGATAGGTTCAACAGGGGTTGGTAAAACAGAAATAGCCAGAAGATTGGCTAATATCGCTAATGCACCATTCATTAAAGTGGAAGCATCCAAGTTTACGGAAGTTGGATACGTGGGACGTGATGTAGAGAGTATGGTGAGAGATTTGGTAGAGCAAGCCGTAGCCATGGTAAAGGAGGCGAAGCAAAAGGATGTAAAAGAGCGTGCTGAAAAAATTGTTGAAGACGTTATTCTAGATGCCTTGATTCCTCCTTTAAAAGGAGCTGCTTCCGTGAAAGAAGGAGAGTACCTTTCGCCGGATCATGAGCTAAATGAGAAAACAAGAGAAAGGTTTAGAGAAAAGCTTCGTAATGGAGAGTTGGAAGACCGAAAAATTGATATTACGGTAGAAAATAATAACTCTGGAGTTGGTATGGTCGGAGGTGCTATGGATGAAGTCTCTATGATGAATATTCAAGAGATGATTAGTGGTATGCTGCCTAAAAAGACTAAAAAGCGTAAGGTAAGTATTGCAGAGGCTCGTAAATTGCTACTTGAAGAAGAAAGCTCTAAGCTTATTGATATGGATGAAGTGAAAGAGTTGGCTGTACATAAGGCAGAGAACTCTGGAATTATCTTTATTGATGAAATAGATAAAGTAGCAGCTGGAGGAAGTAAGCAAGGACCGGATGTTAGTAGAGAGGGTGTACAGAGAGACTTACTACCAGTAGTAGAAGGTAGTGCAGTGACTACAAAGTATGGAGTAGTACATACGGATCATATTTTATTTGTTGCGGCAGGGGCATTCCATGTATCTAAGCCGTCGGATTTAATTCCGGAATTACAAGGGCGTTTTCCAATTAGAGTTGAACTGAACAGTTTAACAAGAGAGGATTTCAGAAGAATATTGAAAGCACCTAAAAATGCTTTGACAAAACAATATGAAGCTCTTTTCAAGGCGGAGGAAGTCGATCTTACTTTCAATGAGGATGCACTGGATGAGTTAGCTTCAATTGCATTTGAGATTAATGAGGAAGTGGAAAATATAGGAGCAAGAAGGTTGCATACGGTAATGAGCCATTTATTGAATGATTTATTATTTGATATTCCGGATGTGATCGGACCAAATGCTCAGGTAGTTGTGACTAAGGAAATGGTAGGAGAAAGACTTTCTGGTTTGGTGAAAAATAGAGATTTAAGTCACTATATATTGTAAAAGAACTATAGGTAAACAAAAAAGGCTGGCAACTTGCCAGCCTTTTTTGTGTTAAATGTTTCCATTATTTCTCATAACATCTGCCTCACGCTTAGGAAGCCTTAAGTCTGATAGAACACTATATATACTAGGATTACTCATACCAAAGAAGATGATCATAGCGATATAGACACCTGCATAGAAAATTTGTCCAGAAAGGTAGTAAATCAGAATATTAAATAAGGTTGCTATTTCTAAGATAAGGAACTTATTGAAGCTACTAAGAATAATGACATCCAACTTTGCTCGTAAAGAAGGTAATGTACGTGCAGCTCTTATTTGTTTTTCATAGTACCAATAAGCCAGTATAGTTAAAACTACACATACAATAGGTACTATATAATAGAATATAGAAGATAGCTCAGGATAAATAGGTGAAAACTCTCCGTTGCGACTTTCTAGATAAATATATAAAAAGATAGGAGGGGTGATCCCCACCATACTGTAAAATATGACTCTTAGTTTATTTAAGAAGTCCAATGGTTTGTCAAATGTTGTTAGATAGTTTTTCATATTATGATTTTGTCAATGTAATCTATGTATTTATTAGGCCGGAAGCCTTATAGCTAATAATTCTACGAATGCAAAGATAAGTGTTCATACTAAGAAATCATCTGTGATAATGGCTACATTAAGGTGTAATAAGAACTCTAAGCGATGGTTATTGGTTAACTCACTATGGTGAAACATCTAAGTTTTAATTATTAACACTTATTGAAGTAACATGAAATGAGATTGTTAGATTACTTTAGGATTATTTCTGTAAATAATTGAACTATTCCATTTGCATAATCCAAAAAATACCTACACTTTTGCATCCCCTTCAAACGGAAGGCCACAACAATTCAGGTAATGGGAGACGCTCTTTAGAGTAATTTGTTATCCACAAAATCATCTGATTTTGCTCCTGAAAAGTTTTTGAAAATTTGTTTTGGAAGTTAGTTAAAAGTTTTCTTACCTTTGCATCCGCTTTCGGAAGGAAAGTAAGAAAAAGAAGTTTTGAGAAGGTGTTGAAATTGCACTTCTCGCTATCGAGAGTGTAGGTTTTTAAGAAATCTCACTGAAAAAAAAACTTCAAAATTAATTTGGATTGTAACTAGAAGTTTTCTTACCTTTGCATCCGCTTCTGAAACGAAGAAGTTAAAAAATATAAGTTAAGATTCTGGTTTTGAATCTCACTATAGTGCAAACGAGCACTGTACAAGTTCTTTGAAAAACTGTGACAGAATGGTGAATCGCGCAATGCTTAACTTGTTAGGTATTGCAGATCGAGAAACACATTTGAACATACACGTCAAATCATAGAGTCAGAAAACACGATTTTCTTT
>NZ_BAABJX010000054.1:0-35461 GCF_039543525.1 Algivirga pacifica
GTTTTGGTTCGCACTTAAACTTACCACTTTTTCATGCCTTTTTCATATCGTTGCAACAAAGCCGTTAGTGATTGGTAATTCGTTTTACTAGTCACCAATCACCAATCACCAATCACCAATCACAAAAAATACTGCTGCAAAGAGTTATAAACAAACGTAATAATCAGATCACTAGTGGTCTAAACACTAAGTTTTCTGATAGAAATAAAAGAACTACTTCCAAATGGATAAAGGATTAAGGAAGAAGGATAAAGGTATAGGAGTTTCTGGATAATAATCCTTCTTCCTTAATCCTTAAACTGTTTGAAAGTAGCACTCAGTTATAAGTTTACTTAGTAATCAATCCACTAGTACTATGACATCACAAGAGGACCAAGTCATTAACACAGACGAAATAAAAAAACATACCATGAATATTCATAGTCAGCTAGAGTCTTCGTGGAACAAACTGATTGATCAATTGTCGGATTGGTTGGATGCTATCGTATTAGGGTTACCTAATTTCGTGTTTGCGATCCTTATTTTCATTATTTCCTTATGGCTTTCTCGTACTGTTGAGGTGTGGTCGGAACGTGCGCTCAAGCAGTTTATGCGCCAAACTTCCTTACGACAACTGATGGCTAAAGGACTGGCTATAGCTGTGATAGGACTTGGACTATTATTGGCTTTAGGAATTCTGAACCTAGACAAAGTACTGAAATCACTTTTGGCAGGTGCCGGAGTAGCAGGTTTGGCAGTAGGTTTGGCATTGCAGGGAACGCTATCCAATACCTTTTCGGGCATATTTCTTTCCATTAAAGATATCGTGAGTATAGGCGATTGGATAGAAACGAATGGCTACGTGGGAAAAGTAATCGAAATTGACCTTTTGAATACTAAGATCAACGAAACGGATAATAACGTAGTGGTGATACCCAATAAAATGGTATTGGAGAATCCCATGAAAAACTACGGATTAACTCCTAGGGTGAGAGTAACGGTGACGTGCGGTGTGGCCTATGATTCTGACCTGAAAAGGGTAAAGGAGTTAGTATTGAAGGTCGTGAAGGATATTTTTGATGTAGAGGTAGGAGAAAAAGTGGAATTTCATTATTTGGCTTTTGGAGGAAGCTCTATTGATTTTCACGTTCGTTTCTGGATTAATGCTACGGCGAATGGAGAGATTCTTCAGGCCAAAAGTGATGCGATTATGGCGATAAAAGCGGCCTTTGACAAGGAGGGTATAGAGATTCCATTCCCTATCCGTACCGTGTATATGAAGAATGAAGAATGAAGAATTTTTAATTATTAATGAGCAATGATTAATAATTAAAAATTCTCCATTAATAATTTATTTAGCTCATAATAAGGTAAGTAATCCAACTTCCTACATAGGCTAAAGCACCCATATAAGCCATTTGAATGACAGGCCATTTCCAGCTCTTGGTCTCTCTTTTTACGACTGCCAAGGTCGCCATACATTGCATAGCAAATACATAGAAGATCAATAGGGAAAACGAGGTGGCAGGGGTAAATACCTTATTGCCTTCTGCTGTTACTTCCTTATCCATACGTTCTCTTAAGGTATCCTCATCCTCTCCGGCACTACCAATACTATAAATGGTAGCCATCGTTCCTACAAATACTTCTCTTGCCGCAAAAGAAGAAATCAAGGCAATGCCTATTTTCCAGTCAAAACCTAATGGTTGAATGACAGGCTCAATGGCATGTCCGATCATGCCAGCATAGGATACTTCGATTTGCTTGGCAGCGATCAGGTCGGCAGTAGCCGTTTCGTCCAGTTGCTGTGCTTGTGCTTCGGCAACGGCTGTTTGCTCCGCTTGTTCCATGCTGTTTCCTGGTCCGTAAGAAGCCAGTGCCCATAGTACCATAGAGACTACGATAATTACTTGTCCGGCCTCGGTCACAAACGTCAAGACTTTCTCATAGACATTCGTAAAGATATTTTTCCAGTGAGGAGCCTTGTAGTCCGGCAACTCTAACATAAGTAAAGACTGCTCTTGCGTTTTGAAAACTAGCTTCATCAAAAAAGCAATGATCAATGCAGAAACAGCTCCCAAGACATACAAACCAATAAAGGTCAAGGCCTGCAGGTTAATAAATCCAGCCACCGTAACACTTGGAACGGCAAAGGCGATCAGGATTGCATATACCGGAATACGAGCCGAGCAACTAATCAACGGAGTAACCATAATAGTGATCAGGCGTTCTTTCCAGTTGGTGATGGTACGGGTGGCCATCACGGCAGGAATCGCACAGGCACCACCAGAAATAAGGGCAACGATACTTCGGCCATTCATCCCAAATTTTTGCATGATGCTATCAAATAGGTAAACGGCACGAGACATATACCCGACCTCTTCAAGTAAACTGATCAGGAAGAAGAGGATAGCGATCTGAGGAATAAACACCAGCACTCCACCGAGCCCTGCGATAATACCATCGGCAATCAGACTAGTATACCAGGCTTCTGCCGGGAGGATGCTGCGTACCAGTTCTCCCATCCCATTGAAAGCCTCTTCGATCAAAGTCATGGGTACTTCAGACCAAGTGAAGATCGCTTGAAATACAAATGCAAGAATCGCAAAGAAGATAAAAGGCCCAAGTATAGGGTGAGTCAGGATACGGTCAATTTTTTCGGTAGTACTGCCGGGTACTTCCTGAGGTTTGCTGACTGCTTTTTGTACTAGCGGAGTAAACTCATTGTAGCGAGCCATCGTTTCATCCACCTGTAACTTGATAGATTGAAATGTATGTTCCTTACTGATCGTTGCAATACGTTCTTTTTCAGCGGCGCTTAGGAAGGGCAGTTGCTCATAATGATGTGCCAACAATAACGCTTGATAAGCATTATGCACTTGAAGGTCTGTTTGAATAGCCTCCGTAATGGCTTTCACTTCCTGATTTGGGTGATAAAGGTGTTGATGGTTGGCAGGAGCAGAAGCTTGTGATAGCATTGTTGACAGGCCATCTTTTACAGCATCTAGTCCTTCTCCTGTACGTCCGTTCACTTGATATACAGGAATCTCTAAACTTTTTTCCAGTTCGTTTAAGTGATAAACTTCCCCCTTTTTATGTCCCAAATCATGCATAGTGACCAATAACATGACTTTTACCCCCAAGTCTCTGATTTGAGAAAGCAGTAGAAGGTGTCTTTCCAGGTTGCCCGCTTCCGCTACATATAATACGACTTCCGGGTAGTTAGGACTATTAGGATTGGTGAAGGTATTTAATACGACACGCTCATCCATAGAGGTAGGATAGAGACTATAGGTTCCTGGAAAGTCGATAACCTTTGCCTTGGTATCCTCACTGATAGAAAAAAATCCGATCTTCTTGTCGACGGTAACTCCAGCATAGTTCCCTACTTTTTGTCGTAGTCCTGTTAGCTGATTAAATATGGATGATTTGCCCACATTGGGATTGCCCAATAGACCAATCGTAACTTCTTGCTTGCTCATGTCTAGTATTCCTGCGAAGTGAAAAAGGGAAGTGCAGTGATCAAAAAAATGCACTTGCAGTCCTTTCCGGCTTATCTTAAAATAATCTTTTTGGCTTCCGAATGGCGAAGGGCTATATTCTGCCCTTGGATATTCAGGTATAGTGGTCCATTGAAAAGAGTTTTGTTCACCACCTTAACTTTACTGCCGGGTAGGATACCCATTTCCAGCATTTTTGGGGTAAGGTATTCACTGCTGAATGCTTTGATAACCCCTTCTTGACCAATTTTAAGGTCGGTGATATTTTTTATATCATTGTTGACCATAGTATACCTATATTGAAGATTTCGAGCATTTAAATGCTTCTATAATCGTTATTTAGACTTAATTTTAATAATAGCAAAGGTAATTATTACAATCGCTTTTTGCTATAATTGTTTACAGATATCACTAAGAATTTTACAATAAAATATTAAAAAGGTATAAGGTAAGAGGTATAAGGTAAAAGGTAGGGGCGTCCCGAATGCTTTCCCGTGTGATCGTCCTTCCTAACTCCTAACCCCTAACCCCTAACCCCTATATTTATGAGGCTTTGTATTGCAGAGAAACCGAGTGTGGCCAAGGAGATTGCCCGTATCTTAGGAGCTAATCAGCGTAAGGATGGTTATTTTGAAGGCAATGGCTATTGGGTTTCCTGGACGTTTGGACATTTGTGTACGTTGAAGGAGCCGGACGATTATGATCCTTCTTTAAAGCGTTGGGACTTGCTGACATTACCCATTATTCCTGTGCGTTTTGCGATTAAGGTCATGGATGATTCTGGAGTGAAGAAACAGTTCAATACCTTGAAAACCTTAATTAATAAAGCTACAGAAGTCATTAATTGTGGTGATGCCGGACAGGAGGGTGAACTGATTCAACGATGGGTACTACATGAGGCAGGGTGTAACAAACCGGTCAAAAGATTGTGGATTTCTTCCCTTACAGAAGAAGCTATACGTGATGGCTTTCAAAACCTGAAAGACGGTAGTGAGTTTGATTTATTGTATGCCGCAGGAAGTTCTCGTGCGATTGGTGATTGGTTGCTAGGGATTAATGCGACACGTCTTTATACCTTGAAATATGGAGGGTATAAGCAAGTGTTGTCTATTGGTAGAGTACAAACACCTACCTTGGCATTGATGGTGGATAGACACAAGACGATAGAGAATTTTACGCCAGAAACATATTGGGAGCTTAAGACCAAGTACAGGGATGTCGTATTTACGGCAAGAGGAGAGCAATTGGATGAATACGGAGGAGAAGAAGGAAAGCTGAAGGACAAAGAAAAAGCAGATGCCTTAGTGGCTTCTTTACAGGGTAAACCTTTTGAGATTGTATCTTTTACCAAGAAGAAAGGGAAAGAGACACCTCCTAAATTATTTGACCTTACCTCTTTGCAGGTAAGCTGTAACAAGCGTTTTGGGTTCTCAGCAGACCAGACCCTCAAGTTGGCGCAAAGTTTATATGAGAAGAAGGTACTGACATACCCTAGGGTAGATACCACACACCTTCCAAATGATATTTACCCGGAGATCCCTAAGATACTGGGTGCTTTGACCAAATTTCAGGAAGAGGTGGCTCCTTTGAGAGGACAAAAAATAAGGAAATCCAAGAAGGTATTTGATGACAAGAAGGTGACAGATCACCATGCGATCATTCCTACCAAAGTACCGGCAAGGGGACTGAATCATAATGAGCAAGCAGTGTATGATCTGGTGGCCCGTTATTTTATTGCAGCATTCTATCCCGACTGTATTGTTTCCAAAACGGAAGTAGAAGGTAAGGTAGAGGAAATCTTGTTTAAGGTAAGTGGTAAGCAAATCTTGGAAGATGGCTGGAGAGTGCTCTTCAAAAAGGAAGCTGAAGCAGCCCAAAAGAAGAAAAAAGAGGAGGACGAGGAACAAGTATTGCCTGACTTTAAAAAAGGAGAGCAAGGGCCACATGATCCTTTCTTGAAAGAGAAGGTGACCACTCCTCCCAAGCCTTATACGGAGGCAACATTGCTAAGAGCAATGGAAACGGCAGGGAAACAAGTGGATGATGAAGAGCTGAGAGACCTGATGAAGGAGAATGGTATTGGAAGACCGTCCACTCGTGCAGCAATTATTGAGACCTTATTAAGAAGAAAGTATATAGAGAAGCAACGTAAGAATCTTCATCCAACCCCTATGGGCGTACAGTTGATTGATACGATCAAGAATGACCTACTAAAATCTGCTGAACTGACAGGAATCTGGGAGAAAAAGTTGCGGGAGATAGAAGATGGAGATTATAAGGTGCAGGATTTTATGGCAGAGATGAAGGAGATGGTGACGGAGGTGGTACAGTCCGTAAAGTATGACCGTACAGCCCGAACGATCGTTCCTGCTGCTGCTCCTGACAAACCAACAGCTTCTACGTCTAAAGGAACAAAAGAGAAAAAGCCGACAACATCTCAGCAGCTTTCTTGCCCTAAGTGCAAAACAGGGAAGATCGTAAAAGGAAGTACTGCTTTTGGGTGTACCGGCTGGAAAGATGGAAGTTGTGACTTTAAAGTGGATTTTACCTGGAATGGAAAAAAATTAACGGATAAGCAAGTTCAGACCATTATTCAGAAAGGACGTTCTCCTTTGATTAAAGGAATCGAAGTGAATGGCAAAAAGACAGAAGGATATCTTGCATTGACAAAGGCCTTCCAATTGGAGTTCCAGGAAGTAGAGAAAGCTCCTTTACGTTGTCCTGTTTGTCAACAGCACGAAGTGGTCAAAGGAAGAGCAGCTTACGGATGTATGGGGATTAAGTACAAGACCTGTTCTTTTAAAGTGCCTTTTGAGGTTATGGGTAAAAAACTATCTGAAAGTGCGGTAGAGGCTTTAATACGAAAGGGAAAAACGCCTTTGTTGAAAGGGTTAGTAGATCAGCAAGGGCAGAAGGTAGAGGGGTATCTTACCTTGGGAGCTAATGGACAAGTATCTTTTGAGGTAAAAGGTAAAAGGTAAAAGGTAAGGGCGACCCCAATGCTGTCAATTTAAGAAAAGGTAGACACTAGTCTTAGCCTCTAGGCTAAGACTTAAACATAGTGGGAGCGTCCTCGCTCCCGTTTTTAAGGCCTTGAGCGAGGACGCTCAAGTTATGATTTTAGTCGTAGCGAGGACGCTACGACCAGTTCTTAGCTTAAATTGACAGCATTGAGGGCGACCCTAGTGGTCGCCCGTCACTCTCAAGTATATATATAGTACAAAGGCGATGCCCCTCTTGTGACCGTTCGTTATTTCTGGCTGAGAAGAAGTGTTTTTGAATGATCTTCCGATAAAAAAGAACACTTATACATGACTGGGGTTAAAAATAACCCAATCTATTAAGGAATAGGGTGATTTTTTTGAGTTAGTGGGTTTAAGGGATACGTGATTAAAAAATAGTCCTACCTGTATTTGGGTATATAGGGTTCTGAATAGGCTTATTTTTACAAAAAATGTTGTTTTTTAGATATGATATCATCAACTTTGACCTCTGTGGAGTTGATATAGAGGCTCTGTGTGGTGCGGGGCTTCACACTTTAAATTGAAATTGGTTAGATAGATTTTTATTAATCAACCCCTTATATCCCTGTATTATGACAAACTTAAGATTAAGCGCAGTAGAAAAAGCGCTAGCAAGATTTACAAAATCTGTAGAAGTACCTTCTAAGAAGATCTCTGATTACTTTGGTGAGAATAGCTTTGGTCTAGATAAACTAAAGGCAGCAGTTACTGTAGACGTTTACAAAAAAGTAATCGATTCTATCGAAACTGGAGCAAAATTGGACGACGTTACTGCTGAGGCAGTGGCTGCAGCATTGAAAGACTGGGCAGTAGCTAAAGGTGTAACACACTATACACACTGGTTCCAGCCATTGACAGGTTCTTCTGCTGAGAAGCACGATTC
Source organism: Algivirga pacifica (assembly GCF_039543525.1). Taxonomy (NCBI): domain Bacteria; kingdom Pseudomonadati; phylum Bacteroidota; class Cytophagia; order Cytophagales; family Flammeovirgaceae; genus Algivirga; species Algivirga pacifica. Next base: position 7,386 of record NZ_BAABJX010000054.1, read on the forward strand.
TTTCTTTGATTCATTGAAAGGTGTGGAGCGCTTCAAAGGTTCTACTTTGGTTCAGCAAGAGCCAGATGCGTCATCTTTCCCTAACGGTGGTATCCGTCAGACAAACGCAGCGAGAGGATATACAGGATGGGACCCTTCATCTCCTTTCTTTATTGTAGAAGAAACACTTTGTATCCCTACGATCTTCGTATCTTATACAGGTGATACATTGGATTATAAAGCACCATTGTTGAAAGCACAAGAGGCGATCAACAAGGCGGCAACAAAAGTAGCTCAACTTTTTGATCCATCAGTACAGAACGTAAGTTCTTCTTTGGGTATTGAGCAAGAGTATTTCTTGGTTGACAAAGCATTCTTTGCGGCAAGACCAGACCTTTACCTTACAGGTAGAACATTGTTCGGTGCAGCTCCTGCAAAAGGACAGCAGTTGGATGACCACTACTTTGGTTCAATCGCTCCTCGTGTATATTCATTCATGAGAGACTTCGAAGTAGAAGCATTGAAATTGGGTATTCCTGTACAAACACGTCACAACGAGGTAGCTCCAGGTCAGTTTGAGGTAGCACCATTGTTCGAGGAAATCAACAAAGCGGTAGACCACAACTTGTTGATGATGGACGTAATGCAAAAGGTAGCTGACAAGCACGATTTGAAAGTGTTGTTGCACGAGAAGCCATTTGCTGGTTTGAACGGTTCTGGTAAGCATAACAACTGGTCTTTGATCACGGATAATGGCCGTAACCTGTTTGATCCAGAAGGAAGTCTTTACTTCTTGACATTCTTGGTGAACACGATCAAGGCAATGCATGTTTATGCTGACATGGTAAGAGGTTCAATCGCTTCTGTATCTAACGATCACCGTCTAGGTGCTAACGAGGCTCCTCCAGCAATCATGTCTGTATTCTTGGGACAAACATTGACAGACTTCTTGGATAAAGTAGAGGAAACTGGCGAGTTGGTTTACTCAACAGAAGATGCTTACATGGAGTTGGGTATCGAGCGTATCCCAGGTTTGAAACTAGACAACACAGACCGTAACAGAACATCTCCATTTGCCTTCACTGGTAACAAATTTGAGTTGAGAGCGGTAGGTTCTACACAGAACTCTGCAACGCCAATGGCAGTGTTGAACACTGTAGTTGCTGAGCAATTGACACAGTTTGCTGAGTCTGTAAGTGCGAAGATCGAAGCTGGTACAGATAAAGAAGAGGCAATCAGAGAAGTATTGGTTGCTTACATCAAAGAATCTAAGGCGATCCGTTTCGAAGGTGACGGTTACTCTCAAGAGTGGGTTGAAGAAGCTGAAGGAAGAGGTCTTTCAAATGAGAAAGATACTGCTAGAGCATTGAAGTTCTTGGTATCAGATCAAGCGAAAGAAGTTTTTGCTAAGCACGGTGTATTCAACACAAGAGAGATCGAAGCTAGATATAACGTATGGATGGAAATCTATGCTACTAAGCTTTCTATTGAGGCAACAACAATGGTGGATATCGCATTGACAAGAGTGCTTCCAGCGGCATCTACTTATGTAGGTAAGTTGGTAGAAACTGCAGCATCTGCAAAGTCTCTTGGAATTGATGCAGAAGGTATGGTAACTACTATCAAAGAAGTTTCAGGCTTGATCGACAAAGTGAAAGTAACTTCTTCGGCAATGATTGCTGATCTTGAACGTATCGAGGAGCTAGAGGAAGAAGCACATGCAATTGCAATGTGTGACGAAATCAAGCACAAGCACTTTGATACATTGAGAGCTGCTGTAGATAGCTTGGAGAAATTGGTAGACGATGCGCTATGGCCTCTACCAAAATATAGCGAAATGCTATTCTTGAAATAAGAGCATTAACAACTGCTTGGCAGTTTGATCTATAAGCTTTAAAGCCTTCCTGTAAAAGGGAAGGCTTTTTTTGTTCATGATGTTTAATTGGGCTTCGCCCGTTCATAATGTTTAGTTGAGCCGTAGAATTGAGCTTCGCTCAATTCTACGGCTCTATATAATAAACTCAACTAAACAACATGAACGGGCGAAGCCCAATTAAACATCATGAACATAGATGATTTATGTTTGCTATCGCCAGATCTGTAAACGATTTCTCTCTTACGCTGTGTTGGTATGGTATATAAGACAGAAGATGTAGGATAAAACACAGTATATAGTATGAAAGGTATTGTATGGGTAATTCTGGGGCTTTTTGTTATAACAAGCTGTGGTAATGAATATGATGATGAATCAGAGGTTGTAGAACCACTTACTTTCCAGAGCGATAGTTTACAATCAGATCAGGAAATTCTGGAACAGAGAGAAAACTTTGTAGAAACCTTTAATGAAAGTGATGAGGGGCAATTGGTTACTTTGTCTTTCACGAATGTTGAACAGACGCGATTGAAAGGGGATGTATTGGTAGAAGAAGAGTTGGGAGAGGAAGAAAGCTTTGTTGTCTTTGACTCATTGGTCGATCTGTACTTTGAAGACAGTCAAATGCTTTCTCTGGGGTTTGAAAGCTTAGAAATGGCTTCTGATCGATATAGTAAGATGTACTTTTTTGAGTAGTAAAGGATAAGCGGCCCTTGTGGTCGTTCCAAAGAAAGGATAAAAGAGAAAGGATGAAGGGTATTAACCTTATAAAAGGTATTTTCCTTCATCCTTCATCCTTCATCCTTCATCCTTCATCCTTCATTACTATCGAAAGGATGTCCGTCCTTTCGCTGATAGAAATTAGATAAGCTTAATTCCCACTACAGTGATATCATCTCGTTGGGAGACGTTACCCTGATGCTTATCAAGAACTTCTTCTAGCTTATCTTTTTGATCCATCATATTCAGAGGTGCAATTTTTTCTAGTGTCTTGATCATCTTCAGTTTCCCGAATTTCTTACCCTCTGCATTATTCTGGTCTGCATAACCATCTGTCACTAGGTAGAGCGTACTTCCTCTTTCTAGTTCCAAGGTATGTTCCTCAAAGTCTCTATCTTTTTTGTGGGCCCACATACCACCAATGGCCTTGTTGGTACCCTTGATTTCGATGATTTTCTCTTCTTTGTTAGGAATATACCATAGTGGTCTTTTCGCACCACTGAAGTATACCTTTGTTTTATTATCTTTTGTCTTTTCAATCACACATAAGGTGATGTCCATTCCGTCATCATTGATTTTAGTTTCCTGATGCAAGGCACGGATAATTCCTTCATTAAGTTTTTCCAAGATCTGAGCAGGAGCATAAATATGCTTCTGGTTAATGATCTCGTTCAACAAGGTATTTCCTACCATGGACATAAATCCTCCTGGTACCCCATGTCCAGTACAGTCAATTACCGCCATAAAGGTCAAACTGTCTGTAAATGGATTGGCCAGGTTCTTTCGGTTTAGTTCATCCCTGTCAATTTTAGAATACCAGTAATAATCTCCAGATACGATATCCTTAGGCTTAAAGAGAATAAAGGTATCCAAGTGTAAGTCACGCTTGATTTTTCCAGCGGCAGGTAGGATAGAACGCTGTATGGTCTGTGCATAACGCATACTATCCGTAATGTGCTTATTCTTCAAGTTGATGACCCCATAAGCATCGGCGTTAGTCAAGGCAATAGAGATATAGGATGCCATGGAACGTAAAATGTTGATGCTTTGTCGGGTGTAGGCACTTTTTTCAAAACTCTGAACGGTAAGTACCCCCAATGTTTTTTGCTCTGCCGTTAATGGAATATAGACGAGAGATTTAGGTCTTTCTTCATAAGGGAAAGAAATTTCTTCTTGTATATATAATCCAATTTCCTTGTCGAAGTCATTAATGATAATCTCTTCCTGACTCTTCAAACAAAGTACGGCTAAGCTATTCGTCTGTGAAAGCTTGAATCGGAAGCGAGGCTTATTTTCACCATTTTCTAAGAGACTCTTGAACTCTAGCAAGTTGCTCTGATTGTCAAAAGTACCAATACCAAAGATCGCGGCATCCATTTGCGCATTGGCAAAGCCAAAGGCTGTCCAGTTGATAGAGTTAAAATCCATCGTTGCCGTAATTTTTTGACCAAACTCAGAAAGTTGCTGGAAGTCATCATTGACATTTTCTACTTCTTTCTTGGCCAGGGCAATCTGGTCTCTTTGTTGCTCAATTTCTTGTTTTTGCGTAAGGATTTCCTTGTTCTGTTTAGTCAGACGGCGGTTTTTGTTACGGTTGATAATCAAGAAAATAACCATACCAATCAAACCAAAGAAGATGGAAGCCAAGGCAATATAAGCGAAGTTCTTGGTGCGACGTTCTTCCTCAATTTTATCTTCCAAAAGCTTATTGGCCTTCTTTTGAAGCAATATCTGGTTATCCAGGTTCTTACGTTGGCTACGTTCCTGATTGATAAGGAGGTCATTTTCTTGCTTCTCCTTACGAATTTTATCCAGTTTTTCCTGTTCTAGCTTGTTAGCTAGTTCTTGTTTGGCTAGCAAAAGCTCATTTTCTGCCTCTTTTTTCTCTGCCTGCTCTTTTACAAGCTCATATTCTTTACTTTTTTGCTCTTGCTTCATTTTCATGATACGCAAACGAGCTTGCTGCTCTTGATCTCTCAAGCGCTGTTCTTCTTCCTTTCGTGCTTCCAGCTTTTTCTCCAGCTGTTCTTGTTTCTGTCTTGCAGCGTTAAAGTTTCGTTTTTCTTCTTCAAGCTTCTGTCTTTCCTCTCTTAGGATCTGATCCTTTAAGGCGGTCAGTGCATTGGAAAGCTGAAGTGCTCGTTTGTAGCTGCCCGTTTGCTCAGCCAAATCAATACGGCTGTTATAACAAAGTACCAATACATCACGGTCTTGGGCCTTTTTAGCAAACTGAATAGCCTTTTCATAACTTTTGTCTGCCGTACTGAATCGTCGATCACTTTGGTAGGCAACACCCAATCCTCTGTACATCTGTGCAATTTGTGTGTAGCTTCCCAAGCGCTCAGCAACGTCTACGGCATCTTCATATACACGGATGGCTTTAGGGATATTTCGGTAACCATTCAGGTAAATAGTTCCAATGTTTTTAAGAAGGGGAATGTTCTCCTTCTCATTTTTATTTAGTTCATTGTTCAGTTCAACGGCATTTTTAAAGTACTTCAATGCCATTTCAAAATTACCTAGTTTCTCGTATAAATAGCCCACATCATTCATGAAGCTGGCCATGGCAACTTTGTCTTCTTGCTCGCTTTTAATACGAAGAATCTCTAAGTTATACTCCAAAGCTTTTCCGTAGCTTCTTAGATTACTATTGTAAATATTGGCCATATGTGCCAGGGTAGTGGTATATTGTCCCATCTCCCCTTTCTTCTTTACATAGTTCTTGTACTTCTCGAAATACTCTAATGATTTGAGGAACTTCCCTTCTCGTTGGTTGGCAGAACCTAGAAGCTGATGCATCTGATTTATTTTCTGCTCATCATTCAATGCTTCGGCTGCCTGTAGTGCCTTTTCTAGGTACTGTATAGTACCTGGTCCTGCATTCCAGTCTTGGTAAAGGGTATATAGTTCACTATAGGCATAGAACATACCTAGATGATCTTGCTCTTCTTCAAAGTTGGTGGCTGCTTGAAAACCATAGTCCAACCCCTTTTGAAACTCCCTTTTCAGTCGGTATACAAAACAATGTTGGATCAAGGCATATCCAGCGCCTTGCTTATAGTAGATTTGATTAGCTAATTTAAGCGCTTCGCCAGCATATTTTAGGGTTTGGTTGATATCATTAGCATCTTTGGCCATATTGGCTAGTCGGTTCAAAATATCAACACGTTCTCTATTATCTAGAACTCCTCTTAGTTCTTTCTTTAAAGCCTCTACCTCTGTTTGGTGGTTTTGGCCAAAAGAACAATGAGAGCCCCACATCATAAAAAATAGCGCGAGTGTGTAAAGTATGTTCTTCTGCATCTTTCTATTACAATATAGAGTTCGCCTCATCTTCCTAGTTAGTCGCTGAGTGCATGTTCGTTTTTGTTAGTTGAAGCAAGCCTTAAAAAACATAGCTTAATTGTGATACATTGCTTACTTCAGGCAAGATTCTCCAAAAAAGGTACTCTTGGTCGTTGAGACCGATAGTAAAAGCATTGGTTTTTCTAATATCCTGATAAGATAACGATAAATCTTGAATGAGTGATACTTTGTAAAGCATAAATTATTGACCTTAAGAGAAAAATAGAGATTATTCTATGATCTCAGCTTTTATATAGATACTCTCTAGTGGCCAATTATCCTCTTCAGAAACCTCTACGGTGGTGATTTTTTCTACAACATCCATTCCTTCAATGACTTCTCCAAATACCGTAAAGTCTCCATCTAAGCCCGGTTCTCCTCCAAGGGTTTTGTAGGCTTGAATCATCTCTGGACTATACTGAATGCCGGGAGATTCAGCTTCTAATGCTTCCATGTAAGCTCTATCCCTTTTGGCGCCAACGGTAATATAAAAATCAAAACTAGAGGACCTTTTTTCCGGGTTATTCTTAATACTTCTGGCCAGGGACACCGCTCCTCGTTTGTGGAAATGCTTCTTGGCATTTATTTCTGCAGGAATGGTATACTTCCCTATACGCTTCTTGCGATTGGCAAATTGAAAATCATCAGAATCTCCTCCTTGTACGACGAACCCTTTCATTACACGGTAAAATTGAGAATCATTGAAATAGCCCTTTTTGACTAGCATAATAAAGTTGGCTCGATGTAGAGGGGTGTCTTCGTAGAGCTTTATAATAATATCTCCAAAGGAAGTAATGATCTTGACTTTAGTTTCAGGGTTTTCCTCTCCGTACCAGGTCAACTCACTCACTACATTGCCATTATGAAGTCGTTGCAGTTTGCGGTTGTTTTTTTTCTTCTTTTTGGTGACAGTTTTTTGCTGAGTGACATTGCTACTGTCAGTTTCCTGTGGCTTTTCACAGCTAAATAGTAAGATAAAAACAAGTAGAAAGATGTTGTAGTAAGTTGTTCGCATAGCCCTTAAAAAAAAATCTTGATAATAAATTATAAAGTAAAAGGGAAAAGGTATAAAGTAAAAGGTATGAAGTAATTAATTTTTTCCTTTCTCCTTTTAAAAAATAGAAGTGATTTAGAAGTTTTTATCACATTCATTGTTATGGTAGGATTGTTAACACCTCGTTCATTAACACTCATTTTTATTAAAATTCATTTAAAACCTTGTAGAATTCGGAGTCATATCTGTCTGATACTTTTGCCCTTGTAAATTATTAATAGAGACTTATGACAAGGGTATTTATTTTATTGCTATCAACACTTCTTTTTGCTTTTCAAGGGTACGCGCAAAAAGGGACTGTTAAAGGGGTTGTGAAAGACGCCTCTACAGGAGAAGAAATTATTGGAGCCAGCGTATTGCTGGAAGGAACAACTACTGGTTCGGTAACGGATGTTTTTGGACAGTTTGCATTCAAGGCCCCGGTAGGTACATATAATGTATTGTGTAGTTATGTTGGTTATAAGAAATTCCAACAGGGAATTACTGTAGTAGAAGGAGAGACGATTACACTAGAGGTTACATTAGGGTATGATAATGAAGTAATGGAGGCTGTCGAGATAGTAGGGCAGAAGGATAGAGGTTCGTCAGCGGTAGTGGTAGAGGCAGTGAAGATGGCTGATGTTGTTGTGAATGCGATTGGAGCACAGCAAATCTCTAAAATGTCGGCCTCAAGTGCAGCAGATGTGGTAAAACGTATTCCGGGTATCACCCTGGTAGACGGTCGATTTGTCAATGTAAGAGGGTTGAGCCAGCGTTATAACACGGTGTTGGTGAACGGAGCAGTTGCGCCAAGTACAGAGCCAAATGCGAAGGTATTCTCTTTTGATATCATGTCTAGTAGTGTGATTGATCGCATGATGGTTTATAAATCAGGTGCTGCTAATCAGCCTGGTGAATTTGCAGGGGCAATCATTGATGTAGATACTAAAAACCCTTCAGGCGACAGTTATAATAAACTAAAATTCAATCTAGGGTATAGAGCGAATGCTACTTTTGAGAATGTTGTAAGAAACGATGTTGGATCTCCAGTTCTTGATTTTGTGGGAATGGGGCAGTTCGATAGAGCATGGGCAGTGAAAGATAAATTTGCTGTTAGACAAGATGTTGCCGGAGAGCAGGCACAGCAAATGGATAATGATGTTTGGGGTTCTAGAACAGGTATGGCCTTGCCAGATATGGGAATCGGTTATGACTTCGGTAAGGCCATGGTATGGGGAAATGCGGACGTTTATACTGAGAACAGTATTTCCTTCTCCAATTCTAATGCGACAACAACAGGAGATCGTAGTTCTTTTATTGGTTATAGCATTGCGAATGAAAACGGGGAAGTAAGTAGTTCTCTAAAGGATGAGTCTTCTAACGTTTCTTATGCGAACAATGTGAAATGGAAACTACTTTCTAACTGGACCTTCCAGTTGAATCCAGACAATGTATTGAAATTTAAGAATTTCTATAATAGACAGTCTACAAACTCCCTATCCATCAGAAATAAATACTCTCCGTTTAAGGACGATGCCATTACAGAAGCATGGTCGATGAACTACCTTGTTCGTGACTTGTATATTGGTCAGCTCATTGGAGAGCATGAGTTAAACGATGGAAGGTCAAAGCTGAACTGGTTAGTAGGAACGTCTTTAACCAGTAGAGTAGAGCCAGATTGGAAAAGAGGGGTGAAAGACCAGGCTAATGACGAAGTGTACTATGTATCCATTTCTAAGAATGAAAACCCACTGCAAGGTCGTTTTACCTCTAATTTGAAAGAGTTTTCTGTATCTCACAAATTGGATTTTACGCACGAAATCAAAGAGGATGTACTGAAGATTCAAACAGGGTACTATACTGATTTTGTGTACAGAACTTTTGCTTTGAGATGGTTCTCCAATGTGTTGAGTATTCGTGGAAATGCAAGTGATTTTATTGGGTATACGACTTTTGAGGAGGCTTATACTCAGGGGAATATGGGCTTGAACGAGGGATTAATCGTAAAAGAAGGGACGAAACCAAGTGATAGTTATACGGCCAATAATTTATTGACTTCGGGTTATTTCGGTTTCAATAGCCATACTGGAAACCTAAAGGCAAGTGCAGGAGTAAGAGCAGAGTTCTTTATGCAGCAGTTGAATTCCTTTAATGATGTAGGGGCGCCAATTACAGTAGATAACAAGCCGTTGAACATTCTTCCATATGCGAATATGTCCTATGACTTTTCAGAGAAGTTCATGGCAAGGGTGGCTTATGGTATGACTGTAAACCGAGCAGCTTTCAGGGAGCTGGCACCATTCTCTTTTTATGATTTCGAATGGGACTATACGCTAACAGGTAACCCTAAACTAGAAACAGCGACGATCCATAACGTAGATGCACGTTTGGAACTATATCCAAAAGCAGGTGAGCTGTTGTCTCTAGGGGTATTCTACAAGAACTTCAATAATCCAATTGAGAAATATGCTTTGCGTTCGGACAGTGATGCTTCTGCATTTACGTATAGAAATGCTGAGGGTGCAGACGCTTACGGTGTTGAGCTGGAAATTAAAAAGTCACTGGGCTTCCTGTCTGCTTCGAGTACGGTAATGGACAACCTCTCGATCTATGCGAACCTTGCTTTGGTAAGAAGCCAGATTCAGTTAGGAGAAAAAGCCATTGAGATCAATAGTGAAAGAGCACTACAAGGACAGTCTCCATATGTGACAAACGTAGGATTGTACTACGATGATCAGGTCAGTGGCTGGAGTGCCAATGTGTTATACAATGCTTTTGGTCCTAGATTATTCTCCGTGGGGGATGGACTAGACTCGTATAGATGGTATGAAATGCCTCGTCATATGGTGGATATGAATATCGCAAAGAGCTTTGATAGTGGCCTGTCTATTTCTCTTTCTGTTTCTAATTTACTGAATTACGCTTATGAAATTATTGAGGATGGTAATTCTGATGGTAAATTTGATAGTGAGATTTCTGATAAGTCTGTGTTGAAGCAGTTTAATGGCCAAAAGGCACAACTTAGCGTTAATTATAAGTTCTAGAACTTAAAGATTCTGTAATAATAGAATTGAAATCAGTTAATAGTTGAATGCTACTTTTATTTATATAAAAATTCCGAAATTTTTTTGGGTAATTATTAATCGTTTTTGAAATCATGAAAAAGACTTTTATCAAAGTTTCATCAATTGCAATGCTTGCATTGTCTAGTATCGGTTTTGTAGGATGTGGAGAAGATGCTGTAGATCCTCCAGTGGCACCAGTAGTGGATGCACTGGAAGGAAATATCGCTGAAAATATGACGCTAACAGCTGATAAGAGCTACTTGTTAAAAGGTAAAGTATTTGTTCAGGCTGGAGCTACTTTGACTATTGAGCCAGGAACTATCATCTATGGTGATAAAGCAACGGCAGCAGCACTTATCGTAAACAGAGGTGCTAAAATCGACGCAGTAGGTACTGCAGAAAAGCCAATCGTATTCACTTCAAACCAACCGGCTGGATTGAGAGATACTGGTGACTGGGCAGGTGTTGTTTTGTTGGGTAATGGTATTTCTAATAAAGGAGAAAACGTAACAATCGAGGGTATCTCAGCTGCTGAAGGTGAGAACGGTCTTTTCGGTGGATCTAATAACGCTGATAACTCTGGTAAACTTTCATTCGTTCGTATCGAGTATGCAGGTATCGCTCTTGCTCCAAACAACGAGTTGAACTCTTTGACAATGGGTGGTGTAGGTTCAGGAACTCAGATCGACCACATCATCGTTTCTTACGCTGGTGATGACTCTTACGAGTGGTTCGGTGGAGCTGTAAACGCTTCTTACTTGATTGCAAACAGAGGTATTGATGATGACTTCGATACTGACCAAGGATACAACGGTAACTTGACTTACGGTTTTGCTCAGAAAGATCCTGCGTTGTCAGATATGGCTGACGGTGGTGGATCAAGAGGTATGGAGAATTCTTCTTCTTCTTCTGAAAACGCAATCGTTTCTATGCCTAAGTTCAAGAACTTTACAATGGTAGGTCCTAAAGTATTCGGTTCTATCGAAGGAACAAACCACGCTAATGCAGTTCGTAACGACAAATTCTCTCAAGCTTCTGTGGAGAACTCAGTATTCATTGGTTACGTGAAAGGTTTCGAGAATAAAATCGACGGTGGTGTAGATGGTAAAGGTACTTTCAGCAACAACGTATTGGTTGCTGTAGAAGGTGACGCTACGCTGAAAAACGTTGAGGAAGGAACAAACACTATCATCTCTGTAGCTGACCTTTCAACTCAATTGACTGGAACTCCAGCATTGGATATGATCGAGGAAGTTAAGGTTACAGGTCACGAGTCAAAAGGTGCATTCGTATCGGAGGCTACTGCTTGGAACTTGGAGTCTAATTGGATGGTGCTTGACGCTCAGGATGTAGACTATGAAAACGGTATGCTTAAGTAATTAAGTCTAAACTAGTGGATTGATTGCTAAATAAACTTATAGCTAAGTGCTACGGAAGAAAGATGAAGGAAGAAGGATTATTATCCAGAGAAGAAGCTCCTATACCTTTATCCTTCCTCCTTCCTCCTTTATCCATTTGGAAGTAGTATCTTTATTTCTATCAGAAAACTTAGCATTTGGTCTACTAGTCATAGAGGGCTCTGGAACAGTATCTGGTAGGGTACTGCTCTGGGGTTCTCCTTTTTGTTGAGGTGGCTTATGCCACTGGTTGAGACTGCTTACGCAGCTTGTTGAGATGAGCTTCGCTCGTTGAGATATTGACTTAACCAGTAGAGTTCTATGATCTATCTCAACAAGCGAGTAACACGAGCCTCAACCAGTGGCGTAAGCCACCTCAACTAGCGGCGTAAGTCGCCTCAACAAAGAATTATGAATTTGAAATGGACTATCGGGGGACTGCTAGCTATTCTCATGTTATTGGGAGCTTGTCAGTCAAAGAATAATAGGTTAGATAATACAACCTATATGGCTTATGATAAAGCATTGCAGGACACCATTGCTATGCAGCTTATTGCTTATACAGAAGGATATAAGTATCAAGAGCAGAAGAAAGACGATCATTCCATGGCTTATGCCCCTGAAGAGGCAGCACTTCGCTTTTTCAGAAAAAGAGCCGATTCATTACAAATACAACAATATCAAATCGCAGCGGATAGTCTTCATGCTTTTATGTTTACGATTAATGATCGTAAATCCATTTTGGGAAGATACAGAGCAATAGGAGGCTATTATAAACTAGGAGCTGATTCTTTACTAAAGGATGTAGCCATTAAGTTTTATACCCCTCGTTTGACTCCTGAGGAAGCTGTCGAAAAAGGAACATTACTTTTTGAGGAAATGACGACTACAGGAAACGTATACCGTTTTCTGGAGGAGAGACAAATTATGGAATTCCCGAACAAGGATGTGGTATATGACTCTATACAGCACACCTGGGTTTATCAGATAGATACTTTAAAAGCTTTGGTAAGAGCAGAGCGATAAAAGAATCAACGAATACCCTGACATATTAGGGCTGAATGAATAACTATCACACTGCTAGCTAGCTTTGTTGAATCGTTGAACCGTTGAATTTCTCCTTCGGAGAGTTGATTCGAGTTGAATTGTTTATTGAACTCAACCAACAAGTCAACTCGAATCAACGAGCAAAGCTCAATTCAACTCAATACAAAGTGTTGAAATTCAACGATTCAACAAAGCTAGTTAGCAGTATGATGGATAAATATTCAACTTTAATGAAGCTATTATATACATCAACCTTATTGAAGGGATTGATGACAAAGATGTAATCGAGAATGTTCATAGGACAATAACATTCTTAAGATTACCTGAGTCCTAAATTAATAAGTACCCTTAGTCCGGTATTCCTTTGGAGTATCGGACTTTCGTATTTGTGTTAACATTGAGTTCATTTAAAAAGCAAATAATATTCTGAATTAATGCTATTTATTGTATTTATATTTTACTTAATGTGAATTAAATGTATATAAAGCATTTCTTAAGAGTTGCGTTAATGTTACACTTATTAACATAGCGTTTAAGAATAAGGGAGTTATATTCATATATCGTTAAATGATTGTAAGTATTTAAGTCATATACCAAATATACTTTTGTGACATCAACAATTAGGACTTGGTAACTATTAATTAGGACTTACAAACATGACTAAATTATTTTTGACTGCTGTAGCCGTTGCAGGTTTGGCTACAAACGTCTACGCTCAGAAAGGCATCGTTAAGGGTACAGTAAAAGATGCTGAAACAGGAGAGGAAGTAATTGGAGCCAACGTACGTTTGGAAGGAACGACAACAGGGGCGAATACAGATATTTTTGGTAACTACCAGTTTCAAGCAGAAGAAGGAACATACAATTTGGTAGTATCTTTTATAGGTTACGCACCTTTTTCTCAGGAAATCACAGTACTGGAAGGTATGCCAGTAGTATTAAATGTGACCTTGAATACAGATTCTGAGGAATTGGATGTAGTAGAGATCGTGGCACAGGCAGATAGAGAGAGCTCAGAAGCACTTTTGGTAGATAGAAAGAATGCGGATGTAATGGTACAAAGCATTGGTGCTCAAGAAATGTCTGCAAAAGGAATCTCTAACGTAGAAGGTGCAGTAGCGAAAGTAACAGGCGTTTCTAAGGTAGGTTCCAAAGGGCTTTTCGTACGTGGATTAGGTGATCGTTACAACATGGCATTATTAAATGGTTTGCCAGTGCCAGCGACAGATCCAGACAAAAAGATGATTTCTTTGTCGATTTTCCCATCAGACTTGGTAAAGAACCTGAATGTAAACAAGACATTCAACCCAAATCTTTACGGAGACTTCGCAGGAGCGACGGTGAATATTGTGACTAAAGATTATGATGAAGTACCATTCCTTAAAATAGGAGTAGGTACAGGATATAACTCTCAGGCAACTTTTAAAGACTTTAGATACATTTCCAATGGAGGAGCAGAGCAGGCTGGTTTTTCATTCGGCTCAAGAGATCAAGCTTCCGTTATTGGAAATGAAGGATATACTTCTACATGGAGCCCATCGACAAAGGCTGCGCCATTGAATATGGATGTTGACCTTTCGGCAGGTACTTATAAAGAGTTTGGTGATGAGGGAGCATTTGGAGTGATTGCTTCTGTGGCACACAAAAATGGTTATGAGTACAGAGATGGAGTATATAGAAACTATAACGCACAAGGAAGGGCTTTTGTGAATTACGACACAGAGACTTTCGGGTATGCAACAACAACTTCAGGATTGTTGAACTTCTTCTTGAAGCTTAACAACGATCATACGTTGAACTTCAACAATATCTATGTAAATGAGTCGGAGAATACATTAGTAAGCTCTTTCGGTAACAACTCCGAGTATGAGAACCTGTATTCTTTCAGAAACACTTACAGACAGACAGGATTACAAGTACACCAACTACTAGGTAACCACAACTTCGCAAATGACCGCTTCAGATTGAACTGGGGAGCTTCTTATGCACTATCAAAATTCCAGGAGCCAGACAGAAGACAGTTGATCTTCGATATGGGACAAGGAAGAGAAATGAGTGAGATTGATTGGTCAAATGGACGTTTGTATACGGATGAGTCAGTTGCAGATAACCACCGTTTCTGGTCAGCAATGGATGATCAAAGTCTGGCATTCAAAATGGAAGGTGTGTTAGGACTGGGAGCATACGACGAAGAGAACGAAACATTTGCAAGCGACTTGATGCTAGGGTATCAGGGAAGCTTCAAAACAAGAGACTTTAGCTACGATCAGGTGAATATCAAACGTGAAGAAGGGGTATTGACAGGTGTAGATGTAATGAATCCGGATGCGGCGATCAACAGCATGTTGTCACAAGGAATGATCTCTTATCAACCATATGGGTTGGCAGATAATCAGTTCAACGCGCTGGTAAACGTACACGCTTTTTATGCAAACTACGGATTCCAGCCAATGACTAGTCTGAGAGTGAATGTAGGGTTGAGAACGGAGCTGGGTGAGCAAGAGGTGAACTATCGTAAGAGAGAGGATGCGATCACTGATCCATTCCGAGTAGAGAACTACAGCAAGCCGGAGTTTATGCCATCCCTAAACTTGAAATATACAATGAGTGAGTCTACTAACTTGCGTTTTGCAGCGAGTAGAACCATCACAAGACCAGGTATGAGAGAGCTGAGCCCGATTGAGTATCAGGAAGCTGCAGGTGGTGCCTCGATCATCGGTAACCCTGAGTTGGAAAACAGCTACAACAACAACGTAGACTTGAAATATGAGCGTTTCGGTCAGGCAGGTGACTTGTTTGCAGTAGCCGTATTCGGAAAGCAACTTCAAAACTCTATTGAGCGTATTGCGATTGCTTCTTCAGCACAGCTTTATACTTACCAAAATGTAGGAGATGGTATGGTCGCTGGTGTAGAAGTAGAGTTCAACAAACGTTTATCGAACTTGTTAGTGACAGATCTGGCAGTGATCAACAACATGAAAGTAGGAGCAAGTGCAACATATATGTACTCTCTGTTGGACCTTTCAGGTGCAAACACTGTCTTCACTAACGAGAAAAGACAAATGCAAGGAGCTTCTCCTTACCTATTGAACTTCGATCTAGGGTATGAAACAGCAATGTTGAACGGTTTGGTTGATGCTAACTTTGCCCTAACGTATAGCGTATTTGGAGACAGAATCTATGCGGCAGGTATTCAGGGAGCAGGTGATATCTACGAGCGTTCTTACGGAACATTGAACTTCATCTGGAAAAACAAGATCAACGAGAAATTGGGTGTGAACTTCTCTGTGAAGAACATCCTGAACCCAGAGATCACACGTGAGCAAGAGTTTACCAACGGTCAGGTAAAAGTAGTGGATGCTTACAAAACGGGGCTTAACGCAGGAATCTCTGTAAACTATAGCTTCTAGTAGCACACATAATAGAAGAAAATGTAATGCCGCGCCACCGGCGCGGCACAGCAAGTATAGATATAAAGTGACTCGGTACATCAAGTACCTCAATCATAACAAACAAAACATTGTAATGTCGCGCCACTAGCGCGGCACTTAAAAAAGAACAAGCATGAAAAAGTTTATCAAGTACACCGCAGCTGTAGCAGCAACAACACTAGCAATGACTTCTTGTACAGAGGATAACAATCCAGTAGTAGATCCAACAATGGATTTGGTAAAAGAAGCAGAAGCGAAATGGGCTGCGTTGAGTGGATTGGATGAGGCTACTGGAGCAGGTGATTTGACTGCTGCATGGGCAAAAGATTGGGCTGTGGGTGTAGATTACGCTGGAACAGTAGTGGCGCAAGCTGCAATTGATGAAGCAAAAGCAAACAATCGTGTATTGGAAGGTAGATACTCAGAAAATGTAACGATTGGTGCTGGTGAAGTTTGGGTATTGAATGGTGGTGTTCACTTTGATGAGGGTGCAATGCTAACGATTGGTGCCGGAGCAATTATTGTAGACGAGAGAGATGCTGAAAGCGAAGACGCTGAGGTAGCGGCAAAAGCAGTAGGATATATCCTAATGGAGAGAGGATCTAAGATCATGGCAGAAGGTACTGCAGAAGAAATGATTGTATTTACTTCTACTAAGCAAGAAAGAGGTGCTTGGGGTGGTTTGATCATCAACGGTCGTGCGCCAATCAATGCAGGAGATGAGAACGGTGAGGCAGAGGCTGAGATCTCTGGTTCTAAGTACGGTGGTGCTGATGCGGCAGACAACTCTGGAATGTTGAAATTTGTTCGTGTAGAGTTCACGGGAAACATCATTACAGCTGACAAAGAGCACAACGGAATTACTTTCAACGGTGTAGGTAACCAAACAGTTGTAGAGAATGTACAGTCTCATATGGGGGCTGACGACGGATTTGAGTGGTTTGGTGGTACATTGAATGTATCGAACCTAATCTCTACAGGTTCTGAGGATGATTCATTTGACTGGACATTCGGGTGGTCAGGAAAAGGTATGAACCTAATCGCAATCCAAAGTGCAGATGCCGGAGACCGTGGTATTGAAGCAGATAACAATAGAAATAATAATACGCTTGAAGCATACTCTAACCCTACGTTGGAGAACGTAACGTTGATCGGTAGAAATGCAGACGGTAAAGCAGGATTTAAGTTCAGAGAAGGTACAAAAGCGACTGTAAAGAACCTGCTAGTAGAGAATTTCCAAATCGCTTTGGATGTACAGCACGATGTAACATTAACTAACTTGATCGATGGAAACCTTTCTGTTGAGAACTTCAAGGCAGTAGGTGCAACGACTGTACTAAAATTCAAAGGCGACGAATAATAAGGAAGCGGTAGAAAGGTAAGGGTGTCCCTTGTGGGCACCCGTAAGAGTATCCCTTGTGGTTACTTAGGTAATAAGTAAAAGGTTATAGGTAGAAGATCGTAATTGGTAGTCCTATCACCTAAAATTCTGAGACCTATACTTATTACCTCCTACCTATTACTTTTTACCTTCTACGGCTTACTTATGTTGTATTACCTGAGTCCTAAACCATAAGTAAAGTGGGAGCCCGGTTTCTTTTTAAGAAGTCGGGCTTTATTTTTTTAGTAAATGGATAGGATTATTTATTGAGACTTAAGGCTTCTGAGTTATTATCGTAATTTTTCACGTAGCTTTGAAAGTAATCATCTACTTGTAGGTTCATAAACCCAACTAATGCGCTTAAAGAGTGCTGGACGCAGTCGATCTGTATCATATTAGTCTTTAATTTTAGACCATTATTGTAGCTTACTTTTCTTGGAAACCCTCCTGTAAAAGTTCCTTTCTTGTATTGGGCTCTCAAAAGGAAGATATATCCTGTTTGTAGACTTTCAACAACCTTGCTGTAAAGAGGATCTTGTTGAGGGAGAAATGATAATGCTGCGGTTAGCCCTTCTAGGCGACATGATGTTGGAGTAACATAACCGTTTTCTTGAAACCCTCCTATATGATAAGGAGAGCGATGTGAATTTATTTTTAGAGCTAAAATACTTTCACAAATTTGTTTCGCATGCTGATTCAACCGTTCTTCAGATACTTTAAATTGGCTGTAATTTTGACTTTTATATAGTTTTGACGTAGCGATTAAAGCCCAGCAATCCGTTTCTACTGTTTTTCTTCCCTCTCTAAGTTTTGCTAAATACATTAGGCTATGGTATGCAGCTTCAAACCATTTTGGGTTGGGATCATATTCATAGAGCATCAATAAGCCCAAAGCAGCTTCTCCAGGATAGAAAAGAGAGACCCATTCGTCATTCTTTCCTCCTTTAGAAGGAATATATTTAGTATAGAAACTCCCGTCCTTTTTTTGCATATATAATAAGAAGTTTCCCATTGCAATAAGATCCTTCTTTGAAGTAAACCCAGGCTTTATTTTTTCAATATGTAGTAATG
Source organism: Algivirga pacifica (assembly GCF_039543525.1). NCBI lineage: Bacteria > Pseudomonadati > Bacteroidota > Cytophagia > Cytophagales > Flammeovirgaceae > Algivirga > Algivirga pacifica. The sequence goes on from NZ_BAABJX010000054.1 coordinate 25,728, forward strand.
CGAGTAGTCCTATTCCAGTTCCACCTAATTTTGCTTGTATAACCTTTCCCGTATTAGAAATAGAAGGGTCAGACCAGATAGCTTTAAGGCTAGGATCATTGTTGACAGATTTTAAAGAAGTGCTTTTTAAGAAATTTCCAGCACTTAAAATCGACTCTAGTCCTTGAGGAGATGGAGCATGCTCATAGTATTGGCACATTGCATATATAGCTCCTGCATGTCTTAGTATATTATAGCGTTTTTTGACGTAGCTTTTAGGGTTTGTTTTGACTCTATAAGTAAACATGCCATTATCATGTAAAGACTTCATCATATATTGATTGGCTAATGCTGAAGCTTTTTCAATTTCAGATAAATTTCCTTGAGGAGGGTTGTCTTGGCAACTAATAAATAGTAAAAGGAGCAGTAAGAAGCTGAGAGGTTTTCTAGTTGATTTTTTCATAGTGATTATAGGTTATCGATAGTGTTTGGATAAATAAGGTAGGGGTATTATTGAGTGTTTTTATTAGGTAAATAACATCGTTTAATAGATCTGAGAGATGTATCTTAACGAACTAATTAGAGTTATTTAATAAACTAATATAGTATGCTATTCCATTTTTTTAGAAGGCATTTACATTGGTTATCGAAAAACAGCATAAGATTTACTTCATGAAGTAGTGTACCTTTTTAAAAGGTTTTGCTTGAGTTCTTAATATATGATAAAGGTACTATTTGTCATGTTTTAGGGCTTAATCATTCCCCAATTTCCGAGTACAGAATGATAGGATCACTTTCTGTGATGCTATGATTGAATTAACTGCTAACCTAATAAGACCCATTGAGATGACTAGAAAAAGAATTCACAAGCAGTACCCTCTTATTGCGATAATATTATCGACACTATTCATTCTATTGATAGCTGTAACACTAGACATTAACCCTTCAAGAGCTTTTATGGGAGGTGGGCTAGTGTTTTTGACTTTTTATATGATCGTAGTGAATTACAAGAGAAAAGGAAAGAAGAGTACAATAGGAAAAAGAAGCCAACCCAAGATTCAACATAGAAGAAGAAAGCACAGAAGAATTTATTAACCCTTTAATCATCTTAGTAATCAAAACATCATTGCCTATGAAGAGTAATTGATCATCTAAATGGATGACCGTCACTTTTAATATTAACCTAATTAACAAAGCACACATTGCGTGTAGCTGAGAACCCAAATTCAAATAGTTATGAATTATTATTTATCAATCATTAGGGATAATTGTCTCAAATTATCCCCTGCTGTTTTTTTGCTCTCCCTGTTTTTTACGATAGGGATTGCAAAAATAGAAGCACACCCTTCAATATCAACTGATGAGACCTTAATTGAGCTCTACAAAAAAGAAACCCGCCTAAATGAGATTACTTCTAATGATGAAGTGATGAAATCTCTACCGTTACGAAATGCATTTCATGAACGTAGTTCAGTATCTCTTATTTCAACAAGACTTAATACTAATATGATTGTTGCAAGCTCTCGTGCAGAAGGAAATACATCTGGCACAAAAGCTCCAGTTGAAAGAGATGATGACGACGATGATGACGATGATGATGACGATGATGATGACGACGATGATGACGATGATGATGACGACGATGATGACGATGATGATGACGACGATGATGATGATGACGACGATGATGATGACGACGATGATGACGACGATGATGACGATGATGATGACGACGATGATGATGACGACGATGATGACGATGATGATGACGACGATGATGATGACGACGATGATGACGATGATGATGACGACGATGATGACGATGATGATGACGATGATGATGACGATGATGATGACGACGATGATGACGATGATGATGACGACGATGATGACGATGATGATGATGACGATGATGATGACGATGATGATGACGATGATGATGACGATGATGATGACGACGATGATGACGATGATGATGACGACGATGATGACGATGATGATGACGATGATGATGACGATGATGATGACGATGATGATGACGATGATGATGATGACGACGATGATGATGACGATGATGATGATGACGACGATGATGATGACTTGGAAGTGCTTTGTGAAGCAGATTCTACAGACTGCTTTGGAGAAAGCTCAGGAGCTGTATTTGGATCGGTTGTCAGTGACGATCAAGGACCTTTCTTACTTCAGATTAAAAATGAATCTGATGAGATATTGTACAGTAAAGTGGTCAGTAATCCAGGAGATACAATTCGTTTAGATGGATTGGCAGCAGGGAAGTATAAGGTATGTGCTGGGACAATCACAAGTATTTCCATTCAAGTTAGAGCTATATCTACTCCAAAAACAGGAGAATGTGAAGTAGAGGTATTTGAGCCAAGTGAGATTCAAACTACTCTGGTAGGTACGAATCCATCAGGAATAACAGCTGAAGATGGAGAAATTGACTTGACAGTAATGGGGGGCACGCCACCATATACTTATTTGTGGTCTACAGGCGAGACTACAGAAGATCTATCAGGATTACTGGAAGGACAGTATAAAGTGGAAGTGACTGATGCTAATGGTTGTGTAAAAGAAGATTCAATATTCTTAGTAGCAGAACGTACAGATTTAATACTGACACTACAAGCGACTCCGGTTCCATGTAAAGGTGACTCTACAGGTAAATTACAAGCGATAGTGGCCAATGGTATTCCTCCTTATAAAATTACTGTGAAAAAGGGAGAAGAATTAATTGGTGAATTTACAGGAATACAAGATGGTTTTAAAGAGCTGGACGGCCTTCCTGCAGGTGTTTACTCTGTATTTGTTGAAGATTCAGTAGGAAATACAGAACAGGGTATGGAAGAAATCACAGAACCAGAAACAAAAGTGATGGCAATGTGTGAAGCGACTCCAGTTTCATGTAAGGATGAAAGTACAGGAATGGTAAAAGTAACCTTCTCAGGAGGAGTTCCTGGTTATACTATACAGTTAACAGATGGCAATGGCATCACCCGTGATACTACTGCGATGGCAGCAGGTATGATCACTTTTGAAAATCTTCCTGCAGGAGCATATTTGGTGAAGGTACTGGATATGAATAGATGTGATGCCACTTGTGAAGCTGATGTAACCGAGCCGCAAAAAGGAATAACTATTCTTTCTCAGTCAATCGATACGCCATGTAATGGTGGGTTAGGTGCCATATTTGGTTCTCTATCTGGAGGAGTTCCACCATATGAGGTAAATGCTACAAATGGAGTGATTGATACGACGTTTGTTGGTGTAAACCCAGGAGCTATCGGTCCAATTCAGTTACCAGCTGGTACTTATATGGTGACTGTGACAGATGCCAATGGATGTACTGCGATGGCAGAGGAAACGATCAACGAGCCAAGTCCAATAGAATTGGAGTGCAAAGTGGAGCAAGATGTTTCATGTGCCGGAGGTCAGGATGGTGTTGTATCGGTACATGTAGAAGGTGGAGAGTTACCATACGTAATGGATAAAACACCTGATGCATTCGTAGCCAATGGAGCAGAGGAGATGTATACCTATGAATGGAGAGACGCTTCGGATAATATAGTAGGTACGACAAAAACAGTAAGTGGTTTGCCAGCAGGTAAGTATACGGTGAAGGTTTGCCTGAAAACAATGGCTAAGCCAACCATGGAGACAAAATCAGTTAATGGAGTAATTGGAAAACCTGTAGAGTGCTGTGCTATGTGTATGGTAGAGGTCACAGAGCCAGAACCGTTGAACGTAGTGTGTGATTCGACACCAGTACCATGTACAGGAGATAGCACAGGAACCGTAACCGTAACGTTCTCAGGAGGAACAGAAGGCTACTTTATCCAGTTTGAAAACGAGGATGCCAGTATTGTGATTGATACTTCCGCAGTTGCTGCAGGTCAGGTAATCTTCCAAAATCTTCCGGCAGGCAAGTACAAGGTATTTGTGACAGATAATAACGAGTGTGAGAAAATGTGTGAGACGGAAATCACAGAGCCGGATGAAGCAGTTAGTTTGACTATCGAGAAATTGTCTGACAATATTGTACCGGGAGTTCCTGATGGTTCATTCAAGTTTACATTGAGTGGAGGCACGCCGAACTATATGGTAACGATTACAGGAGCTTTGGATACCGTATTTAATGACTTAGCGCCAGGAGAGTATATTGTAGAGGACTTGGATCCAGGATTCTATTTCATTCAAACCGTAGATGCAAATGGTTGTGTGGATGAGGATCTACTTCAGATTCAGGCAAGTACAACTCCTCCTCCAAGCTTGACAGCTGTAGCAACCCCAGTACCATGTAAAGGAGAAAGTACTGGATCCATTTCGGGTGAAGGTAGTGGTGGATTCCCTCCATATACCATTGAACTGACGAAGCCAGATATGACGACAGAGACATTGACAGGCGTTGAAGGTGCATTTGAGTTCTTGAATCTTCCTGTAGGGGTATACCAAATTAAGTTGACAGATTCTGAAGGGCTGACGAATAATATCTCAGTGGAAATCACAGAACCAGAGACAGCGGTATCTGTAACGGCTAGCAGTACAGATGCAACGGCACCGGGAGCTTCAGATGGTAGTGTATCGGCTATGGCTTCAGGAGGAACACCATTTATGATGATGGAAGGTGGTGCCAGAATGGCAGAAGTAGAAGCGGCTCCAGTAGAAGGATATATTTATATCTGGACAAACTCTGAAGGCGAAACTGTCGGGACTACACCAACCGTAGAAGGGGTTCCAGCCGGAACATATAAGGTGACAGTTACGGATGCAAATGAGTGTACAGCAATGGCAACGGTAGTGGTAGAAGAGCCTCGCTTTATTCCTTGTGAAGAGGTACGATTAATAGCTAACCCTAAGTTCACGAATGAAAGTTACCGTAATGCTTTTGATGGTGCTATTGATGTAACGATCACAGGAGGAAATGAGCCATATACTTATATGTGGACGGGGCCAAATGGCTTTACAGCAACGACAGAAGATATCGAAGGCTTGACGATGGGTCGTTATACGCTTAAAGTAACAGATGCAAATGGTTGTGAAGGTTACTTTACATATTATATCCGAGTAGAACGTGACGACCCTAGAGACGGAAGTTGCGAAGGAGTTAGAATTACTGCTCGAGTAAAACAATCTGATGAAACTTATCGTGGAGCTAACGATGGCTTTATCATTGTTGATCTTCAGGGAGGCGAGGCACCTTATCAATATCATTGGATGGGACCTAATGGTTTCAATGCAGATACCAAAGAGGCTAGAAACCTGACAGCAGGGCAGTATACCTTGAAGGTGAAAGATGCAAATGGTTGTACAGGCTACTTCACTTACTTTATGAGAGTAGATGGAGAGCGCATGGAGAACAGCTGTGATCGCAGTCGAATCTATGCCAATGTAGTGGACATGCGTCATGCAGATGATGATCAAGTTCGAAATGGTAGTATCTCGATTATGGCAACAGGAGGTACAGCACCGTATCAGTACAGCTGGTCAGGTCCGAATGGGTATGAAGCTTATAACACACCTCTAGTAAAGGATCTGGAACCAGGTGCTTACGAAGTAACGGTTGCCGATAGAAACGGCTGTGTGGCGACCTTCACGTACATGGTGAAAAACATGACTTGTGAGTACTTTAGCTATGCTAGGTTTATCGTTAAAGATGCCTCAACGATTGAGTCAGAAGATGGTGAGATTACCATGAGTGAAGTTGAAGGAGAGGTGGCTTATAGCTATGAGTGGAGAGGCCCTGATGGATTCACCTCATCAGCAAGGGACCTAAGTGATCTTAAGCCAGGTATCTATAATCTGACGGTATTGAATGCAAGAGGATGTAGCAGTGAGTTTGAGTTTAACTTGGGTGTTGAGAGAAATGTACTTTCCATCACGGAGCAACTGAAAGTTTATCCAAATCCATCGGAAGGATTCTTCACATTGGAGTTGCCAACCGAGTTTATGGATAGTCATATAGAGATCTACAATGCAGCTGGACAACTGGTGCATACGTTGGATGCCAATGGAGTATCACAGAACCAGATTGATATGAGAACGTATGGCAAAGGAATGTATATTCTGAAAGCCGTAAATGATCATAAGGTGCTGACGGAGAAATTGATTATCCGTTAGAAAACAGTAAAACATCGTAGGGATACGCCACTGGCGTATCCGTGACGAGTAAAGAGGCTACCGTTTTGGTAGCCTTTTTTAATAACCTTATTAATTTGCAAAGGCTTCATAACAAACTAAACATCATGGCACGTACTTTATTAGATTAGAAGTAAAGAAATTCTCAGGCATATTGTGTGCTGTGGGAATGTGATGCATCAACTGTAACCTAAATACTAAGGATGGGGTAAAAACCCACCTTTCAACCTGTAAAAAGACTGTAGAGCTTGTTGGGATCATATCCTTTACCTCGTAACTGAAAATACTCATAACACCTTTCAACTGGTGTGTTCAACTTAATCTGTATCAACCCAAAACTCAGATGAGCTGTTTATTTACTTCTTATAACAGGGTGTATATCCCTAATGAACCTTGATCAAAGAATCATTTTCCTTATCTACCTTATAATCCTTATACCATAGGGACATTTATTATGTCATACCTATAAACTCAACAGCCTATGTTGTATTGATGAACCAGCTGTAAAAATCAACCCAAATTAACCTATAGAACCACAATTATGTATTGTGGTCACCACCCAAATTATCAATAACCTAATTTCTTAATGATGAACTACTCATTATTACTAACGAAGGACCGTCGGGTCCCCTGGCTGTATGGCCTATTTGTGATGCTGTTTTGTTGGGGGATATCCTCTAGCCTGCAGGCACAAAGTTTTAACCTCGATCAGTATGCCAACGATGACGCTAGTCTATCGTCCGGGGAGGACTGGGTCAATGGTAACCTGAATGAAAGCAAGTCCCATTATGTGGAAGGTTATTCAATCCCTTATCGGGTAGTGATGACTGGACTGACGAACGGTTTGGTTTATACTTTAACTCTAGGATTTGATATCACAGCACCTTCAGGGGGATATATCGCTACAGATTATATTACAAGTTATCAAAACCTGGAGCCCCACACGGCTTTTGGGCACGCTGCCGAAGTGGTAGACCCTACAGAAGGTGTGATGGGATTGAGTGGCATGCCTGATTCGCAAATTGCTATTGGTGCTCCTCCGGTAAATTCAACACCGGTAGCGGGAGAACCTACTAATAGCTTTAATGCGCAACCAGCGAGTCAAAAACTTATTTCTATGTGGGGAGGGACATTGTCTGCTGTGGTCTATGACAATACGGACGGACAGTACTCTGTGGATGGTTCAGAGACACAATTTACTGTGACCTTTACCGCTACAGGAAGTACAGCCATCTTAGCATTTGGTGGACATATTTCGAATCGTTTTGATTGGGGCTTTCTACCTGGAGGGGACCCTCGCTCTGCTTCAGGGATTACAGGTAGCCCGTATCATATGCGTTTGATTGGTGCAACAGAAGATGGTAACTTTATTAATCTGGGTAACCAGGATCGCAGCTTGAAAGCTTCAGCGGTAGCCTTTTTTCCTACTTGTGATATTATAGGAGATAGTACTAATTGTGACGGGGAAAATATGACATTCACTTTGGAATTTCCTGATGATGAAATCCCTAACGGTTTTACAGCTGAAGATGTATATGACTTTGAATGGGAAATTATCAACAATAATACTGGAGCGAGTATTGTGGGAAGTAATACAGCGGATAGTGTTATTGTGGATCCGGGAAATATGACAGGTACTTTTGAAATTCAAGTGACGATCACGGATGAATTTTCAGGAGGTGTGTCTGTTTGTTCAAAAGTAGTAACTGTGGGAAGTCTTTTACTTTCTGGTATAGTCACAGACGTTAGTTGTGATGGAGATGAGGATGGAGCGATTGATTTGACGGTTTCAGATGGCTCAGGATTTTACTCCTATAGCTGGAGTAATGGCGAAACAACACAGGATATTGATAACCTTCCTGCGGGTCAGTATATCGTTACGGTGACAGATGATACGACAGGTTGTGTTGCAATGGATACTTTTATCGTGGATACACCAGATGCACTATTGGCAAGTGGAACGGTAACCAATGTAGACTGTAATGGAGACTCTACGGGAAGTATTGATGTAAGTGTAAGTGGAGGAACCCCTTCATATACTTATTTGTGGACTCCTAACGGAGAGACAACACAAGACTTGACAAATTTAGCTGAAGGAATGTACTCCGTAAAGATTACAGATGCCGATGGTTGTGATACAACGTTGAACTTCACGATTACAGAACCAGATGCTATTTTACTAGAGTCCATGGCAACAGATGCACTTTGTAATGGTGATAGCGGAGCGATTAGTGGTATGTTATCAGGAGGTACACCTCCTTATTCCATTGAAGTCACCGATGGAAATATTACAAAGAATTTCACAGATGTTGATCCGGGAGCTATTGGACCAATTCTTTTGCCAGCGGGCACTTATACGGTGACCGTGACTGATTCATTGGGATGTACTGCAATGAAGAGTGAAACAATTAATGAACCTGATGCCTTGGATTTGCTTTGTAGCGCTGATAGCACGAAGTGTTTTGGAGATAGTACAGGAGTTGTAAGTGTAGACGTTTCTGGGGGAACACCATCTTACAATTATTTATGGAAAGATGCCAATCAGGTTCAAGTCGGAGCCACTCAGGAAGTGACAGGCTTGCCAGCAGGTGTGTATACCGTTATTGTCACAGACCAAAATCAATGTGAGGACTCTTGTTCAGTGGAAGTTTTCCAGCCTCAAGCCCTTGTGTTGCAGTGCGAGGCTGATAGCGCATTATGTAATGGAGATAGAAGTGGTAGTGTAAATGTAGAGGTTCAAGGTGGTACAGCCCCTTATACTTATGCATGGACCGATGCTCAGGATAATCCAGTAGGTATGACGCAGATGGTTGCCAATCTACCAGCAGGAACTTATAAGGTAGTGGTAACTGATCAAAACAATTGTAAGGATTCTTGTACTGCAGAAGTTTTCGAGGTCGATGCATTGGAATTGTCTTGTTCAGCAGATAGTGCCTTGTGTAATGGAGAATCAAGCGGTAGCGTTAAGGTCGAGGTTCAGGGAGGAACAGGCATGTATACTTACGCATGGACTGATGCTCAGGATAACCCAGTAGGCAGTACAGCTATGGTAAGCAACCTGCCAGCGGGTACGTATAAGGTGGTCGTGATGGATGAGAATGATTGTACAGACTCTTGTACTACTGTGATTGAAGAGCCAGCAGTGTTAGAGTTGTCTTGTTCAGCAGATAGTGCCTTGTGTAATGGAGAATCAAGCGGAAGTGTTAAGGTTGAGGTTCAAGGCGGCACGGGCATGTATACTTACGCATGGACTGATGCTCAGGATAACCCAGTGGGCAGTACAGCTATGGTAAGCGACTTGCCAGCGGGTATGTATAAGGTAGTCGTGATGGACGAGAATGATTGTACTGATTCTTGTACCGCTATAATTGAAGAGCCAGCAGCATTAGAGTTGTCTTGTTCAGCAGATAGTGCCTTGTGTAATGGAGAATCAAGCGGTAGCGTTAAGGTCGAGGTTCAAGGTGGTACGGGTATGTATACTTACGCATGGACTGATGCTCAGGATAACCCAGTGGGCAGTACAGCTATGGTAAGCAACTTGCCAGCGGGTACGTATAAGGTGGTCGTGATGGACGAGAATGATTGTACCGATTCTTGTACCG